>NZ_JAAZUH010000002.1:0-334378 GCF_013185915.1 Stenotrophomonas bentonitica | reverse complement strand
AGGGCGGGCACTGAAAACTGCAGTCTTCATGACAAGGCCTTGGGGGAGCGTGTCCTGACGGTAACGCATTCAGGCCATCTCCAGTACAACTACGCAGCGCATGCCAGTAGTCCTTCGGATGCCAAGCCCCGGCCGGCATTCCACTCTGGGAGCATCCATCGGAGGCAATCCCCATGAGTTCCAAAAGCGCGGCCAAACCCAACATCGTGGTGATTTGGGGCGACGACATCGGCATCAGCAACCTCAGCTGTTACACCGATGGGTTGATGGGCTACCGCACGCCCAACGTCGACCGGCTCGCCCGTGAGGGCATGCGCTTCACCGACGCCTACGGCGAGCAGAGCTGCACCGCCGGCCGCGCCTCCTTCATCACCGGGCAGAGCGGCTTCCGCACCGGGCTGACCAAGGTCGGCATTCCCGGCTCGCCGGTCGGCCTGCAGGCCGAGGACGTGACCATCGCCGAACTGCTCAAGGAACAGGGCTACGCCACCGGCCAGTTCGGCAAGAACCACCTTGGCGACCAGAACCGGTTCCTGCCCACGGTCCACGGTTTCGACGAGTTCTACGGCAACCTTTACCACCTCAATGCCGAAGAGGAGCCGGAACTGCCGGATTACCCTAAGGACCCGGAGTTCTTCAAGAAGCTCGGGCCGCGCGGCGTGCTGCGCAGCTTCGCCAGCGACAAGGACGACAGCACGGAAGAGCCGCGCTGGGGCCGCATCGGCAAGCAGCGTATCGAAGACACCGGCCCACTGACCAAGTTGCGCATGGAAACCTGCGACGATGATTTCGCGGACTGCGCGGTCGACTTCATCAAGCGCCAGCACGCGGCCGGCAAACCGTTCTTCACCTGGGTGTGCTTCACCCACATGCACCTGCGCACGCACACCAAGCCGGAAAGCATTGGCCAGGCCGGCGAAGACCAGTCGCGTTATCACGACACCATGATCGACCACGACAAGAACGTGGGCACCGTGCTGGACGTGCTGGACGAGCTGGGCATCACCGAAAACACCATCGTGATCTACTCCACCGACAACGGCCCGCACATGAACACCTGGCCGGACGGTGCGATGACCCCGTTCCGCAACGAGAAGGACACCAACTGGGAAGGCGCGTTCCGCATTCCGCTGGTGGTGCGCTGGCCCAACCAGGTGCCGGCCGGGGTGGTGAGCAACGACATCGTGCAGCACCACGACTGGCTGCCGACCTTCCTCGCGGCGGCGGGCGAGCCGAAAATCGTCGACAAGTTGAAGAAGGGCCACAAGATTGGCGATACCACCTACAAGGTGCATATCGACGGCTATGACCTGACCGACTTCCTGACCAAGGAGGGTGTGCCCAGCCCGCGCAAGGGCCTGGTCTACTTTGACGACGACGGCAACCTGGTCGCGCTGCGTGCAGGCAACTGGAAGCTGGTCTTCATGGAACAGCGCGTACCGGGCACGATGCGGATCTGGGCCGAGCCGCTGGTGGTACTGCGCATACCCAAGCTCTTCAACCTGCGCACCGACCCGTACGAACGGGCGGACATCACCTCCAACACCTACTACGACTGGTTCATCGACCACGTGCCGCAGATCAACCTCGGCCTGGCGGTGGTGCAGCCGTTCCTGGACTCGTTCAAGGAGTTCCCGCCGCGCCAGAAGGCGGCTTCCTTCACCCTAGACCAGGCAATGGAGAAGATTGTCGATGCCACCTCCGGGGGGCGTTGAATCAGGACGCTTCCGTCGTGTTTTCTGCACCTTCCGCGGCCGCGACAGCCTTCCGATAGGCTTGAACGGCCGCGTTTATCCTGTTTCGCTCAGCGTGTATGTCTGCCAGAACTTCGTCGAAGTTTGGCAGTGACACGCTGAGCATTCCAGCTGCCAGGCTCAGATACAGGCGCGGTTCTCGTAACGGGTCAGGGCGCTCGACATCCAGGAGGGCATCCTCGCCTTGTTCGCGGACAACATGCGGAACGCATCAGCCGGCATTTGACGGGCCAGCTGGGCGAAGGTCCGTTCACTGACCTCTGACTTGCCCAGATACCACAACGCAGACATGGCTGGGCCGGCCTCGGTACCGGCCAAGGCCAGCTTCCGCGGCGAGACATGCTTGAGGGTCAGGCGGAGCCTGCCCAACTTCAGGCGGCGCGACGACCCCGACGTGAGGTACACCGGCTGAGTGGGCATCTGGGTAGAGAAGCCAAAACGGCGAGCAGCTTCAGCGCCTTGGATCTCGATGGTCGCGTTTTCCGCTTTAGCAATGGCATGTGCCACCTGTTCCGCCGTCGGCTTGGCGTTGAAGCCGAACGCGGTTGGGCGCGGGCGCACATACACACCACGTCCCACGCGCTCAATGTCGCCTTCCTTGGTCAGGCGCATGAGGGTCTGGTCGATGGCCGCGCGAGAGCCCAGCCCAACAAACAGAACCGGGGTGAAGGGCTCATTGCGCGGCAGCGAGGCGATCTTCTGGCGGATGGACTTGGACGCGGTCATGGCAGGAAGGATCGTTCGGATTGTTAGATATTTCTTTCACATATCTAACAAAAAGTAGCGTGGGGATACCTCTGGCCGACCAAAGGCCCATCAAAGGCGTCACATTGATAATTTATCGTTACTGCCGGAAATGGTTCATCGATCAGCGGCCTCAGATCAGTTTGGGCATCGCAGTCGCGCACCGACCCAAGAAACAGTCGAGGAACTCTCACCACGCTAAAAGGTTCCCACCTCCACCCAGGACCATGCGCTGGAGAAAATCGCCGAGGCTACCCCGGTGGGGGCGTTGAACCCGGCCGCTGACGGCCCCATGATCGAAGACAGACCCCACGCGAGTAACCTCCGTGCCCCTGTTCTCCGCTCTGCGTAGATTCACCGCCAGCACGGCCGGTCGCCGGGTGATAGCGGTATCCACCGTGGTTCTGGTGCTGCTGTTGGCATGCAACCCGGAGCTGGCACCCTTGGCGGCGCTGGTGGATATGGTTGGGCTCGATGTATTGGCCTTGGTGCTGGGCAGCCAGTTGGTGGCTACCCTGCCCTGGCTTGCGGAGCGCGCCCGGGGTGCGCTTCAGCCCGCACGCCGTGTAGTCGCCGGCCTCGCCGCAGGGGCGATGGGTGGTTACCTGCGCCAGCTTCTGTTCGGGTTGGCGCAGAGAACGGTGACCATCAACGGGCGGTTCAGTCGGCGCGTCAAGCGCTGACGCGCTCCTGCCGCATCATTTGCCTGCGCGACGGCGGAAATTCAGGAAGAGAACGACTGCCACGACAGCTGCAACCGGCAGCGCCAGCATGATGAGCAGGATCAGCGCATGCCAGATTGAGAAGCTTCCCATGTGTGGTTCGGTTCCTTTGAAGTAGGTCCCAACCGTACAGACCCTTCGACCGCTTGGGAACCGTCCGGCCTGGAACCAACACTCCGGCAACGCAGTCTCGAGCCGTGCGTCGTGGTGAGCGCAGGTAATCGAGGTGGTGCCGCTTCGTCTCAACGAGTGACACGGACCGCCATTAGCCTGTGCTGATGACGACAACCAACCACGACACCACTCCACCCAGGCGCGCTGAGCGCGCAGGCATGTTCAATCACATGTGCTTCGGGCCTGACCGCCGCTCTCTCGAGGAACAGCAAGAAGCGCAGCGTAAGGAGCGCGCACGGCGGACCGGCAGAGGCCGAAAGGATTGGTGGAAACAGCAGCCCTGAGGTTACGGCAGGTGCTTGGCTACCAACGCCCTGAGCACCGGGTCGCGCAGCTCGAACACCTCAAGCAGACCAAGCGCCTGCATCGCGGGCAGAACCGACACCATGTCCGCTTCTGCCGTGGCTTTGGCATCTGCGCTGGCGGCAGGGTCGCCCCAAACCTGTACGGAGGCGAGAAAAGCACCCACGGTGCCTTTGCGGATCACCACGCCGCCGCGTTCGGTTTCGTTCGTGTTGTCGGGCAGGAGTTCTTCGGGGCGCATGGGGAAACCTGGATTTGTAGAGGCGCCATGCCAGACAAGCACCTTAAGGTAAAGCGTACAACTGGTCCGACTAGTTAGCGAGAGGCCATACAAGAAAGCCCCGCAAATGCGGGGCCTAGACTTCAGTAGCCGTAACCGGACCGACGCTGCTGCGTTCTGGGCTGGTTGTAAGGGCTACCGTATGGATTGCTCTGAGTTGGCTTGTAAGGATCCACCGTGCCGGACTTCCCGTTGTAGGGATTGTAGTTCCCCTCAGTGCTGTAGTTATCCAGCTTGGTGGAGTTCGCATTGCTACGGTAGTGAGGCTGGACGTAAGTACCGTCCGAGCGATAATGCCCCTTCACCGAATGGCTTTGTGCCGAAACGGCAAAAGAGGCCGCGAGGGCGATACCGGCGACAACGATGGGCAACAGCTTCTTCATTTCCTTCTCCTTGGATGGGGGCATCAGTCCCCACAGCCTTATGCCCCCTGCATAGGCTGCAGCTTCCTTGCATCCCACTTCGCTGAACAGGCCGAGGTCGGGATAGTCAAGATTTGTGACGATTGTCGCATTTTATGGGTGCGCGACTTATGCCCCAAGCGGGCTTTCCGACGAGCGGCATTTCCGTCTTACTGATCCTTGGCTCTCTCAAACAGTCGTGCAGCCTATGTCACTTCCCGATGCCCCCAAGAACATCATGGGCAGATTGCACTTTAGATGTTCCCTGCCATATGAGGATCGGGCGTGTGGAGGGGCCCTCTGAGGCCAGATGGGGAGGGAACAGCTACTACTCCCCACGCGGGCACGAGTCACCCGCAACCACCAGCACTGAGGCCTGGCTGGCTCCAGTCCAGGGGTGGAGTTCCACCCCGGCCATGCGAGGGCCCGATGGAGCGCGTAGCCCGTCCTTTCTCGCCGAGATGTGCTTGGGTCATGCACTCGCCCTCCTTCAAGTTTGCGGATGACTCTCAGGACTCCGCATCCGTCGGCACTCGATGGAAGTTGACATTCAAGAGCTTGATGAGCGCCTTCGTTTCCTTACCGGGTGCTCGGGGACATATGAGGACCGCATCGCCGGTGGGCACATGCCGCAGTGCCAACTGCTCCGCCCGAAGGATCGCCCTGTATTTGACGCACTGGTAAACACCTCGCATCAACTCGGACTCGGAGCACTTGCTCGTCTTTACCTCCACCGCCAAGCGCTGCCTGCCATTGTCAAAAAGAACGTCCAAGCGGTCACCGCTGCTCAACAGCTTCTCGTTCTCACCCGTCTCAAACAAACCGTAATCGATTAGTTCCTGCGGATGTTCTCTCACCCAACGCTTGAGCGCTTGATGCTCAAGGCTCTCTGGACCTCCCCCTTGCTGAACCTTGGGCAATGGGATCGGCGGGTGGTTGGCATCGACTGGCTTGGCACCCGATCGTGGAGTGAGCGTCTTAGCACGAAGCGCTTCCGCTACTTTGTTCCAATCGGGGTAGGTAAAAACGTCCTCCATGGCTTGACGAAGGTGCGCCCGCTTTTCCTCTTCAGTGCTCCACTTCTTGCCATAAAAGTAAGCGGGGGAGATGGTGATCGCGCCATCGCCAGGGTGCCACGTTTGTTTGTTCACCACGATGACATGGAGCGGCGGGATCGGCGTCTCCCACTGGCCACTTAACCACTCGATCGCTTGTGCTACACCTCCGGCAACGGTTCCGTAGAGATCCTTCCGGGGCTTTATGGCGTGGCCGAACTGGTCATGCAGCTCTTGCGCCAAATCGCTGTAGGTGTGGGGCTCTCCCTCTTGGGCCCACCGGATCAGTATAGGTAAGGCGTCCGGGATAACCTGCCCCCGCCAGTGGGTTGAAGCGAATGGGGCTTTCGACCAGTCAAAGGGTTCCATTGGGCGTTCCTTGCACGCGGTGGAGCGACGGAGCATAGCGAGCGAAAGAGCCAAGGAAAAGACCACAGGTCCCAGCCGCCACTTGAGCCTTTTTCGTCAGCTCCTGGCAGCTCACCGACCCCGGCGGCGGGCATTGCGCGTGGCTCGGAGTCAGGCTATAAAGCGAATGCCGGTCGCAGAAGCGTCGGCGTTGTGCCCGCATGCCAATAGGCTCCGGGTGCCCGAGGTTCTCCAAAAGGAGGCACGGGAATCGTCTTCTGATTCCGGAGCCCCCTATGAGCAAGAAACGCCTCAAGTTTCTTCGCGCCGCCAAATTTGAATCACAGTCCGGTCGCTGCTTCTATTGCGACCTGCCGATGTGGCTACGGTGTCCCAGTGAGTTGGGCCTCCGCCCGCGCTCAGCTGCGCCCTTCCAATGTACGGCAGAGCACTTGGTGGCCAAGCAAGACGGAGGGAAAGACGCGGCCAACAACGTGGTGGCGGCCCATGCCTGCTGCAACCATCGCCGCCATAAGCGGCCAGGACCCGCGCCCTCTCCAGAATCCTTCCGAGCACTGGTGCAACGGCGCGTTATGAGCGGAAAATGGTGGACCTCATTACCGCCAGGGATTGCACGTGCTCCTTTATGACCTCATCAAGCCCCATGAGCGCTCGTTTGACCCCAAGCTCACCAAGGTCCACCTGGCCCTAAAGTTTGAACAAACCCTCAAAGTCGGTCTGCTTTCCTTTGCGATAACAGCACTGATGTGCGCACAGGCCCTGTCGCAAGAAGCACCCACGCGCCGCGCGCACATTGATGTGACTCGCGTGACTTCGGGCGTATCTGACCGAGACATGATTGCTCGCGCATGCACGAAGTCTGCGATTGCAGCAGTTAGCGCACATGCCGCAGGGGAACTATCCACGATCTTGAACGAAGCGGCCAAAGTAGGAAAAGGCGGCTCCAGCAACAATCAGTTCTTTAACAATCTGGTGAAGGCGTATCGCCTCGATACTTCCGACGATTTCCTCTTTGCAAGTCTGTTCGATGCCCGGCTCAACCTGATGTGGCTGGAACAACTGAGTGGAGCCTACAGCAGCGATAAAGAACTTATGTTTACCACCTACTTGGCTGCGCGATGCGGCGCAACAGCGGAACCCATTTCTAGTCCCTGAAACGGCACTTGCCGAGCCTCAGAGTAACGAGTCTCGGCATACCAGCGTCAAGCGAATGCTCCCAGGAGACTCGCCCCAAAGAGTCGCGTGCTGGTCGGGATCTCGAACTTTCCGAGCGTGATGACGATTGACTGAGCGGAAGGTCCTCTGAAGCCAGATGGTCAAAGAGGTCCTAGGTCTCAGCGCGGACACCAACCATCCGCAATGAGCGGCATGGAAGAACAGCCAGCAATCAGTCCGACACGAATCCCTTTTCCATCAATAGGTTCCGAACGCACCGAAAACAAAAAGCCCCGACCAAGGCCGGGGCTTTTGATGAAACTGGTGCCGGAAACAGGAATCGAACCTGCGACCTACGCATTACGAATGCGCCGCTCTACCAACTGAGCTATTCCGGCTGAGCAGGCAATTCTAAAGGGGAGCGGCTGGGTGGGTCAATCGGCGCCGGGGCCTGTGCTGGCCGGGGCGCACCCGGTGTTGACGTTCCCGCCCCTAGAGTCGGGGTGTTGCCTTCCGGATGCCGTTCATGAAGTCACCCGTGCGCATGCCCCGCCTGCTGCTGGCCACCCTGCTCTGCTCCGCTCCGGCGGCAGCCGCCCCGCCTGCCCAGGCTCCGCAGCCACCCGACCAGCAGTGGCAGCCCTTGTTCCAGCAGGTCCAGCGGGCGCACCTGTTCAAGGACCAGAAGACCTTTGCCGACGCGGTGCCGCATCAGGACCCGGATTCGCTGCTGGCGGAGTGGGCGCGCGCCCAGGCACAGCCGGGGTATGCCCTGCCCGCCTTCGTGGCTGACCATTTCACGGTGCCGGTTGAAGGGACTCCGTATGTGCCGCCTGCCGGTGAAACCCTGCGCGCGCATATCGAGGGGCTGTGGCCGGTGCTGACCCGGAGCACCGAGACGGTGGATCCGCGTGGGTCGCTACTGCCGTTGCCCAAGCCGTATGTGGTTCCGGGTGGGCGCTTCCGCGAGGTGTACTACTGGGACAGCTACTTCACCCTGCTGGGCCTGGCGTCCAGCGGTCGCTGGCAGCAGGTGCGCGACATGGTGGACAACTTCGCGTGGCAGCTCGACCAGTACGGGCACATTCCGAATGGCAATCGCAGTTACTACCTGAGCCGTTCGCAGCCGCCGTTCTTCAGCTTGATGGTGGACCTGCTGGCGACGCATGAGGGCGATGAGGCGTATCGCCGCTATCTGCCGCAGCTGCGCACGGAGCATGCGTTCTGGATGCGTGGGGCGGAGGGGTTGGCGCCGGGTGCGGCCAGTGAGCGCGTGGTGCGGATGAATGATGGCAGCCTGCTCAACCGCTATTGGGATGCGCGGGCGGTGCCGCGTACGGAGTCGTGGACGGATGATCTGGCTACGGCGGCGACGGTGCCGGATCGTGCGCCTTCGCAGGTGTATCGAGATCTGCGTGCGGGGGCGGAGTCTGGATGGGATTTCAGTTCGCGGTGGCTGGTGCATCCGGCGGAGCTGGGCAGCATTCATACCACCGAGATCGTGCCTGTGGATCTGAACAGTTTGCTGTTCCATCTGGAGGTTACGTTGGCGCGGGCCAGTCGTGCGGTTGGGGAGCGTGCTGAGGCGCGTGATTTCCGGCGGCTGGCGGAGCAGCGCAAGCGGGCGATCAATGCGCTGCTTTGGGACGAGCGGCAGGGCTGGTATGCGGATCGCGATCTGGAACGCGGTACGCCCCGCCCTGCGCTGACGGCGGCGGCGCTGTTTCCGTTGTGGTTGCAGGTGGCGGATTCGACGCAGGCGCGGCGGACTGCGGATGCTGTGCAGGCGCAGCTGGTGCGCGCGGGTGGGTTGTTGACCACCACGGAGAACACGGGGCAGCAGTGGGATGCGCCGAATGGGTGGGCGCCGTTGCAGTGGGTGGCGGTGGATGGGTTGCAGCGGTATCGGCAGGACGCATTGGCGCGGCAGATCGGCGTGCGGTTCCTGCGGACGGTGCAGACGGTTTATGACCGCGAGGGGAAGTTGGTGGAGAAGTATGTGGTGGACGGGTCTGCGGGCGGTGGGGGCGGCGGGGAGTATCCGCTGCAGGATGGGTTTGGGTGGAGCAATGGGGTTACGTTGGCGTTGTTGGATCGGTTGTGTGCGGAGGGGAAGCGGTGTGAGAGTGCTGGGGATGTTGGGGAGTGATTGATACGGGCAGGAGCGCGGCGCCGGCCGGGGTCATGCGTTATAGCAGTGATGGGCAGGGTCGGCGGTCGTTTGGGAACCGACCCTACCGCCGGTGTTTTTGATTGAGTTGGGGTCGTCTGGGTTCGCGAACGGTCAGTTCGCGGAGATTGCCGAGCGCGCTATGCAGTATTGGGCTGCGTAGTAGGTGGCCAGGACGCACAACGATGCGAGAGGCAGGCCGCCGCCGAAGCGGTCCCAGGCCAGGGTGCAGTCGCTTATGACGAAGAGCACTGCGCCGATGGCGGCCCAGTGCGTGCCCGGGGATGCGCCGAGTGGATTGCGCGACCACGCGCGCGCGAGCGCGAGTGTGGCCATCAGGGCGAGCACTAGTACGTAGACGACTACGGGAATGCGCAGGTCGCCCGGAAGCAGCGGCCATAGGCCGGCCAGGTTGATGCCGGCGAACAGGGCTAGCAGTGCGCTTGCCAGTACCAACCCCTTCCCTGCTTTGAAGCCTGCGCGGAAGGCGACGATGTAGCAGACGTGCGCGAGCAGGAAGGCGATCAGGCCGGGGACGAAGGCGTCGAAAGGGAGCATCAACGCGATGTCGCCGATGCAGGAGAAGCCCATGCCGAGCAGGATGGCTTGGCGGTAGGTGGGGCGGTGACGGGGTGCGAGGTTGCCGGCCGGCGGCCGGCACTACGGGGTTCGGTCGCGTTGTTTTTCAGGGCTTGCCAGACTATGGCGGCTATCAGGAGCGTGGTCAGCGGCTTGGCTACCCAGTGCAGCCAGCGGCCGTCGCCGTCGAGCGACGCGCCGATGATGGCGGCTGCTGCCGCCAGCAGGATCGGCACGTCGCGGCGCAGGTTCATCGCGCTTTCCACAGCTCGGCCAGGCGGTCGGGCTTGCCGGCGATGCGCTCGAGCTTCGGATACTGCAGGCCGCCGTGGTAGTCGAGCTTGACCGTGTCGATGTGGTCGAAGTTCTTCACCAGCAAGGTGAGCGGGGCCTTGTCGGTCTTCGCGGCGGTCACGGCATCCTTGAGGTCTTCGCCCTTGAACACGCGGCCGTTGAGTGCGAGCACGGTCATGCCCGGGGAGAGGCCGGCGTTGAATGCAGGGCTGTCCCACAGCACGTCGCTGATGGCGCCGGCGTCATTTACCGCCAGGCCCAGCGAGTACAGCAGGTTGGCGTTCTTGGCCCGGGTTTCCTGCGCCTTGAACGCGTCGTTCGGGGTGTCGGTGTAGACCAGCTTCCAGCCCGCTGCTTCCAGCCCGCCAGTGAGCGGGCCGTGGCCGTCCAGGCGCTCGCGCAGGAAGCTGGCCCAGTCGTACGGGGCGATGCCGTTCAAGGTGGAAACCACGTCTTCGAACGTATACGGGTTCACGTTCCAGTCGCCGTCTTTCATGCCGAAGAAGGCCTTGGCGAAATCGTCCAGGCTGCGCTTGTTGCCGGTGAGCGCGCGCAGCTTGCCTTCCACCTCCAACCACACCATCTGGCCGCCGGAGTAGTAGTCCTCGCTCATCTGGTAGTTGCGGTACGCCAGTGCGCGGCGCTGGGCGATGGTGGGGTCGTTGGTGGTGTCCTGCAGGTTGCGCCACGACAGACCAGGGCGACCGCGATCGTAGGTGGCCGCCACGTTGGCGAGCATGTCGCGGGTCTGGTCGGTGGTCCACAGGCCCGAGCGCGCGGACAGCACGTGGCCCCAGAACTGGGTCTGGCCTTCGTACAGCCAGAGCAGGCTGTCGCCCATGGGGACGTTGAAGTTGGCGGTGGTGAGGTCGGCGCCACGGCGGTACTTGCCGTTCCAGGAGTGGTTGAACTCGTGCGGCAGCAGGTCGCGACCGAGCCAGGTCTTGTCCCACTCGGTGAAGTAGCCGGTGTCGCCGCTGTTTTCGCTGGAGCGCTGGTGTTCCAGGCCAATGCCGCCGAGCTTATCGGTCAGGGCCAGCAGGAACTCGTACCGGTCGAAGTGGCGGGCGCCGTAGAGCTTGTAGATCTGCTGCACCAGCGCGCGGTGTGCCTGCACCTGTTCGGGCTTGGCCACCAGCGATTTGGCGTCGTCGGCAAACACGTTGAGGTGCACCGGGACTTTGGCGCCGGGGTCGAGGTCGAACTGCTGGTAGTGGCGGCCGGCATACAGCGGCGAGTCGACCAGGTGGTCGTAGCTGATCGGCTTGAAGACTACGGTGTCGCCGTCGCGGCGCTCGGTGTCCAGCGCGGTGGCGTAGGCCCAGCCCGGCGGCAGGGTGACGCTGGCCTGGGCCTGGATGTTGCGGCTGTTCACGCCGGCGGGATACAGCGAGTTGGCGATCCACTGCAGGTTGAGCATTTCCGGGGTCATCACCACCCGGCCCTGCCCTGCGCCCTGCGAGGAGAGGAACTTGAATTCGGCGACCACTTCACTGGCGCCCTGCGGTACGTCCACGGTGAAGGCGTACACATTGTACGGGTCGCGCTTCCAGGTGAGCGGATTGCCGTTTGCGGTGACCACCAGGCCGGCGACCTTGTCGACCGGACCGCTGGGCGAATGCGCGCCGGGCAGCCATTGCGGGTACAGCAGGGTCAGCGGGCCGGGCTGGGCCGGCACGGTGGCCTTGACCTTGAAGATGCGGCGGCCGATGTCGCGTGCGTCCACGTCGATGCGCAGCAGGCCGGGGAAGGCGACGTCCTGCGGCGGTGGCGTCTGCGCGTAGGCACCGGTAGCGGTGGCGGCGAGAAGCGCGGAGAGGACGGCGGCACGCAGTTTCATCGGGCGAAGGTTCCGGGGGCGAAACGTTCGATCCTAGACCTCGGGGGTGTGCCGCCCCATGGCCAAAGGTCACGGTTGGGGATCAGCTGATCAGGCGCAACCGCAGTTCCTTCGGCAGCGCGAACACCATCGATTCCGGTTCGCCGTCGAGCTCGCCGATGCCGGTTGCGCCCAGTTCCTTCAAGCGTTCGAGCACGCCGTCGACCAGCACCTGCGGGGCGGAGGCACCGGCGGTGAGGCCGATGTGCTTCTTGCCCACCACCCACGCCGGGTCGATCTCATGCGCGCCGTCGATCAGGTAGGACTCGACGCCGTCGCGGCGGGCCAGTTCGCTGAGGCGGTTGGAATTGGAGCTGTTCGGCGAGCCGACCACCAGCACCAGGTCGCAGCGCTTGGCCAGGTCGCGCACGGCGTCCTGGCGGTTCTGGGTGGCGTAGCAGATGTCGTCGTTCTTCGGCCCCTGCATCGCCGGAAAGCGCGCACGCAGGGCCTCGATGATGCCGCGGGTGTCGTCCACCGACAGCGTGGTCTGGGTGGTGTAGGCGAAGTTTTCCGGCTGGTTCAATTCCAGCGTGGCCACCTGCTCCACGTCTTCAACCAGGTAGATGTGTCCGCTGCCGGCTTCCTGCTTCCACTGCCCCATGGTGCCTTCCACTTCCGGGTGACCGGCGTGGCCGATCAGCACCACGTCGCGGCCGGCACGGCAGTGACGGGCGACTTCGAAGTGGACCTTGGTCACCAGCGGGCAGGTTGCGTCGAACACCTTCAGGCCACGGCGCTCGGCTTCCTGGCGCACGGCCTGGGAGACGCCGTGCGCGCTGAAGATGACGGTGTTGTTGTCCGGCACTTCGTCGAGCTCTTCGACGAAGATCGCGCCGCGCTGCTTGAGGTCGTCGACCACGAAGCGGTTGTGCACCACTTCATGGCGCACGTAGATGGGCGCGCCCAGTGTTTCGATCGCGCGCTTGACGATCTCGATCGCACGATCGACACCGGCACAGAATCCACGCGGGTTGGCGAGCAGCACATCCATCAGACAGGTCTCCCGGCAGCGGCCGGCAAGGGGTTACGGGTTGGCATTATCCGCCTTTTTGGCGGTCTTGCCGTCGAACAGACCGAACACGGCGATACCGATGGCGCCGACCACGATCGCCGCATCGGCAATGTTGAACGCGGGCCAGTAATGCTCGCCCACGTACCACTGGATGAAGTCGACCACGTGGCCGTGCACCTGGCGGTCGATCACGTTGCCGATCGCACCTCCGATCACCAGTGCGTACGGCACCGCGCTGCGCCAGTGGGCGCGCGGGGTGCGCGAGAGCCAGAACGCCATCAGGCCGCTGATGCCCACCGCCAGTGCGGTGAAGAACCACAGCTGCCAGCCACCTGCGTCGCTCAGGAAACTGAACGCTGCACCGGTGTTGTAGGTGCGGTACCAGTTCCAGAAGCCGTCGATGACGGTGACCGGTTGGTACTCGGGCAGGCTGGACAGCACCCAGGCCTTGCTCCACTGGTCCAGGACGATGACCGCTGCGGACAGCAGCAGCCACACCAGCGCGCTGGGACGCGGACGCGGGGCGGCCATCAGAACCACTTCCTGTCTTCGCCGGCACCGTCGACGTTGCTTGCGCAACGACCGCACAGTTCCGGGTGGGCGGCCACCGTGCCGATGTCGGCGCGGTAATGCCAGCAGCGTACGCACTTCTGCTTGGTGGTCGGCTGGGCGCTGACGAACACCTCGTCGGTGGTCGCCGGGCGCACGCTGACGTCGCCACTGATGAACAGGAAACGCAGTTCATCGGCCAGCGGCTGCCAGCGCACGGCGGTTTCCTCGCTTGCGGCAACCGTGATCTCTGCTTCCAGCGCGGCACCGATGGCGCCGTTGGCGCGCATCGGTTCGAGCACCTTGGCCACCTGCTCGCGCAGGGCCAGCAGCTGGTCGAAGTCGGCCGCGTTCAACGGGGCGTCGGCCGGCAGCGGGGCCAGGCCTTCGTACCAGGTGGCGAACAGCACGTTGTCCTTGCGTTCGCCCGGCAGGTAGCCCCACAGCTCGTCGGCGGTGAAGGTCAGGATCGGCGCGATCCAGCGGGTGAAGGCTTCGGCGATGTGGTACATCGCGGTCTGCGCTGAACGACGGCCACGCGAGTCGGTCGGCATGGTGTACAGCCGGTCCTTGGTCACGTCCAGGTACAGCGAACCGAGGTCGACGCTGCAGAAGTTCAGCAGCAGCTGCACGATCTCGGCCATGTTGTAGCCGGTGTACGCCGCCTTGATCTTCTCCTGCACTTCCCAGGCGCGATGCACGATCCAGCGGTCCAGCGCGACCATCTCGGCCGGGGCCACCAGATGCGTGGCCGGGTCGAAGCCGTCCAGGTTGCCGAGCAGGAAGCGCGCGGTGTTGCGCAGGCGCCGGTAGGCGTCGGCGTTGCGCTTGAGGATTTCCTGCGACAGCGACATTTCATTGCTGTAGTCGGCCGAGGCGATCCACAGGCGCAGGATGTCGGCGCCCAGGGTCTTCATGATGTCCTGCGGCTCGATGCCGTTGCCCAGCGACTTGGACATCTTGCGGCCCTTCTCATCCACGGTGAAGCCGTGGGTGAGGCACTGCTTGTACGGCGCATGTTTGTCGATGGCCACGCCGGTGAGCAGCGAGGACTGGAACCAGCCGCGGTGCTGGTCGGAACCTTCCAGGTACAGGTCGGCCGGCTTGCCGAAGCCACGCGCGGCGAGCACGCCTTCATGGGTGACGCCGGAGTCGAACCAGACATCGAGGATGTCGGTGACTTTCTCGTAGTGCGCGGCTTCGTCGCCCAGCAGTTCGGCGGCGTCCAGTGCGTACCAGACGTCGATGCCACCCTGCTCCACGCGGTCGGCCACCTGCTGCATCAGTTCAACGGTGCGCGGATGCGGCTCGCCGGTTTCGCGATGGGTGAACAGTGCGATCGGCACGCCCCAGGTGCGCTGGCGGCTGATGCACCAGTCCGGGCGGCCGTCGACCATGCTGCCGATGCGCGCCTTGCCCCAGCTCGGGAACCAGCCCACGCTGTCGATGGCGGCCATGGCGTCGCTGCGCAGGTTGGCCTTGTCCATCGAGATGAACCACTGCGGGGTGGCGCGGAACACGACCGGGGTCTTGTGGCGCCAGCAGTGTGGGTAGCTGTGCACGATCTCCACGAAGGCGAGCAGCGCGCCGGAGTCGCGCAGCACGTCCACGATCAGCGGCTGCGCCTTCCACAGGTGCACGCCCGCCAGCACCACCTCGCCCGCCGGCGGGGTGGACGGCAGGTACACGCCGCGGCCGTCGACCGGGTTGATCTGGCCGGCGTTGTAGTTGTCCATCAGCCCGTACTGCTGGCTGACCACGAAGTCTTCCTGGCCGTGGCCGGGGGCGGTGTGCACCGCACCGGTACCGTCTTCGTCGGAGACGTGCGCGCCGTTGAGCAGCGGGATGTCGCGCTGCGGGTAGAACGGGTGGGCCAGCAGCAGGTTTTCCAGCGCGGCACCGGCGGCATGACCGTGTGCGACCACGTCTTCGACGCCGTAGCGGCGCAGCGCGCGCTCGGCCAGGCTGGCGGCAATCACCAGCCAGCGACGCTTGCCGGCGTGGGCCGGGCCTTCGACCAGCGCGTACTGGATGTCCGCACCCAGCGACACCGCCAGCGAAGCCGGCAGCGTCCACGGGGTGGTGGTCCAGATCGGCACGGCCACTTCGACATCGGCCGGCAGGGTCACGCCGAAGCGCGCAGCCAGCTGCGCACTGTCGCGCGCAACGTAGGCCACGTCGATGGCCGGCGAGGTCTTGTCCTGGTACTCGATTTCCGCTTCGGCCAATGCCGAGCCGCAGTCGAAGCACCAGTGCACCGGCTTGGCGCCGCGCACGATGTGGCCGTTGGCGAAGATCTTGGACAGCGCACGGATCTCATTGGCTTCGAAATCGAAGCTGAGCGTCTTGTACGGGTTGTCCCAATCGCCGATCACGCCCAAGCGCTTGAAGTCGCGGCGCTGCAGGTCGATCTGCTCTTCGGCGTATTCGCGGCACTTCTGGCGGAACTGTTCGGCGTCCAGCTTGGTGCCGACCTTGCCCCACTTCTTCTCGACCGCGATTTCGATCGGCAGGCCGTGGCAGTCCCAGCCGGGCACGTACGGCGCATCGAAGCCGGCCAGATAGCGCGACTTGACGATGATGTCCTTGAGGATCTTGTTGACCGCATGACCCAGGTGGATCTGGCCGTTGGCGTACGGCGGGCCGTCGTGCAGCACGAACAGCGGGCGACCATGCGCGTTTTCGCGCAGGCGGGCGTACAGGCCCTCGTCTTCCCAGCGCGACAGAATGCCCGGCTCGCGCTTGGGCAGGTCGCCGCGCATCGGGAATTCGGTTGCCGGCAGATGAAGGGTGGCTTTGTAGTCCTGGCTCACGCAGTGGCTCGCAATCTGTGTTCGGAAAGGATGCGACGCGCCTGATCGGCGTCGCGGTGCATCTGGACGGTCAACGCCGCCAGGTCTTGGAACTTTTCTTCGTTGCGCAGCTTGGCGACGAATTCGACTTCGATGTGGCGGCCGTACAGGTCGCCCTGGAAGTCGAACAGGTGCGCTTCCAGCAGCGGCTCCACGCCGTCCACGGTGGGACGGGTGCCGAAGCTGGACACCGACGGCCACGGCTGGTCGAACACGCCGTGTACCCAGGTGGCGTAGATGCCGGCCAGCGCCGGGGTCTTCGGGAAGCGCAGGTTCGCGGTCGGGAAGCCGAGGGTGCGGCCAAGCTGGCGCCCGCGCACGACGCGGCCGCTGATCGTATACGGGCGACCGAGCAGGTCTGCGGCACGGTTGAAATCGCCTTCGCGCAGCAGCTGTCGGATGCGGGTGCTGGAAATGCGGTCGCCGTGCAGGTCCACCGCTTCGATTTCGCCGGCGCTGAAGCCGAGCGTCTCGCCCATGGCCTGCAGCAGGGCGAGGTCGCCGCGGCGGCGGTTGCCGAAGCAGAAGTCCGGGCCGATCCACACTTCGCGCGCGCCCAGGCGCTGGGCCAGCAACTGCTCGACGAAGGCTTCGGCGGGCATGGCGGCCATGCGCGCGTCGAAACGCAGCAGGCCGATGGCGTCCACGCCGCACTCGCGCAGGATCGCCACCTTGTCGCGGGCCAGGGTCAGCCGCGGCGGCGGTTCGCCCTGGGCGAAGTACTCGCGCGGCAGCGGTTCGAACGCCACGGCCACGGCAGGCACGCCGAGGGCGCGGGCACGCGCCACCGCATGCCGCACCAGCGCGCGATGGCCCAGGTGCAGGCCGTCGAATGCGCCGATGCAGACCACGCTCCCTTGCGGGAACAGGGGCTTGCCTTCGATGGATCGGAACAAGGTGCTCATCTGATCGAGATCCGGCCCACCCGGGCCAACGTATTGCAATGCATGACCCTCAAGTATAGCCGGGGTGTCCACAGATCAATGCTCGCGCAGGTGGCGCGGGCGGAAGCCCATGGCGACCAGGGCGACCAGGTAGGTCAGGCCGCCGCCGCCGACCAGCAGCGCGAGGTTGCCGATCCGGTGCCACTTGTCCATGCCGGTGAAGGCGGGCATCTGCCCGCGCAGCACCAGCAGCACGGCGACCATGGCCCCGCAGGCCAGCAGCAGCCGGGCGACGTAACCACCCCACCCTGCCTTCGGCTGGTACACGTCGGTCTTGCCCAGCCAGTACCAGAGCAGGCCCAGGTTCAGGTAACTGGACAGCGCGCTGGCAATGCCCAGCGCCAGGTGCAGGCCGGGCTGCTTGCCCAGCGCGACCCAGACGCCCTGTGCCTTGAGCGCTTCGGGCACCATCACCTGGTACAGGATCGCCAGCAGGATGAAGTTGAAGACCATGTTGGCGACCAGCGCGACCAGGCCCGCGCGCACCGGGGTGCGGGTGTCCTGGCGGGCGTAGAACGCCGGCAGCACCACCTTGAGCAGGGCAAAGGCCGGCAGCGCCAGGCTCAGGCCGTACACCGACAGCGCGGTCATGCGGGTGTCGAACGCGGTGAACTGGCGGTACTGGAACAATGTGGCGATCAGCGGCTCGGCCAGCAGCAGCAGGCCCAGCATGGCCGGCACCGCGATCAGCAGCGTGGTGCGCAGGCCCCAGTCCAGCGCGCTGGAGAAGCCGGCCTTGTCGGTACTGACATGGTGGCGGGCCAGCGCCGGCAGGATCACCGTGCCGAGCGCCACCCCGAACACGCCCAGCGGCAGTTCCAGGAAGCGGTCGGCCAGCGACAGCCACGACTGCGAGCCGTCGGTCAGCTTGGCCGCGATCACCGTGTCCAGCAGCAGGTTGATCTGCGCCACCGACGAGCCGAACAGGGTCGGCACCATCAGGGTCAGCACCTTGCGCACGCCGGGGTGGTTCCAGCCCCAGCGCGGCAGTGTCAGCAGGTTGATGCCCTTCAGCGAGGGCAACTGGAACAGCAACTGCAGCATGCCGGCGGCCAGCACCGCCCAACCCAGCGCGAGGATCTGCTTTTCCGGGGTGCCGCCCAGCCGCGGCGCCAGCCACAGCGCACCGGCGATCATGCAGACGTTGAGGATCACCGGGGTCAGCGCCGGCATCGCAAAGCGCTGGAAGCTGTTCAGCGCCCCGCCCGCCAGCGCGGTGAGCGACACGAACAGCAGGAACGGGAAGGTCAGCCGGAACAGGTCGACCAGCAGGCCGTGCTTGGCCGGGTCGGTCTCTACCCCGCTTGAGAACAGGGTGGCCAGCTGCGGCGCGAAGATCAGCGCCAGCGCGGTCACCAGCAGCAGCGCCGCGCCCAGGGTGCCGGCAACGCGCGACATCAGCTCGCGCAGTTCCTCATGCGAACGGGTTTCCTTCACTTCCGTGAACACCGGCACGAACGCGGTCGCGAACGAGCCTTCGGCAAACAGGCGGCGCAGGAAGTTGGGTACCCGGAAGGCGACCCAGAAGGCGTCGGTCACCGCATTGGTGCCGAACGTGGTGGTGATGACCTGGTCGCGGACCAGCCCCAGCACCCGTGAAATCATGGTCATGCTGCTGAAAGACAGCAGCCCGCGCAACATCCTTGGTGAACTCACCCGTGTTTCCTCTTGACAATTGACTTGACGTACATTTTTCGAGCCATCATACTTTCCAGCTTGCTGTTCCCATTACACCGATTTTTCAGGAAACCACCACTGTGGCCAATATCAAGTCCGCCAAGAAGCGCGCCAAGCAGACCGTCGTGCGCAACGCGCGCAATACGGCTCAGCGTTCGATGCTGCGCACCGCTGTCAAGAAGGTGATCAAGGCTCTGGATGCCAACGATGCCGCCGGCGCCGAGGCAGCCTTTGCCGTCGCCCAGCCGATCCTCGACCGTTTCAGCTCGCGTGGTCTGATCCACAAGAACAAGGCCGCTCGTCATAAGAGCCGCCTGACTGCGCGCATCAAGGCCATCAAGGCCGCTGCCTGATCCAAGGCCGTAGAGCCACGCCCTGCGTGGCTTCGACCAAGGTGAGGAGAAAAACCCGGCCCCGGCCGGGTTTTTTGCGTTGGCACGGCCCCAGGTAACGCACAGCCGGGCAGAGCCCGGCTCTACGCGATGGGCGCCACAGAAAAACCCGGCCGAAGCCGGGTTTTCCATGAAAGCGACGGCAGCGTCAGAGCGCGTTGCGCGCATCCGCTTCGTCTTCCTTCTGGCGGTCGAAGAACGCCATGATGTTGGTCATGATCGGCCAGGTGCCTTCACGGCCCAGCGCCGAGACCAGGTACCACGGCTGGGTCCAGCCCAGCTCGGCGATGATCTTCTCGGCCGCGGCCTTGGCCTCGTCCTCGAACATCAGGTCGGCCTTGTTCAGCACCAGCCAGCGCGGCTTCTCCAGCAGCTCCGGGTCGTGCTTGGCCAGCTCGCGCTCGATCGCACGGACCTGCTCGATCGGCGAGATTTCCACGCCGCCTTCCATCGGGGAGATGTCCACCAGGTGCAGCAGCAGGCGGGTGCGCTGCAGGTGGCGCAGGAACTGCGCGCCCAGCCCGGCACCGTCGGCCGCGCCTTCGATCAGGCCGGGAATGTCGGCGATCACGAAGCTGCGGTAGTTCTCCACGCGCACCACGCCCAGGTTGGGGTAGAGGGTGGTGAACGGGTAGTCGGCCACCTTGGGGGTGGCAGCGGACACGGCGCGGATCAGGGTGCTCTTGCCGGCATTCGGGAAGCCCAGCAGGCCGACGTCGGCCAGCAGCTTCAGCTCCAGCTTGAGCAGGCGCTCTTCGCCCTCCTCACCCGGCAGCGACTGGCGCGGCGAGCGGTTGGTGGAGCTCTTGAAGTGCATGTTGCCCAGGCCGCCCTTGCCGCCCTTGGCCACCAGCAGGATGTCGTCGTGCTGGGTGAGGTCACCGATGACTTCGTCGGTGGCCACGTTCATCACCACGGTACCGACCGGCACGGTGATGATCAGGTCTTCGCCGCCCTTGCCATAGGCCTGGCGGCCCATGCCGTTCTCGCCGCGCTGCGCCTTGAAGATGCGCTCGTGGCGGAAGTCGACCAGGGTGTTGAGGTTTTCGTCGGCGCGGATGTACACGCTGCCGCCATTGCCGCCGTCGCCGCCGTCCGGGCCGCCCAGCGGAATGAACTTCTCGCGACGGAAACCGACGCAGCCGTTGCCGCCATTGCCGGCGGTAACCTGGATTTCTGCTTCGTCTACAAGTTTCATGATTCTGGATGCCACCTGGAGGCGGTAGGCACGGAACGCGCCCGACCGCAGAGTCTAACGTGAAAAACAAAAGCCCCGCCGAGGCGGGGCTTTCGCAAGCGGCCCCACGCCTAGGCGGGGGCGACGCCCGGGTCTCGCGAAGCTCAGGCTTCGGCGACGACGCTGACGGTACGACGCTTCTTCGGGCCCTTCACCGAGAACTCCACCTTGCCGTCGACCAGCGCGAACAGGGTGTGGTCACGGCCGAGGCCGACGCCGGCGCCCGGATGGAACTGGGTGCCGCGCTGACGCACGATGATGTTGCCGGCATCGATGGCCTGGCCACCGAAGATCTTGACGCCGAGGTACTTCGGGTTGGAGTCGCGACCGTTGCGCGATGAGCCTACGCCCTTTTTATGTGCCATGACTGCTTCTCCTTATTACTTGCTGCCACCGGCGATGCCGGTGATCTCGATTTCGGTGTAGTACTGACGGTGACCCTGGCGCTTCATGTGGTGCTTACGGCGACGGAACTTGATGATCCGGACCTTGTCAGCACGACCCTGGGACACGACCTTGGCGGTGACCGAGGCGCCGTTCAGCGCGTCGCCCAGCTTGATGCCATCGCTGTCGCCCAGCATCAGGATTTCTTCGAACTTGATCTCGTTGCCGACTTCGACTTCGAGCTTTTCGACGCGGAGCGTTTCGCCCTGCGCCACGCGGTATTGCTTACCGCCGGTTACCAGTACTGCGTACATGACCAGACTTCCTCTGTAGTTATTGTGGTCTATGGACTGCTGCCATCGAGGGCAGACAGAAGCGGGATTTTAATGACTCCACCGGGTCCGGGTCAACCCACCCCCTGCCCCGGGCCGCCAGGGCCTGAACCCCGTTCAGGTTCGGGCCCCGTCCGGTCGCAGGGATTGAGACACGGGGCTGGCAATGTCGCTGATTGCCCCCAAATCCCAAGCTCGGTAGGCTGACCGATTGCCGGCCAGAGCCCCACAACGGATCCCCCATGGCGATGGATTTCATCCGCATCCGCGGCGCGCGGACGCACAACCTCAAGAACATCGATCTCGACCTGCCCCGCGACAAGCTGATCGTGATCACCGGCCTGTCCGGCTCGGGCAAGTCGTCGCTGGCGTTCGACACCATCTACGCCGAAGGCCAGCGCCGCTACGTGGAGTCGCTGTCGGCGTATGCGCGGCAGTTCCTGAGCGTGATGGAAAAGCCGGACCTGGACCATATCGAAGGCCTGTCCCCGGCGATCTCGATCGAGCAGAAGTCGACCTCGCACAACCCGCGTTCGACGGTCGGCACGATCACCGAGATCTACGACTACCTGCGCCTGCTGTACGCCCGCGTCGGCAGCCCGCGCTGCCCGGACCACGGCTACCCGCTGGAAGCGCAGACCGTGAGCCAGATGGTCGACCACGTGCTTACGCTGGACCCGGAGCAGCGCTACATGCTGCTGGCGCCGGTGATCCGCGAGCGCAAGGGCGAGCATGCGCAGGTGTTCGACCAGCTGCGCGCGCAGGGCTTCGTGCGCGTGCGCGTGGACGGCGCGCTGCATGAGATCGACGCGGTGCCGCCGCTGGCGCTGCGCCAGAAGCACACCATCGAGGCGGTGATCGACCGCTTCCGCCCGCGCGAGGACATCAAGCAGCGCTTGGCCGAAAGCTTTGAAACCGCGCTGAAGCTGGGCGACGGCATGGTCTCGGTGCAGTCGCTGGACGTGGAAGACGCGCCGGCGCACCTGTTCTCGTCCAAGTACAGCTGCCCGGTGTGCGATTACTCGCTGCCCGAGCTGGAACCGCGCCTGTTCTCGTTCAACTCGCCGGTGGGCGCCTGCCCGGGCTGCGACGGGCTGGGCATGGCCGAGTTCTTCGATCCCTCGCGCGTGGTGGTGCACCCGGAGCTGTCGCTGTCGGCCGGTGCCGTGCGCGGCTGGGACCGCCGCAATGCGTACTACTTCCAGCTGATCGCCTCGCTGGCCAAGCACTACAAGTTCGACGTGGACGCGCCGTGGCAGAGCCTGTCCGACAGCGTGCGCCAGGCGGTGCTGTACGGCAGCGGCGATGAAACCATCACCTTCACCTACTTCACCGAAAACGGTGGCCGCACCCAGCGCAAGCACCGCTTCGAGGGCATCATTCCCAACCTCGAGCGCCGCTACAAGGAAACCGAGTCGGCCGCGGTGCGCGAAGAGCTGGCCAAGTACATCAGCGAACGCAACTGCCCCGAGTGCAACGGCCAGCGCCTGAACCGCGCGGCGCGCAATGTGTTCGTGGCCGACCGTGCGCTGCCGGAACTGGTGGTGCTGCCGATCGACGAAGCGCTGAAGTTCTTCAGCGGCATGACCCTGCCCGGCTGGCGCGGCGAGATCGCCGGCAAGATCGTCAAGGAGATCGGCGAGCGCCTGGGCTTCCTGGTCGATGTGGGCCTGGATTACCTCACGCTTGAGCGCAAGGCGGACACGCTGTCTGGCGGCGAAGCCCAGCGCATCCGCCTGGCCAGCCAGATCGGCGCCGGCCTGGTCGGGGTGATGTACGTGCTCGACGAGCCGTCCATCGGCCTGCACCAGCGCGACAACGAGCGCCTGCTCGGCACCCTGACCCGCCTGCGCGACCTGGGCAACACGGTGATCGTGGTCGAGCATGACGAAGACGCGATCCGCCTGGCTGACTACGTGCTGGACATCGGTCCGGGCGCGGGCGTGCATGGCGGCGAGATCGTCGGTCAGGGCACCCTGCAGGACATCCTGGAGGCGCCGCGTTCGCTCACCGGCCAGTACCTGTCGGGCAAGCGGGCGATCGAGATCCCGGCGCGCCGGCACAAGCCGAACCCGAAGATGACCCTGCACCTGCGCGGGGCCAGCGGCAACAACCTCAAGGGCGTGGACCTGGACATTCCGTCGGGGCTGCTGACCTGCATCACCGGCGTGTCCGGTTCGGGCAAGTCGACCCTGATCAACGACACGCTGTTCTCGCTGGCCGCCAACGAGATCAACGGCTCCTCGCACCCGATCGCACCGTACAAGTCGGTCGATGGCCTGGACCTGTTCGACAAGGTGGTGGACATCGACCAGTCGCCGATCGGGCGCACGCCGCGTTCCAACCCGGCCACCTACACCGGCCTGTTCACGCCACTGCGCGAGCTGTACGCGCAGGTGCCGGAAGCGCGCGCGCGCGGTTATTCGCCGGGGCGTTTCAGCTTCAACGTGCGCGGCGGCCGCTGCGAGGCGTGCCAGGGCGATGGCCTGATCAAGGTGGAGATGCACTTCCTGCCGGACGTGTACGTGCCCTGCGACGTGTGCCATGGCAAGCGCTACAACCGCGAAACGCTGGAGATCCTGTACAAGGGCTACAACATCAACGACGTGCTGCAGATGACCGTCGAAGATGCGCTGAAGCTGTTCGAGCCGGTGCCGAGCATCGCGCGCAAGCTGGAAACGCTGGTCGACGTGGGCCTGAGCTACATCAAGCTGGGCCAGAGCGCGACCACGCTTTCCGGCGGTGAAGCGCAGCGCGTGAAGCTGTCCAAGGAGCTGTCGCGCCGCGATACCGGGCGCACCCTGTACATCCTGGATGAGCCGACCACCGGCCTGCACTTCCACGACATCGAGGCGCTGCTCGGCGTGCTGCACAAGCTGCGCGACGAGGGCAACACGGTGGTGGTGATCGAACACAACCTGGACGTGATCAAGACCGCGGACTGGATCGTCGACCTGGGGCCGGAAGGCGGCCACCGTGGCGGCACCATCCTGGTCACCGGCACGCCGGAAGACGTGGCGGCGCACCCGGCGTCGTACACCGGTCAGTTCCTGGCCAAGATGTTGCCCTCCACCAGCGCGCGCCCGGAGCGTCCGGCGGCGACGGCCAACAAGCCGGACGCCCGCCCGCCGCGCAAGGCCAAGCCGGAAAAGCCGGCCAAGGTCGCCAAGAAGGCGGTCGCGGCCAAGCGTGCCACCACTCCCAGCAAGACCAGCCCTGCCAAGACCACGAAGGCGAAGAAGAAGTAATGAGCAGCGAACACAAGATCCTGGCCCGCGTACCGATCAGCGTGCGCTGGCGCGACATGGACAGCATGGGCCACGTCAACAACGCCAAGTACATTTCCTACCTGGAAGAAGCGCGCGTGCGCTGGATGCTGGGCGTGGAAGGCGTGTCGATGACCGACCGCATCGCCCCGGTGGTGGCTGCCACCAACGTGAACTACCGCCTGCCGATCGTGTGGCCCAACGACATCGTGGTGGAGCTGTTCGTCGAACGCCTGGGCAACAGCAGCGTGACCATCGGCCACCGCATCGTGGACCAGAAGAACGACAGCACGCTGTATTCGGACGGGAATGTGGTCGTGGTCTGGATGGACACCCAGACCGGCAAGAGCGCCCCGCTGCCGGACGCGATCCGCAGCGCGTCGAGCTGACGCCCTCTTCGTTTGAGGGTCATGCCCTACCGCACGTGGGCACACCACGTGCGGTCGTCTGGGGAGCGACCCTACCGGCGAGCGGAACCCTGCAGCAACACGTGATGTCTGCACGGTAGGGTCGGTTCCCAAACGACCGCACGGAAACCCACCCCACGCGACGAACGCATGACCACGCCTGCGCCGACGTGTCGCGTCGGCTACGGTGAACTGCGCCGCAGCTGCAGTGTCGAATCAACCTTGCGCCCATCTTCCAGGCTGAAGCGAACTGGCAGTTGTTCGCCTTCCTTCAGCTGCCGCACCGGCTCCATCAACATCAAATGCAGCCCGCCGGGCTTCAGTTCGGCCGTCCCGCCTGGCGCAATCGCCAGCGTCTCCACCGCGCGCATGCGGCTGACGCCATCGGCCATCGTGGTCTCGTGCAGCGACACATCGTCGGAGGCTTTGCTGCCCACGCCGACCACGGTCACGGCGGCCTTGCAGTCATTCCGGATCGTTCCGTAGCCAGCGGCCATCGTCATTCCCGGCGGCGGCAACCGCACCCAGCCCCCAGTGAGGCTGACACACGCCGGCTCCGCCGCTCCGGCCGATGCTGCGGCCGCACACAGACCCAACAATACGCACACGAATGGTTTGGTTATCATCGCCTCAGTTCCCTGCCCGCAACGAGATCGCAGCATGACGACGCTTATCGAGGTGATCAACCATGGCCCCATCCGCGAGCTGCGGCTGGCCCGGCCGCCGGTCAACGCGCTGGACACCGAGCTGTGCCGTCACCTGATCCACGCGATCAACCAGGCCATGGCCGACGACGTGCACGGCCTGGTGCTGTCGGGCAGCGAGCGCATCTTCAGCGCCGGGATGGACGTGCCGCACCTGCTCAGCCATGGCGAGGACAGGCACAAGCTGCTGGACAGCTGGCAGGCGTTCTTCGGCGCGGTGCGTACCCTGGCCGAAAGCCGGATCCCGGTGGTGGCCGCGCTGACCGGGCACGCTCCGGCCGGCGGCTGCGTGCTGGCGCTGTGCTGCGACTACCGGATCATGGCGCGCAGCACCGACCCGGCACAGCCGAACGTGATCGGCCTGAACGAAGTGCAGGTGGGGCTGGTGGCGCCGGAAGGCATCCAGCGGCTGATGCGCCGCGTGGTGGGCCACCACCGGGCCTCGCAGCTGCTGATCGGCGGCGAGATGGTGCCGGCCGAGCGTGCGGAGCAGATTGGTCTGGTGGACGAACTGGTCGCCCCGACCGAGGTGGTGCCGCGCGCAGTGGCCTGGCTGGGCCAGCTGTTGAAGCTGCCCCGGCAGCCGATGCTGCACACCCGCAGCGTCGCCCGCGCCGACCTGCACGAGGCCCTGCACGCCGACCTGATCCAGTTGGACCGGTTTGTAGAAGCCTGGTACGCGCCGGATGCCCAGCAGGCGCTGCAGACGCTGGTGGCCCGCCTGGGTAGTGCCGGCCGCCGGCCGGCTCCCGATGCCGCCTGACCCACCCGGTAGTGCCGGCCGCCGGCCGGCTCCCGATGCTGCCTGACACCCCTTGGAGCCGGCCGGCGGCCGGCACTACGGCGTACGTGGCCCGCGCCAAGGGACACGTATAATCCTTCATTCCTTTGCCACCCCATGGCCGCCGCCTTGTCCCAGCCGCAAGAACCCGTCGTTTCCGAGCTGATCGACCTGCTCACGCTCGAGCGCCTGGAAGACAACCTGTTCCGTGGCCAGAGCCGCGATATCGGCACCAAGTACGTGTTCGGCGGGCAGGTGCTGGGCCAGGCGCTGTCGGCCGCGCAGGCGACCGTGGACAACGGCCGCCACGTGCATTCGCTGCATGCCTACTTCCTGCGCGCGGGCAACATCGACCACCCCATCGTCTATGACGTGGACCGCACCCGCGACGGCGGCAGCTTCTCGGTGCGACGGGTCACCGCGATCCAGCACGGCAAGGTGATCTTCTTCTGCGCGGCCTCGTTCCAGCAGGCCGAGAGCGGCGCCGAGCACCAGCACACGATGCCGGACGTGCCGCAGCCCGAAGACATCGAACCCAACCGCCCGCTGCCGCAGGAAGTGCTGGAGCGCCTGCCGATCAAGGTGCAGCGCTGGCTCTCGCGCGGCGGCCCGTTCGAGTTCCGCCACGTGTACCCGCGCGACGAACTGCACCCGCCCAAGCGCCCGCCCTACCACCAGGTCTGGCTGCGGTTGAACGAAAAGGTCGGCGATGCGCCGGAGCTGCACCAGGCGCTGCTGGCGTACGCCTCGGACTTCCACCTGCTGGGTACCGCGACCTTCCCGCACGGGATCAGCTACTACCAGCCCCACGTGCAGATGGCCTCGCTCGACCACGCGATCTGGTTCCACCGCCCGTTCCGCGCCGACGACTGGCTGCTGTACTCGCTGGACAGTCCCAGCGCGCAGGATTCGCGCGGGCTGGCACGTGGCCAGTTCTACACCCGTAACGGCATCCTGGTTGCCAGCACCGCGCAGGAAGGTTTGATCCGCGTGGTCGACGACAGTGCCGCGGCCGCCGCCGTACCGGCCAAGGAATAATCCGCCATGCGTCAGATCTTCAGCAGCCAGCGCGTTGAAACCGTGGAAGGCGTGGCCCAGCTGCTGCGCGATGCCGGCATCGAGGTGCGCATCACCAACGGCCGTTCGTACCACAGCAAGCGCGGCAGCCAGTTCAGCTACCTGGACACCAGCAAGGCCAGCACCCACCCGACCCTGTGGGTGGTGCACGCCAACGACCAGCCGCGCGCCCGCGAAATCCTGCGCGACGCACGCCTGCTGGAAACCACCCGCCGCGACCACCCCACCGCCGAATTCGCCTTCCGCGACCAGGTCGCCGAAACGGCCCCGCGCCGCAACTGGGCCTGGCGCATCCGTATCGGCCTGCTGCTGGTCATCGCTGCCGTGGCGATGGTGGTGATGATGCGCCACCGCAGCGCGCCCACCGCCGTCCCAGCGCCCTTGCCGACACAGCAACAGCCGACGGCAGCACCCCCGGCACAGGAAGAAGAAGAAATCCGCGTCCGCATCGAACCGGCCAAACAACCGTAGCGACACGCCACGCGTGTCCCACGGGATCCCCACCCGGTCACATTCCGCGCCCCACCCCGTCATGATGTCACCACCCGCCGGGATCGACGCCATGACCACCCTGCCCCTGACCGACACGCTGGAACGCGAACTGCCCGCCGCCGCAGGCGGCTGCCAGCAGTCCTATGGCCGCATCGTGCTGGCCTGCCAGAACACCGTCACCGCCATCGCCCTGGCGATCACCCGCGACGTGCAGGCCAGCGAAGACATCGCGCAGGAAGCCTTCATCAAGGGCTGGCAGCAGCTCAACCAGCTGCACAACACCGCCAGCTTCCTGCCCTGGCTGCGCCAGATCACCCGCAACCTCGCCCGCGACTGGCTGCGCGCCAACCGTGGCCGGCCGTTGTCCGGCGAAGCGGCCGAGATCGCGATCAGCATGGCCGCCGACCCCAGCCCCAGCGCGCCAGACTACCTGCAGCGCGTGGAGGAAGAGCTGGCAGCCGAGGACATCATTTCGGCGCTGCCCGAAGACAGCCGCGAAACCCTGCTGCTGTACTACCGCGAAGGCCAGCGCTCGCAGCAGGTGGCCGACCTGCTTGGCCTGAGCGACGCCGCCGTGCGCAAGCGCCTGTCGCGTGCACGCGCCAGCGTGCGCGAGGAAATGCTGCGCCGCTTCGGCGACTTCGCGCGCAGCAGTGCGCCCGGCGCCGCGTTCGCCACCACCGTGGTGTCGATGGTGATGATCGCCGCACCCGGCACCGCCAGCGCCGCGATCCTGCTCGGCACCAGCGTCGGTGTCGGCAGCGGC
Organism: Stenotrophomonas bentonitica; assembly: GCF_013185915.1. NCBI lineage: Bacteria > Pseudomonadati > Pseudomonadota > Gammaproteobacteria > Lysobacterales > Lysobacteraceae > Stenotrophomonas > Stenotrophomonas bentonitica. The sequence continues at coordinate 305,624 of NZ_JAAZUH010000002.1, read as the reverse complement.
AAGCTCGGGCTGGGCGGCGCCAGCCTGTCCGGCGGCGCGGCGATGGGCTCGCTGGGCGCGGCCGCCACCCAGAGCCACCTGCTCAGCCCCGGCCTTGGCTGGGGCGTGGCGATTGGCGCCATGGTCGGCGGCGTGGTCGGCAGCTACCTCGGTGGCCGCTACCTGCTCTGCTACACCGAAACGCAGGCCGAACGCGCGGCCGTGTACCGGTTCGTGCACTACAGCACCTTTACCGCGATGCTGGTCTGCATGGCGGTGCTCGCACTGACCATGTTGCAGGTACCGCTGCATTGGCCGCTGATCGTCATGGTGATCGGCACGGGCGTGGTGAACTACCAGTGCCTGGTGCCGCTGCAGCGGACCATGGCGCCGATGATCGCGCGCGATGCGGCGCGGCATGGACGCAAAGGGCCGAGCTGGGTGTATCAGTCGATGTATGGTCGGCCGGCGTTGATCGTGACCAACCTGTTCGTGATCGGCATCGTGCTGGCGATGGCGTGGGATGCCCGGTTGATCTGAGCAATGAAAAAAACGCCGGTCGATGACCGGCGCTTTTGGTTTCGCATGATGAAGCAGCCGGGCAGAGCCCGGCGCCACGTCAGTTGGATTTCGGCGGCGGGGCGCCGCGCTTGCCAGCGACGGGCTTCTTCGCCGCATCGAACTCGGCCTTGCTCAGCTGGCCGTCCTTGTTGGTGTCGGCAGCGGCGAACCACGCGTCACGGTGCTGCTTCATGCCGAGCTCGCGGTCGGTCTTGTCGATGTAGCCATCCTTGTTGACGTCCATCTTGTCGAACCGTTCGGCCAGGCGCGGGTCGGCCTTGGCTTCGTCACGGCTGATCCGGCCGTCCTTGTTCGCGTCCAGCTTTTCCATGCGCTCGTGGCCACCCGGGCCACGCCCGTGGCGCTTGCCCTGCCAGCGCGGCATTTCCTCGCGCGAGAGCTTGCCGTCCTTGTTGGTGTCCAGGCTGTCGAACTTTTCGGCCAGGCGCGGCGCCTTGGCGGCTTCGGTGCGGTCGACGAAGCCGTCGCCATTGGTATCCAGCTTCGCGCGGGCCGGCGCGGCGGGCGCGGTCGGGGTATCGGCAGCCACCGCCAGGCCGGCAGCGCCGGTGGTCATCAGCAGGGCCAGCAGCAGGAGGGGTTTGCGGTTGCGCATGGTGTACTCCGGTTGTTCGGGGGGAAGCGTCGTGCGGTGCTCGGCACCCACGGTAGAGAAAACGCCTGCACGCCGCCCGCGTTGACAGCCGCCCCGGCCGCGTTAATCCGCCAGACAGTCGCGGCGCCTGCGACGCCCCGGCGCTATGCTGTAGGCATGGCGATCCACACCGACCGCGACGACGAGCTGCGCCTGTTCCAGACCGGGGACCATCCCTGCGGCTACTGGCCGGACCGGGCTGCGCGCGACCTGGTGCTGGATCCGCACGATCAGCGCCTGGGCAGCCTGTACCCGATGGCGCTGAGCTGGGGCTTCCGCCGCTCCGGCGACCTGGTCTACCGCCCGCACTGCGCCAACTGCCACGCGTGCGTGTCGGTCCGCGTGCCGGTGGCCCGCTTCGCGCCCGACCGCAGCCAGCGCCGCTGCCTGGCGCGCAACGACGACCTGGAAGTGCGCATCGTCGCCGCCGAGCAGACCGACGAACAGTTCGCGCTGTACCGCCGCTACCTGACCCATCGCCATGCCCAGGGCGGCATGGACGAACACGGCCCGCACGAGTTCGACCAGTTCCTGATCGGCCGGTGGTCGCAGGGCCGGTTCCTTGAGGTCCGCGGGCCTGCCGTGGACGGCCACCGCGGCCCCCTGCTGGCGGTGGCGGTCACCGACGTCACCGCGCACGGCCTCTCGGCCGTCTACACCTTCTTCGACCCCGACCACGCCCACCGTGGCCTGGGCACCTTCGCGATCCTGCAGCAGATCGCCTGGGCCCGGCGCGAGCAGCTGCCGCACCTGTACCTGGGCTACTGGATCCGCGGCCACCGCAAGATGGACTACAAGCGCCGTTTCCGTCCGCTGGAGGCCTACGATGGCCGCCGGTGGCATGAGTTCGACGACGCCCGCGACGGCATTTGACCCGCCATTGCAACGCGCGCCCGTGCAGAATAGGCGCATGAAAGCCCATCCCCTGATCCTCGCCCTGGCCCTGCTCTGCGGCGCCTGCGCGCAAACCTCGACCAAGACCGCCGCCATGCCGGATGCCTCCCCCGCGCCGCTGCGGATCGCCACCTACAACACCTCGCTGTACAGCGACGAGACCGGCGGCCTGATCGCCGAACTCGAAGGCGACAGCGCGCACGCGCGCAAGATTGCCGCAGTGTTGCAGCAGGTCCGCCCCGACCTGGTGCTGCTCAACGAATTCGACTTCGACGACGCCCACCGCGCCGCCGACCTGTTCCAGCAGCGCTACCTGGAAGTGGCCCAGCCCGGCGGCGGCGAGCCCCTGCACTTCGCCTACCGCTACCTGGCCCCGGTCAACACCGGCGTGCAGAGCGGCCTGGACCTGGACAACAACGGCCAGATCGGCGGCGACGGCCGCGCCCGTGGCAACGACGCCTGGGGCTACGGCCTGCACCCCGGCCAATACGGCATGCTCGTCCTCTCGCGCTACCCGATCGACGAAGCCAAGGTGCGCAGCTTCCAGCTGCTGAAGTGGAGCACGATGCCCGGCGCGCTGCGCCCGATCGACCCGCGCACCGGAAAATCGTTCTACAACGACCACGTCTGGTCGCAGCTGCGCCTGTCGTCCAAGTCGCACTGGGACGTCCCGGTGAACACCCCCAACGGCGTCGTCCACGCCCTGGTCTCGCACCCCACCCCGCCCGTGTTCGACGGCCCCGAAAAGCGCAACGCCGCGCGCAACCACGACGAACTGCGCCTGTGGCAGGAATACCTCTCCGCCGGCGACAAGCCGTGGCTCTGCGACGACCACGGCCAGTGCGGCGGCCTCGCCCAGGACGCCCGCTTCGTGATCCTCGGCGACCTCAACAACGATCCCGTCGACGGCGATGGCCGCCATGACGGCATTGTCGAATTGATCGAAAACCCGCGCGTGCTGCGTTACCCCACCCCGCGCAGCGTCGGTGCCGAACAGACCAGCCTGGCGTACGCCGAAAAGGGCATCGTCCGGAAGGGCGCCCCGTTCCACGCCACCGGCGATTTCGGCCCGAAGTCCGGCACCATGCGCCTGGATTACGTGCTGCCGTCGGTGGGGTTCAGTTACATCGGCAGCGGCGTGTTCTGGCCAGCGAATGAAACGCCCGAAGCGAAGATCGCAGATGGCAGCGACCACCATTTGGTATGGGTCGACGTGCGGTAAAAGCGAAGTTTCGATTGTTTGAATGCGTTACCGGGCGCGGGATGTGTGCGTGCGGTTGGTTGGGACCCAACCCTACCAAGGGAGCATCCGCGTAGTGACACGCCATGCGTGTCAGATCACGGCGGCGCCACCGAACCATCTGGAGGAAAGCCCCCTTCTTGTTGAAGGGGGCGCGCCGAAGGCGCGGGGTTAAGGTGGAATGCTCGGATATCGCGGGCCGAAGGCACGCGATATCTCGGAGCGGGGCTGCCCGACGGTCGCCCCAACACGTAGAAACAGAGACGCTAACGGCGTTACGCGCGCAACTCGATCGAAATAGCCTCTGCGGCCTCGCGCGCAATCTTCCGCGCCTCATCAACGTCCGAGCCGCGCGCCAACGTAACACCGACGCGCCGATGCCCATGCACGCTCGGCTTCCCGAACAGGCGCAGCGCCGTGTCCGGATGCACCAACGCAGCCTCCACGTTCCCGAACACCGGCACGCCCTCGCCGTGCGCCAGCATCGCGCACGACGCCGACGGACCGCTCTGGCGGATCAGCGGAATCGGCAGGCCCAGGATCGCCCGCGCATGCAGCGCGAACTCGCTCAGCTCCTGCGACGCCAGCGTCACCAGCCCCGTGTCGTGCGGGCGCGGCGACACCTCGCTGAACCACACCTCGTCGCCCTTCACGAACAACTCCACCCCGAACAATCCCCAACCGCCCAGGTCGTCGGTGATCGCCCGCGAAATCTCCTCCGCACGCGCCAGTGCCGCCGGCGACATCGGCTGCGGCTGCCAGCTCTCGCGGTAATCGCCATCCTTCTGCCAATGCCCGATCGGCGCACAGAACGACGTCCCACCCGCATGCCGCACCGTCAGCAGCGTGATCTCATAATCGAAATCGATGAACCCCTCCACGATGCAGCGCCCCGCACCCGCCCGACCGCCGGTCTGCGCGTACTCCCACGCCGCCGCGATATCGTCCTCGCTGCGCAGCGTGCTCTGGCCCTTGCCCGACGACGACATCACCGGCTTCACCACGCACGGCAGCCCGATCGCCGCCACCGCCGCCCGGTACTCCGCCTCCGTATCCACGAACCGGTACGGTGAGGTCGGCAAGCCCAGCGTCTCCGCCGCCAGCCGCCGGATGCCCTCACGATCCATCGTCAGCCGCGCCGCGCGCGCCGTCGGCACCACCCGCTGCCCGGTTTCCTGCTCCAGCTGCACCAGCGTCTCCGTATGGATCGCCTCGATCTCCGGCACGATCAGGTGCGGCTTCTCCGCCGCGATCAGCGCCCGCAGCGCCATCGCGTCCAGCATGTCGATCACATGCGAGCGGTGCGCCACCTGCATCGCCGGCGCGTTCTCGTAACGGTCCGCCGCGATCACCTCCACCCCCAGCCGCTGCAGCTCGATCGCGACCTCCTTGCCCAGTTCGCCCGAGCCCAGCAGCAGGACACGGGTGGCGGAGGGGGACAGCGGGGTGCCGAGGGTAATCATGGTGCTTCATTCCGGACAGCGGACGGGAACGCATTGTAGAGCCGCCCATCCTCAGCCGCGCGCGACGGTCACATATGCGCCGCGCCACGCGTCACTGAATGGCCTGTTCCCGCTGACAGGACGTTCCCGGCTCGAGCCTGCCTCTTGCAAATGTGATATCAAACTGATATCACTATCTCAAACTCACCGCAAAGGATGCCCCGCCATGAAAGAAAAGCCCGTCCGCTCGCTCTCCGGCGTGCCCTTCCTGTTGGCCGTCCTGGCCCTGTTGGCCGTGGCTGCATGGCTGTTCCTTTCCGGGGTGGAGCGCGGCAACGTCAACCTGCTCCTGATCCTCGGCGGCCTGCTGCTCGGCCTGGCGGGCCTGTTCAGCCTGACCGGCCTCTACACCGTCCAGCCCAACCAGGCGGCCGTGCTCAGCCTGTTCGGCAAGTACGTCGGCACCGTCAAGGACAACGGCCTGCGCTGGAACAACCCCTTCTTCAGCAAGAAGAAGGTCAGCCAGCGCGTGCGCAACTTCGAAAGCGGCAAGCTCAAGGTCAACGAACTGGACGGCAGCCCCATCGAGATCGCCGCCGTCATCGTCTGGCAGGTCGTGGACGCCTCCGAAGCCGTCTACAACGTCGACGACTACGAAAGCTTCGTGCACATCCAGTCCGAATCCGCCCTGCGCGCGATGGCCACCAGCTACCCCTACGACCAGCACGAGGAAGGCCAGCTCTCGCTGCGCAGCCATGCCGCCGAGATCTCCCAGCACCTCAAGGACGAACTGGCCGAACGCCTGGCCGACGCCGGCGTGCAGGTGCTCGACGCCCGCATCAGCCACCTCGCCTACGCCCCGGAAATCGCCCAGGCCATGCTGCAGCGCCAGCAGGCCAACGCGGTCATTGCCGCACGCACCCGCATCGTCGCCGGCGCGGTCGGCATGGTCGAAATGGCCCTGCACGAACTGCAGAAGAACAACGTCGTGCAGCTCGATGAAGAGCGCAAGGCGCAGATGGTCGGCAACCTGCTCACCGTGCTGTGCTCCGACCGCGGCACCCAGCCGATCGTCAACGCCGGTTCGTTGTACTGAGCATGAGTGAGAAGAAAGCCTACCCGCTGCGTATCAATGCCGACGTGCTGGCAGCGGCGCAGCGCTGGGCCGACGACGAGCTGCGCAGCCTCAACGCGCAGATCGAGTACGTGCTGCGCGACGCACTGCGCAAGGCTGGACGCCTTCCCAAACCCGCACCTGATCCGGAGAGCAAGGAATGAGCAAGCGCTGGAGCTATTTGACCGTGGAAGTGAAGCCCGGCTGGACCGGTTTGAAGGCTGAAGACCTGCAGGCCGAGATGAACCGCCACGGCCAGCTTGGCTGGGAGCTGGTGAGCGTCGTGCAGGGCACTCCCATGGGCGTGGCACTGCTGTTCTTCAAGAAGGAGAACTGACATGCGTACCTTGAGCAGGCACCTGGTCGCGTGGATGCTGGCGTCGGTGGCAGTGGCGGCAAGCGCTGCCACGCCCCAGCAGACCGCCAGCCAGCTGCTGGACAGGCTGGAGGCCGGCGACGTGGCCGCTGCCGAAGCCATGTTTACGCCGGAAATGGCCAAGGCTGCGCCGGCCGCGTCGCTGCAGGCGATGTGGCAGTCGCTCGGCGGACTGCGCAGCCGCGGTGCGGCGCGCGTGGTCGAGCAGCAGGGCATGCAGGTCGTCCAGCAATCGCTGCAGTTCGGCAACGGCGCGGTCAACGCCACCATCGCCGTCGATGCCCAGGGACGTGTTGCTGGCCTGTACCTGCAACCGGCAGCCGCAGCGTCGCCGCCACCGCCGGCGCCTGCCGCAGCCACCTACACCGAGCGCGAGCTGCAGATCGTGGCCGGCAAGGGGCCGCTGCCGGCCACCCTGGCGCTGCCCAACGGTGCCGGCCCGTTCCGCGCCGTGGTGCTGGTGCACGGCTCGGGTCCGCAGGACCGCAATGAAACGATCGGCCCCAACCGCCCGTTCCTGGACGTGGCGCGTGGCCTGGCCGCGCAGGGCATCGCGGTGCTGCGCTATGAAAAGCGCACCCACGCCCGGCCGCAGGATTTCAGCGGCGACTACACCATGGACGATGAAACCACAGACGACGCAGTCGCTGCCGTCGCCCTGCTGGCCAACACGCCGGGCATCGACACGAAGCAGATATACGTCATGGGCCACAGCCAGGGCGGCATGCTCGCCCCGCGCATTGCCGCGCGCTCGGGCGATGTGGCTGGCGTGGTGCTGTGGTCGGCACCGGCACGCTCGCTGCTGACCCTGTTGCCCGAACAGAACCGCTACCTGTTCAACCAGGACGGGCGCATCAGCGCCGACGAGCAGGCAGCGCTGGATCGCCTGGACGTACAGATCGCCGCCGCACGTGGCAGCGCCGTCGTGGCCGCCAGCGAACTGCCGCTCGGCCAGCCGGCCAGCTACTGGCGCGCGTTCGACGCGGTGGATCCGGTTACCGACGCACAGAAGCTGAAGCAGCCGATCCTGCTGCTGCAGGGCGGGCGCGACTTCCAGGTGGTGGACGCCGATTGGCAGCGTTGGACGCAGGGCCTGCCGGAAGGACCGAAGGCGCGCTTCCACCGCTACCCGGCGTTGAACCATCTGGGCATCGCCGGCGAAGGCCCCGGTTCGCTCGATGAATACCGCACTGCCGGTACGGTGTCGCCAACATTGATCGACGATGTCGCCGCGTGGATCAAGGAACAGGCATGAGCGGTCACCCGGAAACGCGCAGGGAATTCACGGTAGCCCCCGCCCCCGTCTGGCGCCTGCTCTGGCTGTGGCTGCCCATGCTGGGCGTGGCGGTGATGATCGTGGTGACCACGCTGCAGTCCGCACAGCGCACACCGATGGATCTGGCGATCACCCTGCCGTTCCTGCTGCTGGTCAGCGGCGTGCTTACCTGGGCGTTCTTCCGCCGCCAGATCGAACTGCAGGGCACCGAGCTGGTGGTCACCTCCACTTTCTATCGCCGGCGCACGGCGGTGTCGGCACTGCAGCTGGACCGGGCCCGCATCGTGGACCTGGCCGAGCACACCGAGTTCAAGCCCGGCATCAAGATCAACGGCTTCGGCATGCCCGGCTTCCAGTCCGGCCATTACCGCAGCGGCGGGAAGAAGGTGTTCTGCCTGGTCACCGACGCCAGCAGGGTGCTGCACCTGCCGCTGCGCGACGGCAGCGCGCTGCTGCTGAGCCCGGAAAACCCGCGTGCACTGCTGGATGCGCTGAACGCGCAGGCCACGCGCTAAGCTGGGCGCATGCGCCGATACCCTGCCCTGCTGATCAACACCGCCGACATCGAACTGTGGCCCGGTGGCCTGCTGCGCGCGCGCAGCAACGCCGATGCGCGGGCGCTGGCCAGGGCCCGCTGGGTACTGCGGCGTAAGCGTGACGGCCAGTACCTGGCCGCCGCCACCGCGCACGGACTGCTGCCGCTGGTGCCGCACCTGATGCGCGAACCGGGCATCGAGGAAGCGCTGGACGCCCTTGATGAGGCCCTGAGTGGCACGCGGCGCGCCCCTGCACCCGATGACCTGCTGCCGCTGAGTGGGCTGCAGGCGCGGCTTGAGGAACTGGGCATCGACGCGGAAAGCTATGAAGACGACACCGGGCTCATGCTGGAAGCGGAGCCTGCGCGACTGTCACTCGCCGGCTTCGATCGCTATCGCCGGCCGCTCTGGCTGCAGCAGGGTGCGGCGCAGGGCTGGCAGCGCATGCAGCAGCATGCCGCGCGCGAGGGCTTAGTGCTGGAAGCGATCTCCGGCTATCGCAGCCACGATTACCAGCTGGGCATCTTTGAACGGAAGCGTGCGCGCGGCCTTGAAGTGGCGGACATCCTGCGGGTCAACGCCGCGCCGGGTTACAGCGAACATCACAGCGGGCGGGCGTTGGATATCAGTGCGCCCGGCGAACCGCCTGCCGAGGAAAGTTTCGAGGCGACGCCGGCGTTTGCGTGGTTGCAGCAGCATGCCGGGACGCACGGGTTCCAGATGAGTTACCCGCGTGGCAATCCGCATGGGATTGTCTACGAGCCCTGGCATTGGTGCTGGCGCCGGGCGTAGTGATACGCCACGCGTGTCATCGCACGAACGAACCAAGGGCGATGTCGTTCGGCACCCCGGGGACACGCATGGCGTGTCACTACGCATCAATCCTGCGACCGGTTTGTCGCCACCTTCGGTGTCTCGCTGAAATCCGCAATCCGCCACAGGTACAGGCTGGCGTAGGTCCGGAACGGACCCCACTTTTCGCCGCGCAGCGCCAGCTCCTTCGGCGTCAGCATCACCTCGGCCTTGTCCACCCGCTGCGCCCCCTTGCGGATGCCGAGGTCGTCGATCGGCAGGATGTCCGGCCGGCCGAGGCGGAACATCAGCATCATCTCCACCGTCCAGCGGCCGATGCCGCGGATCGGCACCAGCGCTTCGACGATGGCGTCGTGTTCCATCACCGACATCCGGCGCAGGTCCGGTACTTCGCCTGCGGCTTCACGCCGGGCCAGGTCGCGCAAGGCCAGCGCCTTGTTGCCGGACACGCCGCAGGTGCGCAGGCCGGCATCGTCGATGCGCGCCAGCGTGTCCGCGTGCAGCCGGGTGCTGCCGATCGCCGTTTCCACCCGTCCTACAATCGTCGAAGCGGCCTTGCCGCTGAGCTGCTGGAACAGGATCGCGCGGGCCAGCGCGTCCACCGGGTCGAAACTGCGCGCCCACCCCGGCGGGGGCTCGATCGGACCCAGGCGCTTCATCCAGCTGCCCAGCCGACGGTCGCGCCGTGAGAGCCAGTCGTGCGCCTCGTCCACGTCGAACCCACGGCGGAAGCGCGGCATCTCAGCGCCTCAGTGCATTGAAGCCGTACACCGCCCAGCCCAGCATCAGCGCGGTCCCGCCGACCGGGGCCAGCCCGGTGCTGAGCTTCCACAGCGCGCCGGCCACCAGGCTGCCGGAGAACAGCAGCGTACCCAGCAGCAACACGTACAGCGCCAGCTTGCCGACCGCGTTCTGCTGGGTCGGACCGAGCACCGCCAGGGCCACGCCGTGGCCGAACGCGAACAGGGCCGCGGTGTTCACGTGCGACTGCGCCAATGGCTCGGCGATGCCGTGCGATGCATAGGCCGACAGGCCTACCGCCGTGGCCGCCAGCAACCCGCCAAGGCAGGCCAGCAGCGAAGGTTTACGCGCGCGTCGTTCCAGGTTGAGCATGCTGCATCCTCCAAAAAAAAACGCGCCGCAGGAAGCGGCGCGTTTTCTGTTCTGCGTTACATCACGGCAACCGTCGGATTACTTGACGGCCCAGTAGATGTCGTAGGTCGCTTCCGGCGTGAAGGACTTCTCAACGCCTGCGTTCCAGGACTCGTACGGACGGTCGATCACTTCGTTGCCACCGGTCACGGCCCAGGCGCGCAGGGCGTTGCGGGCGATGTCCAGGCCAGCCATGTGGCCGGTGTACTTCGCATGCGCGGTGCGGTGCGGTGCGACGTGCACGTACTTGACCGGGGCGCCACCGTCGATCTTCACCGTCAGGGCTTCAGCCGAAGCGCCTTCGGTACCCTTCTTCTTGACCGGCTGGGCCACGTCGAAGGCGTACTTTTCCTGACCGAAGTCAGTGGTGATGATGCGGAACGGACCGGCGGCTTCGAGGTCATTGGCCTCCATCACGCGCTTGATCCACTCCTGGTTGTCCTTGATCGACTTGGTGATGGTGCCTTCGCCACGATCCACGTTACCGGCGGTGACCACCAGCAGGTCTTCGGCCGGGGCATCGATGATGGCCAGGTCGGTCAGCGGGGCTTCGGCGGTGCGGTAGTCGATGTTCGGCACGGTGGCCAGCATGTTGGCCATGCGCGACAGACCCAGCTTCAGGTCGTCACCGACGTGACGGCTGACGTACAGGCCCGCGTAACGACCAAACAGGTTGAAGCCGTACTTGACGCTGTAGTCCTGGGTGATCTTGACGTTGCGGCCACCCTTGCCGGTCGGCTCGAGGGTGAAGCTGGTCTTCTTGTCGTGACCCTTGGTGGCGTCATCGATGGCGATGGCCACGCGCTTGTTCGGCTCGGACTCGGTGATCTCCCAGCTGCCCTGGCCCAGCGACGGCTCCTTGGAGGTGAAGTCCAGGCGGGCACCGACGCCGGCGGCGGGGCCGGAGAGCTTCAGTTCAACGGCGGGATCGCGCAGCACGAGCGGGTTCCAGTCCTTGAAGCGGCGCAGGCTGTTGACCGTGTCGTACACGATCGTCATCTTGCGGTTGGTCTCGATGCTTTCAGTGATGTGACGCTCGCCCGGCAGCACAACGCCAATGATGACGAACAGGCCAGCCACGATCCCCAAGGCGATCAGGAACTCGATAATACGGGTCATTCAGGAGTCTCCGGGGCCGATCCCACGGCCGGGTTGATTGAAACACGAAGCGCCAATCCTAGCAGGCTTCGCGGGTGTTGTTGGTCAGGATTGGCGCACCGGTTTCCATACCGGGAGCGTTTTTTTGAGGCAAGGAGCGGAAAGATAGCGCATCAGGTGGGCCCGCACGTGGCCCCGCGCGATATTTATTTGCCGATATCGGCAAATGGGCCGTCCGCGACGGCCACAGGCCTTGCCCTGCAACGCTTTCAACTGGCGTTCATATTCAATATTAGTAGGCCTTCACACCAGCTGCAGTTCGAATGCCTTCAGCACCGCGCGGGTGCGGTCGCGCACGCCCAGCTTGGACAGGATGTTGGAGACATGGTTCTTGATGGTGCCCTCGGCCACGCCCAGCGAGTTGGCGATCTCCTTGTTGGAGAAACCGCTGGCCATCAGGCGCAGGATCTCGGTCTCGCGGTCGGTCAGCGGGTCGGGCCGGTCCAGGCTCACGAACTCGTTGCGCATGTGCTCCAGGCCGGACAGCAGGCGCTGGGTCACCGCCGGCTGCACCAGCGAGCCGCCGTCGGCCACGGTGCGGATGGCGCCGACCAGCTGCTCCAGGGTCACGTCCTTGAGCAGGTAGCCCTTGGCCCCGGCCTTGAGCCCGGCCAGCACCAGCTGGTCGTCGTCGAAGGTGGTGAGGATGATGGTCGGCGGCAGCTGGGCGGTGCGCGACAGGTGCTGCAGCGCTTCCAGGCCAGACATCACCGGCATGCGCATGTCCATCAGCACCACGTCCGGACGGACCGTGGGGATGAGGTCGACGGCCTGGCGTCCATCGGCCGCCTCGGCCACCACCTCGATCCCGTCGTCCAGTGCCAGCAGCGAGCGGATCCCCTGCCGCACCAGGGTTTGGTCGTCGACCAGGCAGACGCGAATCATCAACGCACTCCTTCCAGGATGGCACCCAGCATCAGCACTGGCACGCCGGGGACCGAGGCGCGCAGGCGGAAGCCCTGACCCCGGTGGGTTTCGATCTGCAGCTCACCGCCGCATTGTTGCAGGCGTTCGCGCATCCCGCGCAAGCCGTTGCCGATCACGATGCCGTCGGCGCCGACCCCGTCGTCGCGCGCCTCCACCACCACCTGGCCCGGCGGCTCCCGATACACCTGGATCCACAGGTTGCGCGCCCGCGCGTGGCGAACCGCGTTGGTGATGATCTCCTGGGTGCAGCGCAGCAGCACGTGGGCCTGTTCGGGGTCTTCCACGCTGAGCGGCCCTTCGATCTCCAGGTGGATGTCCAGCGAGGGCACCTGCTCGGTCAGCGGTCGCAGCGCCGCGGCCAGGTCGATGGCGCCGCTGTCGCGCAGCTGGCTGACCGCCTCGCGCACGTCGGTGAGCAGCAGCTTGGCCAAGGTGTGGGCCTGGTGCACATGCTCCTGGGCCTGGCCTTCGGTGATGTGCCCGGCCACTTCCAGGTTCAGGCTCAGCGCGGTCAGGTGGTGGCCGAGCAGGTCGTGCAGCTCGCGGGAAATGCGGGTGCGCTCGTTGACCCGGGCGCTTTCGGCCAGCAGCACGCGGGTGGCGCGCAGCTCGGTGTTGAGCCGGCGCTGCTCCTCGCGGGCGTCGGTCTGCTGGCGGGCGACCAGGCTGGTCACGAAGATGAACATGGAGAAGCCGCCGTACAGCAACGACTGCATCACCGCCTCGAACAGCGAGAACGGCAGGAACAGGTAGTAGACCGGGGCCACCGCCAGCTGGCTGACCAGCAGCCAGATCACCCCGAACCGGGCCGGCAGCATCCACGGGATGACCCCGGCCGCCACCATCATCAGGATGCTGCCCAGTCCCGAGCCGCTCAGGAAGCTCACTGCCAGGGCCGAAATGGTCAGCAGGACCAGGATGGCGCGGTCGTACCAGGCCGAATGGCCGCCGCCGTCGCGCAGGCCACGGGTCAGCCACAGGTAACCGCCGCCGAAGGCGAAGTAGGCCACGAACAGCAACGCGGTGGGCAGGTCCATGCCGCCGCCGCGCCGGACCAGCGCTTCGTACTGCGAATAGACCAACGGCAGGCCCAGCATGACCCAGGTGAACAGGCCGGCCAGTCGCAGTACTCGGGTTTGGCTGAGGTATCCCAACATGGGGGCATCTTAGGCTGAACCTGCCCCGCTGCACCCCGGCAGAAGTCATGCCCGGCCTGTGCCCTGCCCGGCCACCCATGTAATAATCGGCGGCAGGGTCCCGCGAGGGGCCAACCGCGTTACCCCACGGAGTCACAATGTCGATTGTCATCCGCGACGTGCGCGAGCACGAGCTCGATTCCGTCCTGGCCCTGAACAACAACGCCGGCCTGGCCATCCTTCCGCTGGATGCCGCCCGGCTGCGCCTGTTTTTCGATACCGCTGAGTATTTCCGCGTCGCCGAGCGCGACGGCAACCTGGCCGGCTTCCTGATCGGCTTCGGCAGCGACAGCCAGCACGACAGCAGCAACTTCGCCTGGTTCCAACAGCACCTGAGCCAGAAATTCTTCTATATCGACCGCATCGTGGTGGCCAGCCGCCGCCGTGGCGGCGGCGTGGGCCGCGCGTTCTACGCCGACGCCCAGAGCTTTGCCGAACTGCGCTACCCGCAGCTGACCTGCGAGGTGTTCCTGGACCATGGCGCCGACGCGGCGCTGCTGTTCCATGGCAGCTTCGGCTTCCGCGAGGTCGGCCAGAACAACATGCCGCACGTGGACGTGCGCGCCAGCATGCTGCTCAAGGACCTGTGCAGTTACCAATGGGTGCACGACACCTACGGCGATGCGCTGCCCGACGTGCCCTGGGTGGGCCACCGTCGCGAGCTGCAGCGCGCGCCTCGACCGACGGGGACCTGAAGTGGCGGCAAACATGGATTTTGAACAGGCCGGCGAGCTGAAGATCGGCCAGGTGGGTATCGCCAACCTGCGCATCCGCACCCTCGATGTGGAACGCCTCACCCGTGAAATGCACGACCGCGTGGCCCGCGCGCCGAAGCTGTTCGGCCGCGCCGCGGTGATCCTGGACTTCGGCGGGCTGAGCCAGATGCCCGACGTGGCCACCGCCCAGGCCCTGCTCGACGGCCTGCGCAGCGCCGGCGTGCTGCCGGTGGCACTGGCCTACGGCAGCAACGAAACCGATCTGCTCTCGCAGCAGCTGGGCGTGCCCCTGCTGGCCAAGTTCCGCGCCCAGTACGAGCGCGCCGAGGCCGAACCGGCGGTGGCCGCAGTTGCGCCGGCCCCGGAACCGGCCCGTCGCCCGCGCGCCGCTGAGCCCGCCCCGGCCCCGGCCACGCCGGCCGCCACTGGCGGTGCCCCGCAGCCCGGCCGCATGCAGACCAGCAACGTCCGCTCCGGCCAGCAGCTGTACGCCGAGAACTGCGACCTGACCGTGATGGCGACGGTCGGCGCCGGTGCCGAGGTGATTGCCGACGGCAGCATCCATATTTACGGTACGCTGCGGGGCCGTGCCCTGGCAGGTGCCCAAGGCAATACCACGGCGCGCATTTTCTGCCGTGACTTCCATGCTGAACTGGTCGCCATTGCCGGCCATTACAAGGTACTGGACGATGTCCCGGACAACCTGCGCGGCAAGGCCGTGCAGGTGTGGCTGGAACAGGACCAGATCAAGATCGCTGCGCTGGATTGACGCGGCAACCCAACAGAATCATCAGGAGAAGTCCTTTGGCTGAAATCATCGTAGTCACCTCCGGCAAGGGCGGCGTCGGCAAGACCACTTCCAGCGCCAGCTTGGCCTGCGGCCTGGCGAAACTGGGCAAGAAGGTGGCGGTGATCGACTTCGACGTCGGCCTGCGCAACCTCGACCTGATCATGGGCTGCGAGCGCCGCGTGGTGTACGACTTCGTCAATGTCGTGCACGGCGAAGCCACCCTCAAGCAGGCCCTGATCAAGGACAAGCGCTTCGACAACCTGTACGTGCTGGCTGCCTCGCAGACCCGCGACAAGGACGCCCTGACCCAGGAAGGCGTGGGCAAGGTGCTCAAGGACCTGGCCGCCGACGGCTTCGACTACATCATCTGCGACTCCCCGGCCGGCATCGAGAAGGGCGCCTTCCTGGCGATGTACTTCGCCGACCGCGCCGTCGTCGTGGTGAACCCGGAAGTGTCGTCGGTGCGCGACTCGGACCGCATCATCGGCCTGCTCGACTCGAAGACCCACAAGGCCGAGTCCGGCCAGAACGTGCCGGCCTTCCTGCTGCTGACCCGCTACAGCCCGGCCCGCGTGGAAACCGGTGAAATGCTCAGCATCACCGACGTGGAAGAAGTGCTCGGGCTGAAGGCGATCGGCGTGATCCCGGAATCGGGCGACGTGCTGAACGCCTCCAACAAGGGCGAGCCGGTGATCCTGGATCCGGAATCGGCCGCTGGCCAGGCATACGGCGATGCGGTGGCACGCATCCTCGGCGAAGAGCGCCCGATGCGCTTCACCTCGGTGGAGAAGAAGGGCTTCTTCAGCAAGCTGTTCGGAGGGTAAGCATGGGCCTGTTCGATTTCCTCAAGACCAAGAAGACCACCGCCGAAACGGCCAAGAACCGCCTGCAGATCATCATCGCGCAGGAACGCAGCCACCGTGGCGGCCCGGATTACCTGCCGCTGCTGCAGCGCGAGCTGCTGGAAGTGATCAAGAAGTACGTGAACATCGACGCCGACGCGGTCAAGGTGGACCTGGTCAAGGACGGTGAGCACGACGTGCTGGACATTTCGGTGGCCCTGCCGGAAGGCCCGCAGCAGTAATTCATTCCAAGGCCCCTTCCCTGCCGGGAAGGGGCGCACGACGCAAACGCCATGACCGCCACCGCCGAAGCAGAACCGCAGGTCACCCGCGTGGGCGACATCGATTTCAACGACGCCGTGGCGTTGCTGGACCGGCACGCGCTGCGGCTGCACCGCGTGGCCGATGGCGCACCGATTCCCGGGAGTTACTGGGGCGAACCCGAAGCGGGGATCATCGCCAGCGACGTGTATGTGCGCAGCGATACCCCCGTGCATTCGATGCTGCACGAGGCCTGCCACCTGATCGTGCTGCCGCCGGAGCGGCGTGCGCTGGTGCACACCGATGCGACCGATTCGGTCCCGGAAGAAGATGCCACCTGTTACCTGCAGATCGTGCTGGCCGGGCAGCTGCCCGGTGTGGGCAGCGCGCGGTTGATGGCCGACATGGATGCGTGGGGGTATACGTATCGGTTGGGGTCGACGCAGGCGTGGTTCGAGCAGGATGCCGAAGATGCCAAGGCGTGGTTGGTTGAACGTGGGTTGTTGGACCCGTAAACGATCCGGCACCGCGTGGGACACGCATGGCGTGTCGCTACGCTTCGGGGACCGCGTAGTGACACGCCATGCGTGTCATCGCGGCGCCCGACCCAGGCGAATCACCCCGCCCCGGCCAGCGCCCGCAACGTGATCCCCACGATGTACGCCAGGTACGTGCCCGTCGCATAGCCCATGGTCCCCAACAGCACGCCCACCGGCGCCAGCGACGGATGGAACGCGGCCGCCACCACCGGCGCCGATGCGGGCCCACCAATGTTCGACTGCGACCCGATCGCGAAATAGAAGAACGGCACCTTCAACGCCATCGCCAGTGCCAGCAGCAGCGCGATGTGCACCACGATCCAGATCAGGCCCAGCGCGAACAGCCACGGGCGTTCCAGCAGCGCCAGCAGGTCCATCTGCATGCCGATGCAGGCGATCAGGAAGTACAGCAACAGCGAACCCAGCTTCGAAGCGCCCGCCCCTTCCAGGTTGCGCGCCCTGGTGAAGCTCAACGCCAGGCCGCAGGTGGTGGAGATCACCACCACCCACACGAACGGCGCGTCCAGGCTGAACTGCGATGCCCACGCCACGTGCCCCTTGAACCAGGCCGAGACCGGCCCGGCAATCGCATGCGACAGGCCCACGGTGCCAAACGCCACCGCCACGATCAGCATCAGGTCGGTCAGGCTGGCCACGCGCTCATGCTCGGCCTGGAACTTCTCGATGCGCAGTTTCAGCTCGTCGATCGCCGAGGTATCGGCCCCGGTGCGGGCATCGATCTTCGCCGCGCGCCCGGCCAGGAAGATCAGCACCGCCATCCACACATAGCCCACGCCCACGTCCACCACTGCAAACTGGCCGAAGGTGGTGGCGTTGACGTCGAACACTTCGCGCATGGCCAGCATGTTGGCGCCGCCGCCGATCCAGCTGCCGGCCAGCGCCGCCATGCCCGACCAGGTATCGCCGGCCACGGTTTCCGGGTGCACCCACTTCATCAGCATGAAGGCCACCACCGCGCCGATCATGATGCTGAGCGAAGCGCCCAGGTACATCACGATCAGCTTCGGTCCCAGCCGCAGGATGCCCTTGATGTCCACCGCCAGGGTCAACAGCACCAGGGCGGCGGGCAGCAGGATGTCACGCGCGACCGGGTTGTACAGGCTGGTGTTCTGCCCATCGATCAGCCCAACCGTGTTGTAGACGCCGGGGATCATGTAGCACAGCAGCAGCGCCGGAACGAAAGTGTAGAAACGCTTCCACAGCCCCTGTTCGCGCGAGGCGGTCCAGAACACGCCGCCAAGGGTGGCGGCGATCAAACCAAAGACGACGATATCGTTCTGGATCAGGGGCATATGGAGGTCCTTATTCCCCGATGTGCTGCTTCAGCCAGCCGTTCACCGTGTCATGCCACTGCACGCTGTTCTGCGGCTTCAGCACCCAATGGTTTTCGTCCGGGAAGTACAGGAACTTCGACTCGATGCCCTGGCGCTGCGCGGCGGTGAACGCACCCAGGCCCTGTTCGACCGGAATGCGGAAGTCGAGCTGGCCGTGGATGATCAGGATCGGCTTCTTCCAGTCAGCCACGTGGTTGACCGGGTTGAAGCGCTCGTAGTTCTCCGGCTTGGCGAACGGCGTACCGCCCTGCTCCCACTCGGTGAACCACAGCTCTTCGGTGGCGTAGCCCATCATGCGCTGGTCGAACACGCCGTCATGGTTGACCAGGCACTTCCACGGCTCGTTCCAGTTGCCGGCGATCCAGTTGACCATGAAGCCGCCGTAGCTGGCGCCCAGCGCACAGGCCTTGTCGCCGTTGAGGAACGGATACTGCTTCTGCGCGGCTGCCCAGCCCTTCTGCAGGTCTTCCAGCGGGCGGTCGCCCCAGTGCTGGCTGATCGCGTCGGTGAAGGCCTGGCCGTAACCGGTGGACCCGTGGAAATCGATCATCACCACCGCGTAGCCCTGGCCCGCGTAGGTCTGCGGGTTCCAGCGGTAGCTCCAGCCGTTGCCGAAGCTGCCCTGCGGGCCACCGTGGATCAGGAACGCCACCGGGTAGCTCTTGCCTTCCTGGTAGTTGTACGGCTTGACCACGTAACCGTGCACGGTTTCGTTGTTCCAGCCCTTGAACTGGAACTGCTCGTAGTCTCCGAAGGCCACGTCCGGCAGCATCTGGCCGGCGCTCGGGGTGATCTCGCGCGGGCTGCTGCCGTCGACACCGGCCACCACGATCTGGTCGCCGCTCTTGAGGCTGTTCTTCGTGTACGCCAGCGTGCCACCGGCGATCACCGGCGAACCGATGCTGCCGCCCTCGGCCACCACGGTGGCCTTGCCGGTCGCGATGTCGATGTTGAACAGACGGTGTTCGCCCAGGTCATCGGCGGCGGTGTAGAAGCTCTTGCCATCTTCGGACAGCACCACTTCGCCGGCCGAACGGTCCCAGCCCGGTGCGATTTCGCGGGTCTTGCCCGAGGCCAGGTCCATCGCCATCACGCCGAAGCGGTCGGCTTCGAAGCCCGGGCGCTTCATGGCGCGGTAGTACAGGGTGTTGCCGTCGGCGCTGAACACCGGGCCGGCGTCCCAAGCGGGGTTGGCGGCGGTCAGGTTGACCGGCGCCTGCTTGCCGTCGGCGTCCAGGCGGTACAGGTCGAAGTTGGTCGACCAGGCCTCTTCGCGGCCGGCCACGCGGATGCTGGCCACCACGGTCTTGCCGTCCGGCGCCCAGGTGAAATCGTCATTGCCGCCGAACGGCTTGGACGGCGCATCGCCGGCCAGGGTGGCGCTGATCGCCGAAGCGCCCTTCACTGCGGCCGCCTTGCCGGTCGGCAGCGGGGCCACGAACAGGGTGTTGCGGCGGCCGTCGTTCCAGGTGTCCCAATGCCGCACGAACAGGCTGTCGAACACCTCACCGGTGTTCTTGCGCGCCTTGTGCGCGTCGAGCTTCTTGCTGGTGCAGGCCAGGTCCGAACCGCAGTCCTGGAACACGCCGGCGCTGAACGCCACGCGGTCGCCCTGCGGCGAGATCTGGTAGCTGTCCACGTCCACCGCGAAGTCGGTCAGCTGGCGCGGGGCGCCGCCGGCCAGCGGCATCGCGTACAGCTGCTGGCTGCCGCCCTTGGCGCTGAGGAAGTACACGGTCTGGCCGTCGGCCGAGAGCGCGGCCGAGTTGACGTTCCAGCCGGCCGGGGTGAGCGGCTTTGGCGGCGCGGCGTCGCGGGTACGCAGGTTGCGGATGAACAGGCCGGTGCTGGCCTTGCTGTCACTGCCGAGCACGCGCTTGGCGAACACCACGTTGCCGCCGTCGGCGGTCAGCAGCGGGGCCGAAACCCGATCCAGCGCGATCATGTCGCGCACATCCAGGCCACGCGTGGCAGCCAGCGACGGCAGCGCGGTCAGCAGGCACAACGGCAACAGGGCGTAACGAAGCTTCATCGGGTTCTCCGCGGAACGGCAAAACGCCGATGGTAATGGCGCGAATGCCCCCGGTGCAAAGGCCACTCGTCATGGCACCCGGTCCACATGGAGGTGCCGAAGACCGCTTGGTTGCCGGCCGGCGGCCGGCACTACCTCAGATGCGACAAACCCCGCCGGAGCGGGGTTTGTCGGGTTCAATCAGCGGTCGAATCAGGCCGAATGGGCTTTCTTGCCGGTCCGGTAGATCAGCCAGCCCACCAGGAACAGCACGGCCAGGCCGATCCACTGCGCGGCCGGCAGGCTGAACGGCACTGCCAGCACGTCGGCGCGGCCGCTGGCCACGATCGGGATCGCAATGGCGATGCCCATCAGCGCCTCGCCGGTGATCAGGCCGGCGGCGAACAGCACGCCCGGCTTGTGCACGCGGTCGCGGCCTTCCTCATCGTCGGCACGCACCTTGTGGAAGCGCTCGACCAGGTAGGAGATCAGGCCGCCCAGGAAGATCGGCACCATCAGTTCCAGCGGCAGGTAGATACCGATGGCCGCGGCCAGCACCGGCACGCGGAAGCGCGAACCGCGCGCCTTCAGCCAGCTGTCGAAGGCGATGATGGCCGCACCGATGCCCGCACCGATGGCGATGAAGTCCCACGGCAGCTGGCCGCCGAACAGGCCCTTGGCCACCGAGGCCATCAGGTTGGCCTGTGGTGCCGCCAGCGCGTTGGGATGCTCGGCGGTCGGCGCACCGATGCCGTAGGCGGTGGCCAGCAGGTTCAGCACCGGCGCCATGATCAGCGCGCACGAGAACGCGCCGATACCCAGCATCAGCTGCTGCTTCCACGGAGTGGCACCGACGATGTAGCCGGCCTTGAGGTCCTGCAGGTTGTCGCCACCCACCGCTGCGGCGCAGCACACCACCGCGCCGATCATGATCGCCGCCACCGCGCCCAGCGGAGCGCCGCCGACGCCGACCGGGGTCAGGCCGCTCTTGCCCAGCAGCACCACCAGCACCGCCGAGGCGAACAGGATGGTGGAGATGGTGATGCCCGAGACCGGGTTGTTGGACGAGCCGATCAGGCCGGCCAGGTAGGCCGAGACCGAGACGAACAGGAAGCCGGCCACGATCATGATGATGGTCATCGGGATCGAGACGTGCCACTGGCCGACAATGGCCTGGTACAGCGCCAGCAGCGGCAGGGTGAACACCACCAGCGCCACCAGCATCCACTTCATCGGCAGGTCGCGCTCGGTGTGCGCCACCACCGGGCCACCGCTCTTGCGCGCCGCGGCGAAACCGCTCTTGACGCCATTGAGCAGCGACTTGCGCAGCGAGATCAGGGTCCAGATACCGCCGATCAGCATCGCGCCCACGCCCAGGTAGCGCATCTTCGCGCTCCAGATGGCGAACGCTGCGTCGGTGGACGAAGCAGTGGCGATCGACGCGGCCAGGCCGGGATCGGTGTTGAGGAAGAATGCCTGGTACAGCGGAATGGCAATGTGCCAGGTCAGGATCGAGCCGGACACCACCACGATGCCGACGTTCAGGCCGACGATGTAGCCCACGCCGAGCAGCGCCGGCGACAGGTTGGTGCCGATGAACGCGGTCACCTTGGAGCTGCCCACGTAGGCCGAGGTCGCCCAGGCGTCCGGGATCAGGCGCATGCCGCTGGCAGCGGCAACCTTCACCGCCGCACCGATCACGGCGGAGATGGCGAGGATCTTCAGGCCGGGGCCCGGGTTCTCACCGGCCTTGAGCACTTCGGCCGCAGCCTTGCCTTCCGGGAACGGCAGCGGGTCTTCGACGATCATCGAACGCCGCAGCGGCACCGAGAACAGCACGCCGAGCAGGCCACCCAGGCCGGCGATGCCGAGCACCCACCAGTACTTGAAGTCCGGCCAGTAACCCATGATGACCAGCGCCGGGATCGTGAAGATCACGCCGGCGGCGATCGACGAACCGGCCGAGGCGCCGGTCTGCACGATGTTGTTCTCCAGGATCGTGCCGCCGCCGAGCAGGCGCAGCACCCCCATCGAAATCACCGCCGCCGGGATCGCGGTGGCGATGGTCAGGCCGGCGAACAGACCCAGGTAGGCGTTGGCCGCCGACAGGATCACCGCCAGCACGATGGCCAGCACCACCGCGCGGAGCGTGAGCTGTTTGGGCGCAGCGTCGTTGTTGTTCATGGATGCCCCTGTTGGCAAAAAATCCTGTCAAACCTAGCGTTCATGCCAAAACAAGGCAACCCGTGCCGAATGGCATGCCCGATCCGCCGTGATCGGCAAGGCCGGTCGGCGGGACGGGCAAGGCCATTTGTTATATTATATCAATCCCGTGGCTGGACGCGGTCCGAACGGTGATAATCGCGCCCTGTTTTGTCGCCTTCGGCCCGATGACCACCACTGCCCTGCCTGCTTCCGACGATTTCCTCGGTCACCCGAAAGGCGTCTACGTCTGTTTCTTCACCGAGATGTGGGAGCGCTTCTCCTTCTACGGCATGAAGGCGTTGCTGCTGCTGTACCTGACCAAGTACCACCTGTTCGGCGACAAGGCCGGGCTTGACCTGCTTGGCGCCTACGGCGGCCTGGTCTACTGCATTCCGGTGTTCGGCGGCCTGCTCGCCGACCGCTGGCTGGGCATGCGCAAGGCCGTGGTGTTCGGTGGCGTGCTGCTGGTGCTGGGCCACCTGGGCATGGCCTTCGAAGGCCACGCCGCCGCCCGCATCAACGGCGAGGTGGTGCGCGACAACGCCGCGCTCGGGGTGACCTACCTGTCGCTGGCGCTGATCATCATGGGCGTGGGCTTCCTCAAGCCGAACATCTCCACCATCGTCGGCAAGCTTTATCCCGAGAACGATCCGCGCCGCGATTCCGGCTTCTCGCTGTTCTACGCCGGCATCAACCTCGGTGCGCTGTTCGCCTCGCTGGTGTGCGGCTTCCTTGGCGAAGCGTATGGCTGGAAGTACGGTTTCGGCGCCGCCGGCATCGGCATGGTGGTCGGCCTGGTGATGTTCCTGTGGGGCCAGAAGTACCTGCAGGGCCACGCCGAACCCACCGACCCGGTGGCGCTGCGCCAGCCGGTGTTCGGCCTGCGCCGCGAATGGCTGATCTACGTGGCCGCCGTGCTCGGCGTGGTGCCGGTGGCCGCCCTGATGTGGGCGGCCGCCAACGGCGCCTTCGCCCTCGGTGGCGAAATCAGCCTGGCGCTGATGCTGATGATCGTCGTGCTCGGCGCGGTGCTGGTCTGGTTCGCCTGGTTCACCGGCACCCGCTGCAACCCGGTGCAGCGCCAGCAGATGATCGCGCTGATGGCCCTGATCTTCATGGCACTGGTGTTCTTCACCCTGTACGAGCAGACCTACGGCTCCTGGGTGACCTTCACCGACCGCATGCTGACCAAGGACCTGGTGCCCGCACTGGTAATCCAGGGCGGCACGCCGCTGCCGTGGTCGATCGCCTCGCTGCTGCTGGCCCCGCTCGGCTTCGTGGTGGCCGCACGCCTGTCCGAGCGCAACCCCGGCTCGACCGCGCCGCGCAATCTGTTCATCGCCATCGTCGCGCTGATGCTGGTGATGCTGATCCGCGACTGCCTGGTGATCCCGCAGACCGCCGGTTCGCTGACCTACCTGGGCGGCCTGTTCCTGGTGGTGCTCGCCCCGCTGTTCGCCGCACTCTGGGCGTGGCTGGACAAGCGTCGGCTGGATCCTTCCAAGCCGGTCAAGTCGTCGCTGGGCCTGGTGTTCGGCGCGCTGTCCTTCATTCCGCTGGCACTGGCCGCGCAGCAGGTCGGTGCGACCGGGCAGATGGCCAGTGTGTGGTGGCTGGTGCTGGCCTACCTGGTGCTGGAGATCGGCGAGATGTGCCTGTCCCCGGTCGGCCTGTCGGCGGTCACCCAGCTGGCCGCACCGCGCATGGTCAGCCTGATGATGGGCACCTGGTTCCTGGCCACCGCGTTCTCCGAAACGCTGGCCGCGCTGTTCGGCAAGCTCGCCGCGATCGAGGTACCCGAAGGCGAAACCATGAACATCGCCAGCGCCGCGGCCAGCTACGAACACCTGTTCTGGCTGCTGATGTGGATCGGACTGGGCTGCGCCGCCGTGGCACTGGCGGGGTCGCCGTTGTTGAAGCGGATGATGCACGGGGTGAAGTGACACGGGCGCTGCACCCCTGCACATAAACGCTTCTTAACACCATCCGACCCAGTCACACTTTGCGGGCGTTGAAACAAGTTGTAGATACAGCCAGACCGCGGCTGACCACCATGGCGCTCCCACGTGCAGACCTGCCCGACGCAGCTGCACGTTTTCCCCGATGCGTCCATGGAGTTTCCAATGTCACCCGCTGTTCCTACCCGTCGGCCGTTGGCCGTCTTTGTCGCACTTGCCCTGTGCAGTTCCCTCGCCGCGCCCGCCCACGCCGACGAAGACGTCGACTGCACGACCACGCCCGATCATCTGCAGTGCGACGAGAGCGACGACAGTAACGGCGAATCGCGCGGCATGAGCGCGTGGCTGCTGGGTGGCCTGGCCCTGGCTGGCGGCGCTGCTGCGGCAGCCGGTGGTGGCGGTGGCGGTGGTAGCGATGGCGGCGGCAATGGCGGCGGCGGTGGCAGCCTCCCGCCCGGCAGCGAAAGCGGCCAGTACGGCGGCAACCAGCACCTGGCGGCGCCCGGCAGCGACGTCACCTGGGACCGCAACGTGGAAACCCGCGTGGTCGGCAACGCCCGCAACGAAGGCACCCTGCACATCAGCGCGGGCACCCTGGCGGTGCGCAACGACGGCGAGCTGCGCAACACCGGCACCCTGCGCATCGGCCAGGCCGCACGCCTGCTGCTGGAGAACGACGGCGAGCTGGACAACCACGGGCGGCTGGAACTGCACGGGCAGCTGCACCTGCAGCGCGACGGCAGCCTGGAAAACCATGGCACCCTGGTCGCGCAGGACGCCAGCATCCGCATCGACGGCGACTCGGATATCGAGAACCTGGGCAGCATGGAGCTGCGCGACACCGTGGTGACCCTGAGCGGTGAAAGCGAATTCGACAACGGCGAGCGCCGCCGGAATGCCAGCCTGCTGGTCGACGGCGGAGGCTTCGTGCTGGGCGGCATGGCCGAGTTCGACAACCATGGCACCGTCAGCGCGCGCGGCACGCTCAACCAGGGCGCCCTGGTGCATGCGGTGACCGCGCGGGTGGGCAACGAGCGCGACCCGATCGAGGCGTTCGACAACCACGGCCAGATCACGCTGGACGGCAACGCGCGCGTGCTGACCCTGGTCGCCGACAGCCACGCCAGCAGCGGCGTCAACCGCGTCGGTGGACGCATCACCAGCAACGCACGCAACCAGTCGGCGATGCATGCCGAAGGCAGCCACGCCACCCTGCTCAACCAAGGCACCCTGACCGTCACCGGCGACGGCGCAGTGGCGATGTCCGGCGCGCGCGGCGCCACGCTGATCAACGACGGCGTGATCAACCTGGGCGTGGCCGGCGGCCAGAATGGCCAGAACATGGTCGCAATGCAGTCCGACGGCTCGGCCACCCTCAACAACCGCCGCGGCGGGGTGATCAACATCCACGCCGACAACTCGCACGCGTTCCGCATGGGCGCGAACGGCGGGGGCCGCCTGATCAACAACGGCCAGGTCAACGTGTTCGGCGCCGGCAGCGGCGTCCACGCCGACCTGCCCACCCAGAACGCCGACCGCCCTGCCCCGGACCTCGGCTGGCAGGCGCCGCGCGGGATCAGCGGCTACACCGTGGGCACCAATGCCGACGGCAGCGCCGGGCAGATGGTGCTGCATGAAGGCGGCGAACTGTCCGACGTGCACGTGGATACCGGCTTTACCCGCGGTACCGATGCCTCGCAGATCCGCCTGGAAAAGGTGTTCGTGGGCGCCGACGGCGGCGAGCAGAACATCAGCAGCGCCACCGTGGTCTGGCAGGCCCAGGCCGAGCGCGACGCCGCCGGCAACGTCGACGTGGTGATGACCCGCAACGACTACCGCGACCTGGCCGATGCCGGTGGCCACGGCATTGCCGCCGCGCTGGAAGCGGGCTACGCCAGCAACGCGCTGTACCACAGCCTGGAAGTGGCCAGCGGCGCCGAGTTCAACTACGCGCTCAACCAGCTCTCCGGTGCCGGCCTGGCCATGGCCGGCATGCGCCTGACCGCCAACGGCGATGCGTTCTGGTCGAGCCTGGCCCGCGCCACGCCGGCCAGCGGTTACCGCATGGTGGCGTTCGGTCCGGGTTCTGCCAGCGCTTCCGGCGTGCAGGGCGTGGGCACCGGCATGCAGATGGCGATGTCGCTGGGCGGTGGTCGGCAGCTGCAGCTGAGCACCGGCCTGCTCGGCTCGGACTTCTCCACCGACGGCGGCCAGACCCGCTCGCAGTCGCGCTTTGCGGGTATCGGCATGGCGCAGTCGCTGGGTGCGTTCACCCTGCAGCACACGCTGGGCAACGAATGGCACCAGACCGACGGCCAGCGCCAGCTGCACTGGGGCAACACGCGCATGAGCGCGCACAGCCAGCGTGCCTTGTCGCGCGTGCGGCTGGGCAGCACGCTCAGCACCGAGATGGTGGCTGCCGGCCTGCACTGGCAGCCGCGGCTTGGCGCGTCGGCCTACCATGCGCGCGAAGGCGCGTTCCATGAGGTGGGGGCCGACGCCCTCGGCCTGTCGGTGGATGCCGGCACCCGCAGCGGCATGCAGCTGGAACTGGGCAGCTCGGTGAGCGGCCCGCTGGGCAACGGCTGGACGCTGCGTGGCGACGCGGCCCTGTTTGGCTCCATGGCACATCGCGCCAGCGCGCGCAGTGCCACCCTGCACGGTGCCGGCGACCACGCCTTCGCGGTACCCGGCCTGGCCCCCACGGGCATGGACTACCGGGTCATGCTGGGCGCGGATTACCGCTACCGCCGCGCCAACCTGGGCGGTGCGGTCATGGCCGAGCGGCTGCTCGGAGTCCGCGACGTGCAGGCGCAGATGCAGCTGCAGATGGCGTTCTGATCGCCCTCACGTAACGTAGAAAACGCCCGCGCCACCGGTCACGGTTGCGCGGGCGTTGCCGTGGTGGCGTAGTAGAGCGACTCCACCGGCATGCGCTTCGCTGCGAGCCTGCTGAACCTCGGCGCGTCCGCACGCTACGGTTGATCGCTGTGTCCGGAGGCCTAAACCTTGACGATGTGATCTGGCTGCAGCACAAGCACCTCATATGCACTCGGGTCTGCGCGCATCACATTCGCACTCGAAGGCGCAGCCGGTGGCTCTGTACCATCCAGGAACCTTGGGAGACTGAAGTTGGTGACAAATCGATCATAGTCAGAGGAGCCGCAGCTGGGACACGGCGGTATGGAACCAAGAAACCGCGACGTTTTTTCGTGGAAATATCGACGGTACCCGTCACCACTTTCCGGAACCCCTTTTGGTACCGCCTCGTTCAATATTGGATCCCGTCGCTGATACACCCAAGCGATGGCATTGCATATGCTGCACTGGGCTCCAACGACTTTGGTTTCCGCCCAGGGAAAAAAGAGAACGCCCTTGGCTTCGTAGCCGACCACAATACCGACTTCCAGTTCAACGGACTCCGCAGAAACACGTTTGAACGTCATGGCGTCTCCAAGCCAAGGTTTCCTGCCATCTCCACTCAGGTTACCGCATCGAAAGGTATCGACGCGTGCCTCAAGCGTTTCACCACGCGCTGGTTGCTCACCCAGTCGAAGGTGTCGGCATGGTTCTTCGGCGGCGGTCGGAACGAGCCGACCAGGCTCATGTCCGCGCTTCGCAGGATCGCCACGGCGGTAGCATCTTCCAGCGGCACCGTGGCGGCCACATAGGTGCCGTCCGGCGATATCTTGAGCGTGGTGAATGCGTCCTCGCGCAGGAACCGGTCCAGATCCACTGCGCCGGCGCTGGCCGACAGCACTGCAGCAGCGACGCCCAGCAGCGCCACCATCGTTATCCTGCGCATCCCGTCCCCCTGAACCGGACCCCCTGCCCGGCCAGCGATTCTAGGCCGATTGTGCGCACAACGAAAAGCGGCACCCTAAGGTGCCGCCGGGTCATTGCGGGACCACACTGATCAGGGCGACGCCGGCGCCGCTGCGGCGGCAGTGCTGCCGCCCAGGCTGCGCGACAGGAACGCCAGCAGCTTGCCGTAGTACTCGCGGCGGTGCGGGTCGGTGTAGAAGCCGTGCCCTTCGGTGCCGTAGTAGAGCGATTCCACCGGCACGCCCGCCTTCTGCAGCGCCGCTTCCATGCGCTTGGTGTGCTGGATCGGAGCGCGTTCGTCTTCGCCACCCGCGGCGAGGAACACCGGCACCTGGATGCGCTCGGCGATGTTCACCGGTGACACGCTGGCCAGCTCGGCAGGGCTGCCCAGCCATTCCTTCAGGTAGGTGCTGCCGGAGCCGCTTTTCTGGATGTCGCCGGTGGTGTGCATCATCGGCAGGTCGTACACCCCGACGTAGCCGGCCGCGCAGCGGTACAGGCCCGGTTCGCGGGCGGCGCCCATCATGGCCGCGTACGCCCCGTAGCTGGCACCGTAGATGCAGACCCTGCCGGCATCGGCGTGGCCCTGCGCGAGGGCCCAGCGGGTAGCGTCGGTGACGTCGTCCTGCATCGCCGCGCCCCACTGCCTGGCGCCGGCATGCTCAAAGGCGCGCCCGTAGTTTCCCGAGCCACGGAAGTTGACCTGCAGCACGGCGTAACCGGCCGCGGCCAGCATCTGCGCCTCGGTGTTGTAGTTGCCGTCGTCGAAAACGCCGAACGGCCCCCCGTGCGGCATCACCACCAGTGGCGGCTTGGCGCCCGCCGCTGCGGTCGGCAGGGTCAGGTACCCATGCAGCTCCATGCCGTCGCGCGCCTTGAACGCGAACGGCTGCACCTTTGCGCTCTTGTCCGGGTCGACCCAGTCGCTGCGGCTGATCAGGTGCTCGGCCTTCTTATCCACGGTGTCGAAGATGTAGAAGTCGCCCGGATTGCGGCCCGACCACGCTTCAACCAGCACGTGGCGACCGTCGCGGGTGCTCGAGGTGATGAACACCGCATCGCCACCGAACGCGGCTTCCATGCTGCGGTACAGGCGCGCATCTGCCGACGTCTCGTCGAAGAAACGGGTGCGCGGGGTGTCGCCGAAGTAAAGCGCGCCCACCGGCACGCGGGTACCGGGGCGGTAGATCAGGCGGTCCGGGTCCACCACGGGGTCGCGCAGCAGCGGCTTGCGCGTGCCGGTGACCGGGTCCCAGCTGACGATGGCGTCCGGACCATCGGCCTGCTGCACGCGCAGATAGGCGGTCTTTCCGTCTTCGGAGAAACCCATCGCGGTTTCGATGCGTCCGGTGTCGGCCTCATCGTTGACCAGCTTCCAGGAATCGTTGATGGCGTCGCGGTAGTACAGCTTGTTGACGTTGTCGGCACCGGCGCCGTGTGCGAAACGGATCTGGCCGCCCGGGTCGCTGGTGAAGTCAGCGCGCCGCACGGGCGAGCGGGCGACGGTCACGCGCCGGCCGCTGGAGATGTCCAGCCGGTCCACGCGGGTATACGGGTCTTCGGAGAACGGCCAGACCGAGACCAGCACATTGCGCTCTTCCTGCGGCATGGAGTCGATCAGGAACGCGGCCACCGCTTCGACCTTCTTCGGCTGGATCCGGGTGCCCGGGCCGTTGCCTTCCACGCGATAGCCGACCAGCAGCTCGCCGCCGCCGCCATTGGCATTGATCGCGTAGAGTTCGCCGGTGAGGCGCGGGGTGTCCAGGCTGCCCGACTTTTCGGCCAGGCCGATCAGCACGCGCTTGTCGCTGACCCAGTAGAAGTCCGAGGCGTGGTTGTTGCGTGGCGGCACGAACGAGCCGGTGATCTTGCCGGTGGCGCGACTCAGGATCGCCAACGCGGTGCGGTCTTCCATCGGCACGGTCGCGGCGTAGTAGTCGCCACCGGGCGACAGCTTGATGTCGGTGAACGTTTCGCGCTTGAGATAGTGCTCCAGGTCCAGCCCGGCCGCGGCCACCTGGGTGACGGGCCCGCACAGCAGGGCCATGGCGGCCAGGGCCACCCACTTCGAGTACTTCATCCTTCCCCTCCCTCCGGACACCCTGTCCGTGAAGAAGAAGTGTAGACAGATCCACCTTCGGTGAGCCAGTCCCGGCAGTCAGCGACGGGAACGGTCCTGAAAAAGAAAATGGCACCGCGAGCGGTGCCATTTAGACGTGCATTGACGGAGAGAGAGAGAGATCAATGCACGCCGCGGAACGCCAGGCTCAGGGCCAGGATGGAAAGGATCACGGCGATGGTGCCGTCCAGGATCCGCCAGGTTTTCGGCTTGGTGAACAACGGGGCCAGCATGCGCGCGCCCAGGCCCTGCGCGGTCAGCCACAGGCAGCTGGCGGTGACCACGCCGGCGGCGAAGGCCATGCGCGCATTGCCGAAGTTGTCGGCGATCGAGCCGATCACCATCATGTCCAGCCAGAAATGCGGGTTGATCAGCGAGAAGCCGACCGCAGCGGTCAGCACCGCGCGGCGCGAGCTGTTGTCGCTGTCGTCGACCTGCATGCCACCGGTACCGGCCAGCGCGCGGCGCGCCGACTGCCAGGCGTACCAGGCCAGGAAGGTGACGCCACCCCACAGCACCACCGTGGTCAGCCACGGCAGCGCGCGGGTCAGCGTGCTCAGGCCGGCCACGCTGGCGAAGATGAAGATCGCATCGATCGCGGCACAGGTCGCCACGACCGGCACGATGTGCCGGCGCAGGATGCCCTGGCGCAGGATGAAGGCGCTCTGCGCGCCGACCACGGCGAACAGGCCGATGCCGGCAGCGGCGCCACTGAACCACGCGGCCAGACCGGGGCCGCCGGAAATGAAGGAGAACATGGTTGCCACCTGTAGTGCGGGGGGCGGTGCCTCGCCAAGGCGTACAGCACCGGATGGCGCGTATTGTCGCGCCGCAACATGAAAAAGTAGAGCTAAACTTACTTAACCATCTTTAGCGGAACTTAAGACGATGCGTATCGACCATGCCCAGCTCCGCGCCCTGGCGGCGGTGATCCGCGAGGGCAGCTTCGACCGTGCCGCGCAGTCCCTCAACGTCACCGCCTCCGCGGTCTCGCAGCGGGTCAAGGCGCTGGAGGACCGGGTCGGCCGGCTGCTGGTCAAGCGCGCCTCGCCGGCAGTGGCGACCCCGGAGGGCCAGGTGCTGGTGCAGCTGGCCGAGCAGACCGCACTGCTGGAACACGACGCGCTGCACCGGATGGGCATCGCCGACGAGGACCTGCCCCACGCCAGCATTCCCGTGGCGGTCAACCACGACAGCCTGGAAACGTGGTTCACCGACGCCGCGCTGCGCTTTGCCGAGCAGACCGGCACCACGCTGGACCTTCGCCTGGAAGACCAGGACCACACGGTGGCGCTGCTGCGACAGGGCGCCGTGCTGGGCGCGGTGACCACGCTGGACGAACCGGTACAGGGGTGCCAGATCCACCCGCTGGGGAGCATCCGCTACGCCGCAACCTGCACCCCGGCGTTCCATGAGAAGTACTTCGCCAAGGGGGTGAACGCCCAGTCGCTGGCCCAGGCGCCGGTGCTGGTGTTCAACCGCAAGGACGACCTGCAGGCGCGCTTTGCCCGTCGCCTGGCCGGCGAAGAGCTGCCCGCGACCGCGCCGACCTGGTGGATTCCCTCCACCCGCGCCTTCGTACAGGCCAACCTCGGCGGGCTGGGCTGGACCATGAACCCGCTGCCGCTGGTCAAGCGTCACCTGGAGGCCGGGCGGCTGGTGCTGATGAAACCGCGCGCCTGGGAAGACGTGCCGCTGTACTGGCAGCACTGGAAGGGCGACGTGCAGACCATGGCGCTGCTGACCAAGGCGGTGCTGGCGGCATCGGCCACGCTGGTGCGGCGCAGGCGGTGACGACGCCGTGACGCGGGGTCGTGCAGGCTGACGCCATTCCCGGCGGGGGCGTGACGATGGAATCGGATCCGGTCTACCTGCATATCCGGGTGGTGCTCAGCATCATCCTCGGCCTGAGCATCACCACGCTGGTGAAGGGCCTGGCCTCGATCATCGAGCACCCGGCGCGGCGCGGCGGCTGGTCGGGCATCCACCTGTGCTGGGTGCTGTGGACGCTGGTGTCGGTGGTGACCTTCTGGTGGTGGGAGTTCCGCCTGGCCGGCGTGCGGCAATGGACGTTCGGCCTGTACCTGTTCGTGATCGCCTACAGCGCCAGCTGGTACATGCTGTGCGTGCTGCTGTTTCCCGACGACCTGCGCGAATACGGCAGCTACGAGCAGTACCTGCTGCAACGGCGGGCAGGCTTCTTCGGCATGCTGGCACTGGTGACCCTGCTCGACTTGGGCGACACCGCGATCAAGGGCCACAGCCGCTGGCAGATGCTGGGCGAGGCCTACCCGGTGCACACCGGGATCATGCTGGCGATCGCCGGAATGGGCATCGCAAGCCGTTCGCGACAGTGGCATCTGGTCCTCGCGGCACTCGCCCTGCTCTATCAGTGCGGCTACTTCCTGGCCGAATACTTCACGATGGGCAACGATTGACGCGATGCTGCGTTGCACCAAATCCGTACCGGAACGGGCTAAAATAGCGGTCTGGATGCGCCAAACGCTTGTTTCTTCACGTTTCTTCCCCGGAACGTGGCCATCCTGCCCCCCTCTCCCCACTGAAGAGAATTCCCATGACGAAATCGTCTGGAACGCCTTCGGACGTCGCACAGCAACGTTCCGATGGACGCCCGGCCAAGGGCGCCGGTCGCAGGAAGGTTGCGAAGGTTGTCCTTGCCCTGTTCGCCCTGCTGCTGATCGCCGCCGCCGTCTTCCTGTACTGGCCGCTGCACCAGCGTTCGGTCCCGGCCGCCAGCAACGACAAGCCGGTGGACGTGGTCCTGGTCGGCGGCGGCATCATGAGCATCACCCTGGCCACCTTCCTGCAGGAACTGCAGCCGGACTGGAACATCCAGGTGTTCGAGCGCCTCGACGGCGTTGCCCTGGAAAGTTCGGACGGCTGGAACAATGCCGGCACCGGGCACTCGGCCTTCGCCGAACTGAACTACACCCCGGAACTGCCCGATGGCAGCATCGAGACCAAGCGCGCGGTCGGCATTGCCGAGCAGTTCGAGATCTCGCGCCAGTTCTGGTCGCACCAGGTGAAGGAAGGCCGCCTGAGCCAGCCTTCGGACTTCATCAACCCCACCCCGCACATGAGCTTCGTGTGGGGCGCTGACAACATCGCCTACCTGCACAAGCGTCAGCAGGCGCTGGTGAAGAACCCGCTGTTCTACGGCATGCAGTACTCGGAAGATCCTGCGCAGATCAAGGCGTGGGCGCCGCTGCTGATGGAAGGCCGCGACCCCGGCCAGAAGGTCGCCGCGACCTGGATGCCGCTGGGCACGGACGTCAATTTCGGCGTGATCACCCGCCAGCTCACCGCCGGCCTGCAGCGCAACCCGAACTTCAGCCTGCACCTGGAGCATGAAGTGCGGGCGCTGCGCCAGAACGACGACAAGACCTGGAACGTGACGGTCAAGGACCTCAACGCCGGTACCGAGTCCACCCTCAAGTCGCGCTTCGTGTTCATCGGCGCCGGTGGTGCCGCGCTCAAGCTGCTGCAGCTCTCGGGCATTCCCGAATCGAAGAACTACGCCGGCTTCCCGGTCGGTGGCCAGTTCCTCGCCTTCCAGTCGCCGGAGATCGCCGGGCGCCACAGCGTCAAGGCCTACGGCATGGCCGAAACCGGTTCGCCGCCGATGTCGGTGCCGCACCTGGACGCGCGCAAGCTGGATGGCAAGCCGGTGGTCCTGTTCGGCCCGTTCGCGCTGTACAGCACCAAGTTCCTCAAGCACGGTTCGTGGTTCGACCTGTACTCCTCGGTCAACCACAACAACGTGGCCGGCATGCTCGACGTCGGCATGGAGAACCTGGACCTTGTGAAGTACCTGATGGGCCAGGCGCGCCTGAACGACGACGACCGCCAGGCCGAGCTGGTCAAGTACTTCCCCAACGCCAGGCGCGAAGACTGGAAGCTGGTCACGGCCGGCCAGCGCGTGCAGATCATCAAGCGCGATCCCGAAAAGGGCGCGGTGCTGCAGTTCGGCACCGAGATCGTCACCGACCAGGACCACACCCTGGCCGCCCTGCTCGGCGCCTCGCCGGGCGCGTCGACCTCGCCGCCGATCATGCTGGACCTGCTCAAGAAAGCCTTCCCCGCGCAGATGGCCGCGGGCTGGGAAGCCCGCCTGCGCGAGATCGTGCCGTCCTACGGCCGCAAGCTCAATGACAGCGCCGCGCTGACCAACGACGTGCGCCGCCAGACCAGCGAAGCGCTGAAGCTTCCGTACCTGGACGTGCCGGTGGAAACCAGCCCGGCGGTGATGCTGACCCCGCCCCCGGCCGCGCCGGTGAAGGAAAAGCGCAACGCCAACGAAGAGATGCAGGCGTTGTAAGCCAGCATCAGAGCAGCGGGGCAGAGCCCCGCTCTACGAGTAAAGAAAAACCGGCCACTGGCCGGTTTTTTCATGCTTGCCCGTCCGCCACCCCAATGTGTGGGGGGCGCGGGGCGGTAGGGCATAGCGGGGCCTTGAGCAGCAGGAGCTGCGAAGAGCCCCATGGATGGGTTCACGCGTGCCCCGCTATGCCCTACCGCCCCGCGCCCCCGAGCGATAGAAGCGACGCGCCGACGCTTTCAGCTACGTTAAATTATTGTAATTAGAATGCGAACGATTTACATTTGCGTCCCGTTGTGCACCGCCTCCTGCCGCTGAGACCCCCCACATGTCCTTCCGTTCGCCCCTGTCCCGCCCCGTCCGCCGCGCCCCGCTCGGTCTGGCAGTCCTTGCCGTCCTCTCGCTTGCCTCGCCGTTGGCACTGGCCGAGACCGCTGACGCCGCTGGCGACGCCAAGACCCTGGACAAGGTGAACGTGGTCAGCACCCAGCGTGCGCCCTCCAGCACCACCCGCCTGCCGATCAGCCTGCAGGAGACCCCCCAGTCCTCCACCGTGCTCGGCCTGCAGCGCATCCAGGACGAAGCCCTCTTCAGCATCAACGACGTCCTGCGCAACGTCACCGGCGTCAGCGTGTCCTTCTACGACACCCAGCGCCCCCTCTACTACGCCCGTGGCTTTGCCATCACCGACTTCCAGGTCGACGGCATCCCCACCTACAGCGGCTCCACCAACCAGGAATACGACACCGCCTTCTATGACCGCATCGAGGTCATCCGCGGCGCCAACGGCCTGCTCAGCGGCGCCGGCATTCCCTCCGCCACCGTCAACCTGCTGCGCAAGCGCCCCGGCAAGGACTTCGACGCCTCCTTCGCGGTCAGCGCCGGCAGCTGGGACTTCCGCCGCATGGAAGCCGACGTCAACGCACCGCTGACCTCCGACGGCCGCTTCCGCAGCCGCGTGGTCGCCGCCTACACCGACCGCGGGCTGTATTACGACCGCTACGACGAAAACAAGATGGCCGGCATGGCCGTGCTGGAAGGCGACCTCACCGACAGCACCATCGTCACCGTCGGCTACCAGACCCAGGACAACAACCCGTACGGCTCCACCTGGGGCACCGTGCCGTTCTTCGACAGCCAGGGCAACTTCGCCCACCTGCCGCGCGAAACCAACCTGTCGCCGAAGTGGAGCTACTGGAAGCGCGAAACCAGCACCGCCTTCGCCAACCTCGAGCAGCGTTTCGGCGAGAACTGGCTGCTGAAGATCAATACCGCCTACACCCGCGGCAACGTGCAGAACGTGCGCCTGTACGGCACCGGCAACCCGAACCCGGACACCGGCGCCGGCATCTTCCTGCGCGCCGCCGCCGGCGACTCCGAAGACACGCGCCGCAACGTCGACGCCTACCTCAGCGGCACCTTCCCGCTGTTCGGCCGCGAGCACGACCTCACCGTCGGCGCGCAGTGGTCCGACCTCGAAGGGACCACCAACACCATCGCGCTGCGCTACCCGAGCGACTGGGCCCGCTGCGGCACGGAGCGCTGCTACTACATCCCGAACGTGTACACCTGGAACGGCGACATCTCCGAGGTGACCTACAGCCGTACCGGCGCGCGCCGCGTCGCCCACACCACCCAGAGCGGCTTCTACCTGGCCACCCGCCTGCGCCTGGCCGATCCGCTCTCACTGATCGCCGGTGCACGCCTGAGCCGCTGGGAAACCCTGACCCGTGCATATAATGCCGCCGGTGCGTACACCGCCACCAGCGGTGCCTACAAGGTCAGCGACGAAGTCACCCCGAATGTCGGCCTGGTGTACGACATCAATCCCAACGTGTCGGTCTACGGCAGCTACACCGAAATCTTCAACCCGCAGAACTACAAGGACCGCAACGAGAACCTGCTGGCCCCGGTGCAGGGTTCCAACCTGGAAGCCGGCCTGAAGACCCAGTGGTTCGACGGCCGCCTGACCGCCAATGCCGCGGTGTTCGAAGCCAAGCAGGACAACTACGCGGTGCGCGACATGAGCGTGCCGGACGGCAGCCTCAGCGATGGCAGCTCGGCCTACATCGGCGTGAACGGCACCAAGGCACGCGGCTGGGAAATGGACATCAACGGTGAAGTGATGCCGGGCTGGACGGTCAATGCCGGCTTCACCCACGTCAAGGTGACCCGCGCCGCCACCGACATGCTGTACGCCAATCCGCCGGAAGACCTGCTGCAGCTCAACACCAGCGTGCGCCTGCCCGGCGTGCTGGACAAGCTGACCGTGGGCGGTGGTTTCTCCTGGCAGAGCGAGGTGGAGGGTTACAACATTCCCTACCCGCTGGGCGGCACGCGCACGGTGAAACAGCCGGCCTACATGCTGGTGAACCTGCACGCCAACTACGCGATCAATGACAGCTGGAGCGCGTCGCTCAACGTGCGCAATGCGCTGGACAAAACCTACTGGGCGAACCTGGACTACAACAACTACGGTGAGCCGCGGTTCGTGTCGGCCAGCCTGCGCTGGAAGTTCTGACCCAGGGCGGTAGAGCGGGGCTCTGCCCCGCTGCGGTAGCCAGGCAGGGCCTGGCTCTACCGGCGTCGCCCGGCGTCAGGTCGGGCGGGTTTCGCGCAGCCCCCACATCACCGGCAACACCAGCAACGCCACCGCGGCGATCATCGCGCCCGGTGCTGCGGCCCAACCGGTGTGGCGTACCAGCAGTTCGGCGATCAGCGGCGTGGCGCCGCCGAAGAAGGCGGTGGCCATGGTCACGCCGAGGGCCAGGCCGCTGAGCCGGCCTTCACCAGGAAACTGCTCGGCGGTGGCCGGTGCGGCCACCGCGCTGACGCCACCGGCCAGGCAGGCCAGCACCACGGCGGCCAGGCCGATCTGCACGGCCGTACCGCTGGCCATCACGCCGAACATGGTCAACGGCAACAGGGCCGACAGCAGCGCCAGGCCGATCAGCACAGGTCGGCGCCCTACCCGGTCCGACAGCGCGCCGGCCATCGGCGTCACCAGGATCACCGCCACCGCCGCGCCGGTGGACAACCACAGCGCCTGCGATTCGCCGATGTCGCTTGCCGAGCCGAGGAACGCGGGCACGTAGGTGATGCCCACGTAGTAGGTGATCGAGCCCAGCGCGGAAATGGCGAAGGTGCGGGCGACCGCGCCACGATGGAAGCGCCAGGTATCGCGGATCGGCGAGGTCGGCACGGTGCCGGCTGCCACCTGGCGTTCGAACTCGGGCGACTCGTGCATGGTCGAGCGCGCCAGCAGGATGCCGCCCGCCAAGGCGGCGCCGACGAAGAAGGGAATGCGCCAGCCCCAGCCGTCCAGCTGCGCGGTGCTGAGCAGGGCAACGGTCAGCGCTGACAGGGCCACCGCGAGCAGCGCCCCGACCTCACTCGCGGCCGACGCCAGCGAGGTGACCAGCCCGCGCCTGCGCAGCGGTGCCGATTCCAGAAGGTAGGCGACCACGCCGGTGTATTCGCCGCCGACCGAGAACGCCATGACACAGCGCAGCAGCAGCAACAGCACGCCTGCGGTGGTGCCGATGCTGTCGAAGGTGGGCAGCAAGGCGGTGGCCAGCATTGCCACGGTCATCAACGCCATCGAGGCGAGCAGCATGTACCGCCGTCCGAAGCGGTCGCCCAGGTGGCCGAAGCACAGCGCACCCAGCGGGCGCATCAGGTAGGAGACCGCAAATCCGGCCAAGGTGGCCAGCAACGCATTTTCGCCACCGCCGAAGAACACCCGCGACAGCACCGTGGCCAGGTACAGGTAGAGCGTGAAGTCGTACCACTCCACCACGGTGGAGAGGCCCGCCACAATCATCGAGCGGGTCGGTGTCGCGGACGCAACGGGCGCGTTTGCTGCTACTGCGTGCGTGGGGGCGGCGGGGGTGGGATGGGTCATGGGGCCGCAGCCTACGCCATCCGGCCTCCACATCGTGTCGTCACGGCGTCATCGGCAGGCGGCTCAGTAACGGACCTGGCAGTTCGGGCAGAAAAACGTGCGCCGCTTGCTTTTGCCCGGATAGGTCTTTGAGACCGGCCCGCCGCAGTTGGGGCAGGTTCGTTTCGTGTGGATCTGCCAGTGCTTGCGCAGCTCGAAGGCACGCTTCCACTCAAGGAACCTGAAACTGTACTCGCGGGCGTCGGTGATGACCCTGCCCAGCACCCGCGGCGGAAGGTCGCCAATCCGCGACTCGGGGTGCACGCGCTGGCGGAACAGCACTTCGTTCTTGATGATGTTGCCGACCCCGGCGAAGAGGTCCTGGTCGAGCAGCGCATCGCAGACCAGCGTATCGGGCTGAAGTTTCAGCCGCCGCCGGGCCAACCGGGGATCCCAGGCATCGTTCATCACGTCGGTCCGCCAGTCGTAGCTGTCGTCGAGCGGACCTTCGATGTACTTCAGTGAAGAGGCGTAGATGTTGAGCTCGCCGTTGTCGAACTGCAACGAGACACGAGGGGGCGCGGGCTTGCGCTCGTCGATTCGGTAACTCCCGAACATCAGCATGTGCACGCGCAGGCTGAAGCCGCTGAACTCGATCAGGAAGTGCTTACCCCAGCTGCGCAGGGACAACACACGCCGGCCTTCCATTCGGGTCAGGTCCAGGCTGCTGTTGCCGATGGCGCGGCGTACGGTCTTGCGGTGGAACTTCGCCGCAGCCTCGCGCAGGATGACGATGGAAGGGCCCTCAGGCATCGGCGGTGAGCTCCTGAAGGCGTGCAGCATTGGCAACGGCGAAGCCGTGCGCGGTGTTGTCGAAGATGACCCACGGCGGCGACGCTGCCACCGCCCCCACCTGATCGGCCAGATCGGCCAGATCGGCGAGCGCAGTTTCGCCGTAGTCGCTGTAATAGATGCGCGGCGATCCATGCCAGCGCCAGTAGCGCCAACGGGACGCGCCGCCTGGGTGCGCGGCCGACGGTACCCGTGCAGGGTCCACGCCTGCGCGCGCAACATCATGGCGTAGCAGCAGCGCATCGGCAGGTGCAGTGAACCAGCTGGCGTGCCGGGGTTCGCAGACCAGCGGCACGGCGGTGCGTCGGCGCAGTGCGCGGAAGAAGCTGGCGGCCCTGCGCGGATCCAGTGCCAGTGACGGCGGGAGCTGCAACAGCAATCCGCCCAGCTTGGTGCCTAGCCCCAGGGATTCATCGAGGAAACGATCCAGCAAACTGCCTACCCCGACCAGGCCCGAATCGTGGGAAATGGTGCGCGGGAGCTTCACGGAGAAGCGGAACGCGGGGGGCACCGTGGCCGCCCAGCGCTCGTATGTCGCAAGTTTGTGCGGGCGATGGAACGAGGAGTTGATCTCCACCACCGGAAAGCGGGTGGCATAGCGTGCCAGCATGCTCTCGCCCGGGCCGAAAAGGTCGGAGTACCGGCTGGGGATGGACCAGCCGGCGCAGCCGATCAGCGGGCGGGTGACCGCATGCATGGCCTCAAAGCCGCATCTCGCCCTGGTCTTCGCCGTCCCAGTAGTGGATGCGGTGGGCGTGGACGTGGATGAGGACCAGACCCGGCGTATCGATGCCCTGCTCGAACCAGCGCTCCAGGCTCTTCTGCCAGTGTTCGCGCATGACCTCCTTGTCGCGCACCAGGCGGGCCTTGCCCTGCACGAACACGAACAGCG
Source organism: Stenotrophomonas bentonitica (assembly GCF_013185915.1). NCBI lineage: Bacteria > Pseudomonadati > Pseudomonadota > Gammaproteobacteria > Lysobacterales > Lysobacteraceae > Stenotrophomonas > Stenotrophomonas bentonitica. The sequence goes on along the minus strand of NZ_JAAZUH010000002.1, from coordinate 265,718 downwards.
GCGGCTTGCCGAGCAGGCCCTTGCTGCCGGTAAAGCTCAGCGCCACCTTGGGTTCGGCCTGCAGCTCGCGGACCATGTCGGTGCTGTCGAGAGCGAAGAACCAGCTGTCGCCGTCGTAGTCGACATCGCCGTTGTTGCTCATCGGTCGACCGGCGATCTCACCGTTGTCGGCGAACGTCTGCAGCATGGTGAAGTCGATACCGGCCATTTTCTTGGCCAGGTCATGCAGGGTCAGGGTGGTCATCGATGGCTCCGGGAAACGTGTGAACCAAGGGTCAGCGCGTGGCCGTGACCGGGTCGTGCAGGGGTGCTGTCACGGCGTTCACGGGGCAGAGCGCTACTGCGTTCAGAGGTCACGCCCCATCGGGCGTGGCGCCGTTACGTGCGGTCGATCGGGATGCGACCCTACCGACGAAGCATCGTGCGCGTCGGAGGATGACCTCGCGTTCCGTTGCCCCGTACGCATGCCGACGGACGACGGCATGCCAGAACGCCGGAATGCCGCATCGGTAGGGTTGGTTCCCAAACAACCGCCGATAGATGTTCAATGCCCGGTAACGCATGACCGTTGATCGAAACCGGCCGGGCAACGCCCGGCGCTTCCACCGCCCGCAGCGTTTCACCGCGTGATGAACACCGGATTCGAATAGAACCACAGGTCCTGCCACGGATCCTCGCCCTTGATATCGGCCAGCGGCGTGGGTTCATCGGTGTTGCTGCCGCGCGCACGCACAAAACTGCCGCCGGCCGGTGCAGGCAGCTCCCACGCGATCTGGTACCACTCGCCTTCCTGCGTCCAGTCCTTCGCGGTGAAGCGGCGGGTCTGCATCTTCGGTGCATCTGCACCGCCACTGCCGACGATCAGCTGGATCTGCCGCAGCGCCGGATGCTGGCCCACCGCGTTGGCCGATTCCGGCCGGCGCACGCGCAGCTGGATCCGCATCGGCTTGCCAGCCGGGATCGCCAACGCGTCGCCCATACGCGCTACCTTGCCGCCGTCTGCGGCCCGCACGCTGAACTCCATTGCATCGATCAGGTCGCCGGTGACGGCGAACATGCGGCCGCCCCGCACGCCGCCCATGATGTCCCCGGCCTCAGGCCGTGCCCACACATAAGTCTTGCTGTACTCGCCCGGGTCGAAGTCGCTGCCCCCATCACGCTGGTTCACATGCGAATCGGAACTGGCGGTGATCCAGAACCGGGTGCCGGCGGCCAGCATCTGGTCCCACACGCCGCCCACCTGCGTGGTGATCTGGTCGAAGCCACCAAAGGTCGGCGCCGCCGCATTGCGGTACAGGCCCCGCTCGGTGCGGGTGGCCTGGTGGCCCGGTGCGCCTTCCATGCCGACCAGTACGTGCGGGGCTGCGGCGTGCCACGCGACCAGCTCGGCCGGCGTTACTTCTCCCCACTGCCCCACCCCGGTCGCGGTTCGCGAAGGGTGGTTGATAAGCATCACCGGCAGCGGCTGCAGGCCGCGCATGTGGGCCAGCGCGTCGAGCATGTGCTGGTGGGTGTCACGGCTGCCTTCCTGCAGCGGCTCACCGCGGCTGTAGTCGCGTTCGATGGCGAACAACTGCTCGCCTTCCTTCGGACCGGGCGCAATGATCAGCGAGGCGTGCTCGCCGGCCGGCACGTCGAACTCCATGCCGTTGAACTGGATCAGGTCGGGCACGTCGCGGCGGGCCTGCAGCAATGCGGGATAGGCGTGGTCGCGGGTCACCGCCGAGTGGCCGGGGCCGCCGTGGTCGGTGTGCACCATCCAGCGCAGGCCGAAGTGGCGTGCCTGCTGCGCGTTGCGGGTACGGGTGTAGGACGAATCGCCCCCGCGGATCGGGGTGGGCGGCGTGGTGCTGCGGTCCCAGTCCATGCTCCATTCGCTATGGACGTGATGGTCGCCGGGCTGCCAGTCGCGGCCGGCATCGGGGTCGGTGTTGGCCGCACTGGCCAGGGCCGGCGCGAGCAGCGCCAGCAGGAGAAGAGTACGCATGAAGGTTCCTTGCAGGCCCCCTGCCTGCCGCGCGGGCGACAGGCAGGGGGAGATCAATCAGAAGTCGGCACGCAGGCCCAGGCTGATGCGGCGACCCGAGGCTTCGTACATGGTCGGGAACGACGGGTCCATGGTGTAGCCGCTGGTGATCTCGTTGGTGAGATTGATGCCCTTCAGGCTGATCTTGATGTTGTCGGTGATCCGGTAGCCGATCGAGACATCCATCTGGCCATACGCATCGCGCCAGATCGGGTACATGTCATAGCCGATCGACTCCACGTACTCGTCCTTGTGGTTGTAAGACACGCGCGCGTCGAAGCGGTCGTTCTCGTAGTAGGCCGTGAAGTTCCAGGTCTTCTCGGACAGGCCCGGCATCGGGGTGCGGATGCCCAGGTCGGACTCGCCGGCCAGCGAGCTGTCCAGCATGGTGTAGTTGGCATTGATGCCGAACCCTTCCAGCACCGGGGTGAACATGCCCAGCGGCAGCTGCGCGACCAGTTCCACGCCGTCGACCTGGTAGGAGCCCTTGGCGTTGACCGGCTGGTACACGTCGAAGTCGAAGATGCCGTTCAGGGTGCCGTTGGCGTTGTATACCGCCACGTCTTCGACCACGCCGGTGAGCGAGTTGATCACCACGCCGTCGATGTTCTTGCGGAAGTACGACGCGGCAAACAGCGCACCGTTGTCCAGGTACTTCTCAAGGCCGACTTCCCACTGCTTGGCATAGGTCGGCTTCAGCTCCGGGTTGCCGTCGGTGAAGCGGTACGAGCCCCAGCTGGCGGTGCGCTTGTAGGCGATGTCGGTCAGTGCCGGGCGCATCATCACCTTGGACGCCGCAGCGCGCAGCAGCAGGCCCTGCGACAGTTCCGCGGTCATGTTGAAGCTGGGCAGCAGGTCGTCGTAGCTGCCGTCCTTGGAGACCGGGGCGTCGGTGTAGCCGGTGCTCCCGTCCGGGCGCTGGATCGGGTGGTAGCCGAACGAGTTGACCTTGGTGTCCACGTAACGCGCACCGGCATTGATGGTCACCGGCACGTGGCCGATGTCGAACGCGAAGTCGGTCATGGCGTACAGGCTCATCACCTTCTCGTCGACCTGGTAGAACTGGCCGGCGTCGAACGGGGTGTAGAAGCCGTCATAGCGGAACGCGCGGCGTGCGTAGTCGTTGGAGACCTGCTGCCAGTCCAGGTCCTTGATGGTGTAGCCGCCGCCGGGGACGATGTCGCCGATCGACTGCAACGGGCTGTCGGCCATGGTGCGGGTGTTCACCCACGCGCTGCTGCCCGGGCCGGGACCGGTGATCTTCAGCTCACCGTACTGGCGCTGCTTGGAGCGGTCGGTATAGCGCGCGCCGAACTTGATGTCGCGCAGCGCCGGCAGGAAGGCCAGGTCGAGCATGCGGGTCACGTTGACCTGGGTGGCGTACTTGTCGTCGTCCACCTTCTCCAGCGTGGTTTCGTACGCCTCGAACAGGTACTTGTCCGAGGCGTTGTACATGTCGAAGCCACCCGGGGTGCTGGGAACGGTCTCGCCGCTGCGGCCGGTCCAGCGGGTGCGCGACGGCGCATAGGCCACGTGCTTGAGATTGGAGTAGTCCGAGGTCTTCTCCGCGCCCGAGTAACCGGCCATGGCGTCCACGTACCAGTCCTGGCCCTTCCAGTCCATCGCAACGCTGTACTGGCTGTAGTCGGTCTTGTTGATCCGCTCCTTGCTCAGCATCTCGTGCTGGGTGGCGGTGTAGGAGACATCGCGTAGTACCACCATGCCGTACTCGGACAGGGTGGTGGCGTCGTACTCGTGGATGGTGTCCAGGGTGCTGCGACTGGAAGCGGAGTACGCGGCGGCATCGTACTCGTCTTCGGTGGAATCGTAGCCGCCCAGCATCGCGTCGAAGGTCAGGCTGAAGCTGCTGTTCGGCTTGTACTGCAGCGAGGCGGTGGCGCCCCACTTGTCCTGTTCGTTGAGGTACACGCGGTCGCCGACCTTGTCCTGGAAGACGACCAGGTTGGTTTCATCGGTGTCGTTGCGGTTGACGATGTTGACCCCGGCGTCGCGCGCCAGCACCGCCTGCGCCTGGGTGCCGCGGGTGCCGGAGGCACTGAGGAAGCGCGACATCGGGCGGAAATTGATGCCCGAGGTGGAGTCGGTGCGGTTGGTACGCTTGGACTGCGAGTACGACACCAGGCCGCCCCAGTCGCCCCAGGTGTCGGCGGCCAGGAACGCGAAACGCGGATCCACTTCTTCGGAGATGCTGTTGTGCGCGGCTTCGGCCGCCACCACCAGCTTGCGCTCGTTGTAGTCGAACGGACGCGCGGTGCTGATCTTCACCGAGCCGGCAATGCCGCCTTCCTCGTCGGCGGCGGTCGGCGACTTCTGCACCGTCACCTGCTGGATGATCTCGGAAGCGAACATGTCGAACTCGACGTCGCGGCCGCCGCTGCCCGACGCGGTAGCCAGGTCGTTGATCGAGACCAGCGTGTACTCCGACGGCAGGCCGCGCACGTTGACCTTGGTGCCCAGCCCCTTGCTGCGTTCGATGGTTACGCCCGGCACGCGCTGCAGCGCTTCGGCAAGGTTCTGTTCCGGAAAGTCGGCCACGTCGGTGGCGACGATCGAATCGGAAAAGCCGATGTTGGTGCGCTTCAGGTCAACTGCCTGCTCCAGGCTGCGGCTGTAGCTGCCGGTGACCTGGATGGTTTCCAGGTTCTGCGGATTGACGCCTTCGCCCGTGGCGGCGGCCTGCAGCGGTGCGCCTTGGGCGCCTGCCACGGCCATTGGCGTGGCCATCCCCGAGCTCGGCTCGGTGCCCGCGGCGTCCGACTCAATCGTCACCGTGGTGGCGTTGAGGTAGCGGTAGCGCAGCCCGGTACCGGCCAGCAGGCGGCCCAGTGCCGCGTCGGCGGAGAGCCCGGCCGGCACCGCCGGCGTGCGCGGGTTGCCGGCGGTCTGCGTGTTGTAGACGAACTGCAGGCCGGTCTGGCGCGACAGCGCGTTGAGCGCCCGGTCCAGCGGCTGCGAGGCGATGGCCTCGGCGGAAACACGGGTGGGTTCGGCGGCAGCGGTGGTCGCGGTGACCTGCAGGGCAAGGGCGATCGAAAGGAACAGAGTGCGGCGCATCGTGGGATCCAGTGAGGGAATGGCGGTGGCTTTCCCCAACTACGAGGCCGCAGCGCGCGGATCGGGCACCGCTATTTCGATGAATTTTTTTTGACAGCGTCGGTGCCCGGCGTGCGCATGCGCACATCGATGAGGCCGCCCTGCTGCGAGGTCTGCAACGCCGGTTGCTGGTCGAGGAACGCGCGCAGCGAGCCGAGGTCGTCGGCACGCAGGTTGCCGGTGATGCGCAGCGTGCCTGCGTCGTCGCTGACGCGCAGGCGCTGCGTGTTGCGCCGGTTGAAGCGATCAGCCACGTCGCGCAGTGGCTCGTCGCGGAATACCACGCGGCCCTGCCACCAGGCGGTCATGCTGGCCGCGTCTTCGTCGAGGATCCGCACGCGCTGGTCGCGGTAGTCCACCTGCGCCACTTTGCCTGCCCAGAGGTCGGCCAGCAGGCGGCCACGGCCACTGTCGCCGCGCACCTGCACCCGACCCTCGCTGACCGCGATGCGAGCCTGCTCGCGCAGCAGCGAGACGTCGAAGGTGGTGCCGATGTCAGTCACCTTGAGCCCGCCGGCATGCACCGCGAAGGGGCGCCGGCCCGGCGCCACCACGAAGCTGGCCTGGCCGCGCTCCAGTTCCACCCGGCGCGCGAACAGGCTCATGCGTACGGACAGTTCACTGTCGGCATCGAGATGGACCAGGCTGTCGTCGCTCAGCCGGATCTGTTGCGGCTGACCGTGGGCGGCAACGTAGTGGCTGGTACGCGGCCACGCCAGCGGCGTGCCGATGCCGACCGCCAGCACCAGCGCGGCGGCGGCGGCAAGGGCCGGCAAACGGCGCCTGCGACGCTGCGTCGGGGCGGTCGCAGGCGCACCACGTACAGGCAGCTGCACCACGTTGTCGTCGGCGCTGCGCGGCACCGGCGTGGCCAGCAGGACGTCCAGGTCGTCGGGCATCGCGCGCAGCGCCTCACCCAACGCGCCGGCGGTTTCGCTGATGACCAGGTACTCGCGCAGATGTTCGGGCGAGACCAGCAGCCAGTCCAGGAAGGCGCGTTGCTGCGCAGGCGACACATTGCCCTGGCGTTGCAGCGCGTGCCAGTGCGCGGCGGCCTGGGTCAGCGCGGCAGGGTGCAGCGTGGGCCCGCTCATCGCAGTGCCTCCTCATCGCCCATCGCGCGGCGGCATACCGACAGCCCGCGCACCACGTGCTTCTTCACCATGTGCGGGGAGACGCCCATGCGCTCGGCGATCTGCTTGTAGCTCAGCCCGTCGCGGTACTGCATCACCAGCACCGCGCGGGTGTGTTCGGGCAGCGTTCCCAGCAGTGCCTGCAGGCGCTGGCGGCGCTGTTCGCGTTCGGCGGCGTCTTCCACGCATTCCCCGCTGGCCAGGCCCTGGCCCAGCTGTTCGATGTCTTCGATCGGCAAGGTGGCCCAGCGCCTGCGACTGGCCTGCTCACGCGCCAGGTTCAGCGCGACGGTGAACAGATACGCCTCGGGGTTGGCGATCGACTCGCCAGGCCCCGCATGCGCACGCAGCAGACGTAGATACGTCTCCTGCACCAGGTCCTCGGCGTCCTGTCGCGCCCCCCGGCGCACGAAGAACCCCCGAAGCACCGGCGCATGTTGCTCGAACATCCGCGCCAGCCGCCCTCTTGCCTGCTCGGCCACTGTGCCGCCCCGCGCCTGAAGTGCGGCGCAAGGTAAGCGCTCAGTGTTACGGGGTGGTGACGGCCCTGCATCGCAGCACCCGCTTGACAGCGGTGCAGGACCGGGCGCAGAATTGGTTAACGAATTAATTAACTAACCGAATGGACCGCATCTTCGAGGCCCTGGCCTCCCCCGCCCGCCGCCAGATCCTGGCCTACCTCAATGGCGGCGAGTTGAGCGCGGGCGAGCTGGGCGATCGTTTCGAGTTCAGCAAGCCGGCGCTGTCGAGCCACCTGCGCATCCTCGAGGACGCGGGGTTGATCGAACGCGAAAAGCGCGGCCAGTTCGTGTATTTCCGCCAGGTGCCCGCACGACTGGCGAACACCCTGTTCGCGTGGGCCGCCGAGGTGTGCCCCGTGGGCGGACCGCTGCAACGCGAAAGCCGCGCCAAGGCGCGTAACCGCAAGAATTCCGATCCCGCCCAGGACTGAGGAGCCCGCCATGCCCGGAGTGACCCGCACGGACCGTTCATTCCCAAGCATCAGCCTCCCCTCCTTCAGCGGCGGCAGCCCGGTCGAAGTGACCCTCATCACCCAGCTCGGCATTGGCGCCGGCGACCAGCTGGTGCGCGACGCCGGCATCCGCCAGGCGGCGCATCCGCGCTTCGTCGATGCACTGGATGAACCTTCGGCGCGTCTTGGCGGCATGCACGTTGAACACCAGGACCCGTCGTCGCTGTACTCGTTTGCGGTGGGTCCGCACGGCCACCCGTTCCATCGCCATGCCGGTACGCGCATGTTCACCGCCGTGTCTGGCAGTGGCGGCGCGCAGCTGCGTTTTTCCACGGCTTCCGATACCCAGCTGGACCACGACCCAGCAGCCTTCGTGCAGGCGCTTCGCTTCGTGGAGATTCCACCGGACTGCCTGTTTACCGTGCGCTTCGGCAGCGGCACGTGGCACCAGTTCGTATCGCAGCGCGCGCCGCACGCGGCACTGTTCGCCTTGTCCTGCCATGCAAATGACCAGCACGGACCGCTAAGTGATGCGCAACGCGCGCGGGTGGCCGACAACAGCGCCGACCTTCCCAGCCTCACCGACACCCTGCCGCCCGCACTGCAATCGCTGCTCGACCAGACCGACCCGCAGCGCGTGCCGTGCGTGAGTCTTTCGCTGCATGCACCGTCGCGCTCGTGTGCCGGGCGGCTGTGCGCACACAGCCGCGACCACGTGGGCAGGCTGCGTGCGGCGCTTCATCGGCTGCGCCCGATTCGCGGCTATGTCAGCCGTCTTCCGAACGCGTATCCCCTGCACCAGCAGCGTGCCGCGCCGGCCGACTCCCTACTGCAGGCGGCCCTGCCGGAAGGCAGCCATCACCAGGATTACGGTTCGCTGCTGCTGCCCGCGCATGCGGTGCCAGGCCACTCGGCCCGGAAGCTGCTGGAAACGGTGTTGGAAGGATTCATCCTCAACCCACCGGCCAATGTGGGTCGCCTGATGGCGGTGCGTAACGTGCTGGTGGCGCCACTGCGGCTGCGCACCTCACCGTTGGGCTGCCCGGTCTCCTCGCTGTTGTCCGAAGACCGCGGCCAGCTGTTCGCCGGTCGCTTCCCGGTACTGGCGCAGCGGGTGGGCCGCGAAGACCGAAGTGCCGAAGTCCTGCTCGGCGCGGATGACCGGCACCTGCGGTTCCGCTCCTGCGTGCGGGTGGAGCGGCTGGACGACGGCCAGGTGCGTATTTCGCTGGGCACGCGCGTGCGCACCCACAACGCATTCGGCCGCTTTTACATGGCCGCCATCGACCGTACCCACCGCCGCTACATCAGCCCAACGATGCTGCGCATGGCGGTCGCCCATGCCGTGGCGCCGGAACTCAGCCCGAGCCTGCCGCTGCAGTTCGCCGCAGGGTGAACACGGTGATTTCCGACGGCACGCCGATGCGTGCCGCGAAGCCGGGCCACAACCCGGCGCCGTTGCTCACGTATAGGGTCATGCCGTTCACTTCATAACGACCGGAGACATAGCCGCCATTGGCGCGCTTGACCAACTGGTCCATGCCGACGATATGGCCACCGTGCGTATGCCCCGACAGCTGCAGCTTCACGCCCTGCGCGGCATTGGCAGCGGCCTGGTTCGGTCGATGATCCAGCAGGATCACCGACGCGTTCGGATCTGCGCCCGACAGGGCGGCCTTCAGGTCCGGCATCGGCAGGCCGTAACGCGCGGCCACCGGGTCGGTGACACCGGCGATGGTGAGCGACGCGCCGTTGCGGATGACCGGGGTATGGCTGTTTTCCAGCACCGTCATGCCCAGGCCGCGGAAGGCCTGCATCCACTGCGCATACTGGCCGTAGTACTCATGGTTGCCGGTGATGGCGATCACGCCGTCGGGTGCCTGCAGCTGGCCCAGCGAGCGCACGTCATTGGCGCGCGCGCGCACGCTGCCGTCGACCAGGTCGCCGGTGATCACCACCAGGTCCGGCTTCAGTGCGTTGCTTTCAGCAACTACCTTGGTCACCCAGTCACCGGTGAGCAGTCGGCTGGCGTGGATGTCGGTGAGCTGCAGTACCCGGTAACCGTCGAATGCCGCAGGCAACCCGGCGATGGCGACATCGACCTGCCGCACCTGCGGTACGGCCATGCCCTGCTGGACGCCATAGATGCCGAGCGCCAGGGCCAACACACCGGCGGCTGGACGCAGCCAGCTGCGACGCAACGCGTCGGCAACACGCGGCTGGCGCAGCAGGCGCGCAAGCAACAGCAGGATATCCAGCACCAGCAGGAACACGGCGACCAGCAGCAGGGCGGTGAAGCCACTGGCCAGGATGGCGATGGCGACCTTCGGAATTTCGGGTGAGGCCATGGTGCCGGCGAACCGGGCCACGATCCGGTGGTGCAGCGCCAGGGCCAGCACCAGCAGGCCCAGCGGACCACGTACCGAGACCGGCACCCGCAACGGCCAGATCAGCCGCCACACCACATACAACGCAAGCACGACTCCAACAACACTCAGCACAGGCAGTTCCGTCTTCAATGGGGGACGCATGACCGCCATCGGCGATCATGCAGCGCACCATCTTTGCCCAAGTTGATTGCCGCTGCCACCGCAGGCGAGTGGAAAGGTGGGTTCCGGCAGCGGCCTACATGCGTTCGCCGGGCAGCCGCATGGCCTGTTTCACCCAGCGGGTGAACTGGGCGGCATCCAGCGGGACATCCTCAAACACATGCAGGTAGCGGGTGTCCTGGCTTTTGGAGGATTCCGGCGGCATCGGGTCCAGCGACGCGCCGCGGAAGAACGCGACTTTGATGTAGCGCGCGTAGCAATGCATGCTGAGGAACCAACCGTCCTTGCCTTCGGCGGCGTACAGCGGCGAGTTCCACTTGACCGCTTTGTGGACCTTGGGAACCGCCGCCACGACCAGGGCATCGAGTTGGCGGGCTGCTTCCTGCTTCCAGCCGGGCACTGCGGCGATCCAGGCCTGGACCGGGGCGTCGCCCTCGCCTTTGGGAATCTGGGGGTTGCCGCCGGCCAGCAGGCGCGGAGACGCGGGGGTGTTGGAGGTGGCCATGGGTTTCCCTCGGCCGGGCAGAGCCCGGCTCTACCCGGCCTATAGTGCCTGAACGGATGCCGTTGTCAGCGGTCGGCGGGCTTGATCTGGACCGCGATGGCGCCTATAAATGAGCAACCACTCAGCTAAATAGTCCCATGGCCCGCCCGCTCAGCGACGCAAAACGTACCGCCATCCTGGATGCCGCCGCCCGACTGGTGGCTGCGCAGGGCGTGGGTGCGTCGACCGCGCAGATCGCCAAGGCGGCCAAGGTGGCCGAGGGCACGGTGTTCACGTACTTCGAGACCAAGGACGTGCTGCTCAATGCACTGTTCGTACGGCTTGAAGAGCGCCTGGCGCTGGCTGTGAGCGGCAGCTTCCCGTCCGACGCCGAGGTCCGCGAGCAGCTGCTGCATGTGTGGAAGGCGTTGCTGGTCTGGGGCGCGGCGCACCCGGTGGACCGCATGGCGCTGCGCCAGCTAAAGGTGTCCGAGCGGATCACCGACTGCACCCGCACCCATTGCGCCGGCCTGTTCGGCACCACCCTGCAGACCCTGGAAGCGAGCCTGGCCCGGCACGTGGACCCGGAGCGGCTGTCGTTCTATCTGGGCCGGGTACTGATCACCCTGCTGGAAACCACGCTGGAAGCCATGGCGGCCCAGCCGGAACAACGCGATGTCCTGCAGCAGGCCGGGTTCGATCTGTTCTGGAAGGGCATCCAACGTTGATGTTTTCTGTGCTTTTAAGTGAGTGCTTACGCACTCAACTAGCTCCCCTACCCTCTGGAGACGCATGCGCATTCTGTCCTTTCTCGCTGTCGCCTTCGCCCTTGCCGTTCTGATCGGGATGACCCTTAAAGTGCCTATCGCCTCCTACGAAACGTCGCCGCAGCGTGCGGACGACCAGTTCACCAACGTCGTGGCCAAGCCCAGGGAATCATTGGGCGCCACGATCAAGCTGTTCTGGGAATTCTTCTTCAACCGCCCGTCCGGCACGGTGCCGGACGTCGCCACGCCGGTGCATGCGCTCACCGCGCAGGCGCTGGCCGAGGCCCCGGACCGCAGCGTGTACCGGCTCGGCCACTCGACCCTGCTGATCAAACTGCGTGGTGGCTGGTGGCTCACTGACCCGGTGTTCTCGGAGCGAGCCTCGCCGTTCCAGTGGATCGGGCCGAAGCGCTTCCACGCCCCGCCAATCGCGCTCGAAGACCTGCCGCCGATCCGCGGCGTGCTGCTCTCGCACGACCACTACGACCACCTGGATCGCGCCACGGTGAAGTTCCTGGCCAGCCGCGTAGGCGTGTTCCTCACCCCGCTGGGCGTGGGCGACCGCCTGGTCGACTGGGGCGTGCCGCGCGACAAGGTGCGCCAGTTCGACTGGTGGCAGGAAACCGAGGTGGACGGCGTACGCTTCGCGCTTACCCCCACCCAGCATTTCTCCGGCCGCGGGCTGCGCGACAGCAACAAGACGCTGTGGGGCTCGTGGGTGATCATCGACAACGACCTGCGCGTGTTCTTCAGCGGCGACTCCGGCTACTTCGACGGCTTCAAGAAGATCGGTGAGCGCTACGGGCCGTTCGACGTGGCCTTCGTCGAAACCGGTGCCTACGACGTCAAGTGGCCGTACGTGCACATGCAGCCCGAACAGACCGTCCAGGCCCACCAGGACCTGCGCGGCCGGTGGCTGGTGCCGATCCACAACGGCACCTTCGACCTGGCCATGCACCGCTGGGAAGAACCGTTCGTGCGCGTCAGCGCGCTGGCGGCAGCGCGCGGCATCGCCCTGTCCACGCCGGAAATGGGCGAACGCCTGGACCTGGCCGCGCCGCATGCCGGTACGCCATGGTGGCGGGCGATGAAGGCCGAGGCCGAGGCGCGCCGGAACACGCCGATCGCCAGCGCGCAGTAAGCGACGGGACAGAGCCGGATCCGGGCCGCACGGTATCATTGCGCATGCCTGCCGTGTCTTCCCCCGCCGCCTATGCCCTGCCGTTGAGCGAAACCGCACTGCGCGCGTTTCTGGACACCGGCGCGATTCCAGTGACCGCGCTGGAAAGCGCCGGGCTGTTTGCCGCCGCGCTGTGCCAGCAGCGCCCGCATCATCCGGCTGCGCTGACCCGGCTGCTCGATGACGCCTGCGCGCTGTTCGTGGCGCAGCCGGAGGCGGCTGCCGGTCAGTTCCAGACGTTGCGCAGTGCATTGCCTCCCGCTGCAGACGCCTGGCTGCACGGTCTGGCCGCGCAGGGCGTGGTGCTGGGCCCGGACGCAGTGGTGGCGCGCTATGCGCAGGCCTCACCCGACGCCTATCCGGTGGATGCATTCCAGACCGACAGCCAGGTGACACTGGAACCGCACACGCTGCGCTTCGCCACCGAAGCAGCATATGCCGAAGAAGGCCACGTGGCCGACGACAGCCTGCGCGCGCCCGCGTTCGTGGAGCGCACGCATTCCTATACCCAGGAACAGGCGCGTGCGCTGCGCGCGATCATCGCCAACGATGACGAACACATCGACCTGGACGCCTACGCCGGCGCCGGCAAGACCCACCTGATCCTGCAGCTGCTCGACAGCGGCGCGCGCCGCTACACCTACATCGCACCGCGCGCCGGACAGGTGCAGGCGTTCCGGCAGCGGCTCAGCGCGGCACTGCCGGTCCAGGTGATCTCGCAGATCGCATTCGCCAACCATGTAGCCGGTGACGCGTTCCGCCGCGGCCTGCTGCGTACCGCTTGGCGGCCCGTGTTCCAGATCAGCAAGCACGCGCTGCGCGACATCGCCGCACGGATCGAGCTGCAGTCCATCGGCTCGTTCGCGCCTGCCAGCGTGCTGCGTATCGCACTGGAAGGCATTGCCACGTGGTGCCGCTCGACCACGCTGCAGCTGGCGCCGCGCCACTTCGCGCGCGCAGTGCCGTGGACGATGATCGACAGCGCCGCGCTGATGGCGGCCGCCGAGCACGTCTGGCGCAGCATGTTCGACCCGCAGCTGCAGCGCCATGCGCTGCTCAGCGTCAACGTGGACCACATCGGCAAATGGCTGGCGTTGCACCAGGTCAGCGTGCCGGCCAGCTGGGGCACCCTGCTGATCGACGAAGGCCACGATCTGAGCCCGGCGTGGAAAGCCCTGCTTTCCAGCTATGAGGGCGCGGTGATCAGCCTGGGCGATCCCAACCAGCGCCTGGTAGGCCATGCGCCGCGCTTCGCCACCGGCATGACGCTGGAGATCGACCAGTCGGTCCGCCAGGGGCGCCTGGTGGAGCAGCTGGTCAACGACACGCTGGCGCTGGATCCCGGCAACCTTTACGAAGCCCCTTTCGTCGGCTCGGCGGACCAGCCGACGCTGTCCAGCACCTACACCGCGTGGAGCGACGTACCGGTCTCTGGCGCACGCATTTACGGCAGCCCCTGGCGGCTGCTGGAGGAAGCGCAGCGTCTGGCCGCAGCGGGCGCCGCCTTCTCCATCCATCCCGATTCGCTGGCCACGCTCGGCCGCGAGGTCACCCGGGGAGCGGAAGCCTATCGCGAGCTCACCGCACACGGCGGCAGCAGCCAGCGCTGGGAAGACCTGCTGGCCGAATGCGAGGAACAGGACCTGGCGCAGATCCCGCGCATGTTCATGCGGGGCTACAACCGCGAGCGATTCGTGGAGCTTATGGAGCGCCTGCTGCCCTTCCACGACGCAGCGTTGCAGCTGATGCTGGTGGAGCACGCCAAGAACGCCGAGTTCGCCAGCGTGGCGATGTCGCGCTGCTGCTTCCGCACTGGATTCACCCGCCAGTACGCGCACAATCCGGTGCGCGCGGCGTACACCGCGATGACCCGCGGCACCCGCCAGCTGTGGCTGCCGGGCGATGCACTGGAAGAACTGCAACTCAGCATGCAGCGCTACCAGGAGCGCCGCACCGAACAGCGCCGCAGCAAGGCGGCGCCGCCGGGTCGACCGTACAGGGGCGGCTGAGCCGCCCCCTGCGCCTCAGTCCTTCGACGACATCGCGCTCATCTTGGCCAGCGCGTCATCGATGGTGAAACTGCCCGGCTCCTGCACGCGCGGGTACTCGACCAGCGTCTGCGCGAACTGGTCGGCGATCCCGAACGCCCCGAACAGCAGGTAGTCGTGGTACAGGAACCACTCGTAATAGCTGTTGGACGTAATGTCTGCGTACTCGTAAGGGTCGGTGCGCAGGTTGAACAGCTTGGGCAGTCGCAGCGTGGTGAACGGTTCGGCCCAGAGCTGCAGCGTGCCCTGGCAGCGCTGTTCCATGAACACGATTTTCCAGTTGTCATAGCGCATTGCCAGCACGTCGCCGTCGTCGCTGAAGTACATGAAGAGCTTGCGTGGGCTCTCCTTCTCCTTGCCGGTGAGATATCCGAGCAGACTGGTCCCGTCGATGTGGTTGCGGAAGGTCTTGCCGTTGGTGGTGTAGCCGGTCTTCAGCTGTTCCACCACCTGCGGCGCACCGGCCATTTCGAGGAACGTGGGCAGCCAGTCGTGGTGCTGCACGATGCCGTTGGCGATCGCCCCGGGTGCGATCCGACCCGGCCAGCGCGCCAGCAGCGGAATGCGGAACGCGCCTTCCCAGTTGGTGTCCTTTTCGCTGCGGAACGGCGTGGTGCCGGCGTCCGGCCAGGAGTTGCGGTGCGGGCCGTTGTCGGTGGAGTACAGCACCAGGGTGTCTTCAGTGATGCCCAGTTCGTCCAGCAGGTCCAGCATCTCGCCCACGTTGCGGTCATGGTCGATCATGGTGTCGTGGTACGGCGACTGCCAGCGTCCGGCCTGGCCGAGGCTGGACTTCTTGGTATGGGTGAACATGTGCATGTGGGTGGTGTTCAACCAGACGAAGAACGACTGGTCGTCCTCATGCTGGCGCCGGATGAACTTCTGCGCCGCCGCGACGAATTCGTCGTCGCAGGTTTCCATGCGCTTTTTGGTCAGCGGGCCGGTGTCCTTGATCTTCTGCTTGCCTACCTTGCCCCAGCGCGGCTGGTCGGTCGGGTCGTCCTTGTCCTGCGCCCAGCAGTGCAGCACGCCACGCGGACCGTTCTGCTTGCGGAAGTTGGGGAAGTCCTGCTCCGGGAAGTAGTCGTACATTTCCGGCTCTTCCTCGGCATTGAGGTGGTACAGGTTGCCGAAGAATTCATCGAAGCCGTGCACCGTGGGCAGGTACTTGTTCAGGTCGCCCAGGTGGTTCTTGCCGAACTGGCCGGTGGCGTAGCCCTGCTCCTTGAGCAGTTCGGCGATGGTCACGCTCTCGGGCTGCAGTCCTTCCTTGCCGCCGGGGCGACCCACCTTGGACAACCCGGTGCGGTACACGCTCTGGCCGGTGATGAAGGACGAGCGCCCTGCGGTGCAGGACTGCTCGCCGTAGGAGTCGGTGAACATCATGCCTTCGCGCGCGAGACGGTCGATGTTCGGGGTCTGGTAGCCCATCAACCCATGGCTGTAACAGCTCAGGTTGCTGATGCCGATGTCGTCGCCCCAGATCACCAGGATGTTGGGGCGCTTACCGGGCTTTGAAGGCTTCGCGCTGCTGGATGTAGACCGTTTCCTGGTGGCGGGCGACGCCTTGGGTGCCGCCTTCTTTGCACGTGCTGTTGCCATGGAGCTGCTCCTTGCGGATCGACCCTGACAGCATCGCCCGGCAGCACCGCCGGGCCAATGCTGACTTCTACGCAGAGCGCGCCAGTATTTCTACTGTCAGAAACTGTACGTCAGGCGCGCCAGCCCGGTATTGGCATCGAAGCCCTGGCCCACTTCCTTCACGTACTGCAGCGACAGGTTGAGGTGGTTGGAGCCATACAGATCGGCACCTACCGCGAAGCGTCCAATCGTGCCCGGCCCCGCCGTGGTGACATCGAAAGACTGACTCTGCGGCTGGTCGGCAAAGCGCGCAGTGGTGGTCCAGTCGCGGTTGTTGCTGAATTCGGCCGCGGCGCTGGCGAAGGGCCGCAGCGTCATGCCGTTGTTGAAGTGCACGCTGTTGCCGAGCTCGACCCCGACCGCGCCGATCAGCGCGGTGTCTGCGTTGCCTTCCACGGCCAGGCGGAACGGCGAGTTGCCATCTTCGGTGAATGCCTTGTTCTCCACGCGAATGGCATGCCCTTCCACGAACGGGCGCACGAAGCCCTCGCGGCCCACCGGCACGCTGTAGGCCGCACGCAGGTGCGCGCCGGCCTGCCACTGCTTCGGACTGGCTTTGGCTTCATCGTCGAAGCCGCCCACTGATACGTCACGGGTGGAGCGGTACTTGCCCGAAGCTGCGTCCAGCCCGCCGGACAGCTCCATCCTGCCCGCGTCGTACAGCAGCCCCACCCCGCCCAGCACCGCGTCGCCCTTCACCCGCGCGCTGCCGTCAGCGTCGCGCAGGCGGCTGTTCTCGTACGCCAGCGAGCCGGTCAGGGCCAGGTTGGGCGACAGCTGCAGCTGGCCGCCGGCCTGGAACGCCGACGCGTCGACCTTGTAACCCAGCGCGTCGTTGGTTTCCTTCTGCTCCGAGCCATTGGCGATCACCCGGCCCCAGCCGCAGCTGTCGGTGCTCTTGCTGGCCACCGGCGCGCTGGAGCAGCCGCCATACAGGTTCACGGCGAAGTCGCGGCTGCTGTTGACCCGGTATGCACCGAATGCCCCCAGCGCCTTGCCCGACATCGCCGCCAGGCTGCGCTCGTACTCGGCGCCGTCGGCCACGCTGCTCAAGCGGGTGAAGCCGGTATCCATCGCCGCGCCACTGTCGAAGATCGACTGCAGGTTGTTGCCGACCGCGCGCTTGTTGGCGCCCATGCCCGCCGCCTGCGCACTGAACAGGGCGCTCGGGGTGACCCGCAGGTTCTGCCCGTCGGTATCGAAGCGGTAGTCGAACAGATGGTCGTTGTGCACCGCCGCCAGGGTTGGATCCAGCTGCAGGGTGCCGGTGGCGCTGGCCAGCGTCACCGTGTTCCGGCGCATCAGCGTGGGGCGTACCTCGACCGTACCGGCAATGGTGGCGTCGCCGTCCACGGTCAACGGCGTGGCGGCCTTGCCGGAGAAGTCCGCGGCCACGACGATGCGACCGCCGGCGTTGTTGAGCAGGTTGCCCTGCACCGCCAGCGGCGTGGCGCGGATGTCCATCACGCCGTTGTTGGTCACCCCGCACTTGCCCACGGTGACGCTGTCGCCGGCGTTGAAGGTGCCGTTGTTGGTGAAGCAGCCGGTGCCGCCACCATTGGTGAGCAGCACGTCGCCGCCCATGGTGCCGTTGTTAATCACCTGGGTGTCGCCCGCGGTGCTGTACACCGCCACCGCGTTGGCCTGCGAACCGTAGGTGTACAGCGTGCCGTTGTTGGTGACCGTGTTGACCACCGGCGTGCCGTTGCTGCCGTTCTTGCCGGTACCGCCGTGGTCGATGTAGATGCCGGCCGAGCTGCCATTGGGCGAGGTGGCCACCGACTGCTGACCGGCGGTGACCTTGCCGGTGGAGGCGATGGTGATGCTGATCGGCGCATTGGAGGCGCTGTCGCCCATGCTCTGCGCGACGATGCCCGCCGAGCCCGAACCGGTGGCCGATACCGTGCCGTTGATGGTGGCGGTGATCGCCGCGCCGGTGCCGCTGCCGCCCGCGCTGCCCATGTAGATCGCGTTGTCGGTGATCACGCGGCCACCGCCGCCGCCCAGCGACTGCAGCAGCATCGCCGGTGCATTGCTGCCGGTGGTGCTGATCGATGCGCCGGCATCCACGGTGGCCGTGATCACCCCGCCATTGCCCGAGGCGTTGCGACTGCCACTGAAGTACTGCGGTGCAGCCGCCAGGCTGGTCTGGCCGGCAATGCCACCGGCCAGGCCGCCGCCCCCGCCGATCGACTGTGCCAGCACGCCCACCGCGTTGGCGCCGGCGGTGCTGATCGCATCGCCCACCGTCACCGACAGGCCGCTGTTGCCGGCTGTCGGGCTGTTCACGCCGTCATTGTTGACGCTGCCGGTGGTCTTGCCGGAGCCGAAGAAATCGGCCACGGTGCTGCCGCTGACGGTGCCGCCCAACTGCAGGCCACCGCCGCCGCTGATCGACTGGGCCAGGATGCCGTGGCTGTTGTCGCCCTTGGTGGTGATTGATCCTCCCGTTGCGGTGGTGACGTTGACCAGGCCGCTGCCACCGGAGGCTTCGCCACCACTGCCGCCGAACTTGAACATGACGTCGTAGTCGCCACCCTTCGCACTGGCGCTGCCACCTGCGCCTTCCAGGTCGCTGGCCAGGGTCTTGGCGATGCCGCCACCGCCGGTGATGGACTGCGCGATGATGCCGCTGGAATCGTGCGCCGCGGTGGAGATCGCACCGCTGCTGGTCACCTTGGCCTGCCCGGAGTCGTAGCTGGCGCCGCCATTGCCGCCGACCGACAGCGAGATCGATTTGAACGCGCCATCGTTGGCGTCGTCGTCCCCGGAGTTCCTGCTGCTGGCCTTCACCGACGACGCCGAGACACCGCCGACGCCACCGCCGCCGGCAATCGATTCGGCCACGATGCCCGCCGCCAGCGCGCCCTTGGTGTAGATCGCACCGGTGTTGTTGACGATCACCTGGCCACCGTAGCCACCTCCGGCGCCCGAGCCACCCACGGACAGGTTGCCGCTGTAGTCGTTGGTCGAGGCGGTGCTGGCCGCGCCGCCCTTGCCGCCACCGCCGCCGACGGCCTGGGCCAGGATCGCGTCGGCGTGGTTGCCCAGCGTGGCGATCCCGCCGTCGTTGGTCACCGTGACCAGGCCCGCCGTACCGCCGCTGCCGCCGGAGGCGCCCAGCGCCACCGAGAGCTGGATGCTGGTGGACTCGTTGTCGTCGTCGGTGTCGCCTTTCGACTCGGCGGCATCGTTGAGGTCGTCGTCCAGGTCGCCGTCACTCACGGCTGCCAACCGCGCACGCGCTGCCACCTGTGAAGTGCTGTCGGCGAGCAGGCTGTTGGTAAACGTGACTGCGTTGTTGAGGCCCAGATAGTCGTTGAGCGCCGCCGTGCCATTGGCATCGTAGGCGGCGGTGAGCGTGCTGGTCGCGGTGCCCGCGTTGCTGCCCTTGTTGCCACCGGCGCCGTCGGACTTCTTGCTGGCGATGTTGGAGCCGGCCTTTCCGCCGACACCACCACCGCCGCCGATCGACTGCGCCACGATGCCGTTGGCGTCTGCGCCGAAGGTCACCACCGTAGAAGTGGCGTCGTTGTGCACCGACACGCCGTCGATCTCATTGCCGTTGCCATCGGTGTGATACGTGTTGCCGCCCTTGCCGCCGTTCGCGCCCATGGTCACGGTGGCCACGTACTCGCCCTTGGCCGAGCCGGCTGCACCGCCGCCCGCACCACCGCCACCGCCGATCGACTGCGCGCCGATGCCGAACGCGCCGTCGCCCAGGGTGATGATGGACCCGTTGATGTTGTTGGCGGTGGCCGCATAACCATCGCCGCCCGAACCGCCGGTGCCACCCATGGTCAACGTGGTGGAGATCTTGGTCTCACCGCCGGTCGCCGAGGCCTGGCCATCGCCGGTGCCACCGGCACCACCGCCACCGCCGACCGACTGCACCAGCAGGCCCGCTGCCGATTCGCCGGTGGTCAGCACCACGCCGCTGTTGGTACCCGTCGCCGCACCGCCGTCACCGGCGGTGCCGCCCTTGCCACCCAGCGCCATCGAAGCACTGATGTCGAACTCGCCACCGGTGGCGGTCGAGGCCGACGACGAGTCGCCACCGGCACCGCCGCCGCCGCCGATCGACTGCGCGAGCATGCCCACCGCGCCCTGGCCACCGGTGGTGACCAGGCCGGTGTTGGTGGCGGTGAGCAGGCCGCCACTGCCGGCCTGGCCACCGGAACCTCCAAGCGAGGCGCTCAGCGAAATGCTGACGTCTTCGGCGGCATACACCTTCGACTTCGCCGTGGACGCGCCACCGGCGCCGCCACCGCCGCCGATGGACTGGGCCAGGATGCCATAGCTATCCGAACCGTCGGTGCCGATGCGCCCGTCGTTCTGCGCCAGGGTGCCGCTGCAGCCACTGCCGCAGGCATTGCCACCCGCGCCACCGCTGCCGCCCACCGCCATCGAAGCGCCGAAGCCCGCCGAAGTGGACTTGCTGTAGGCCGAACCGCCCTGGCCGCCACCGCCACCAATCGACTGCGACAGCAGACCCGGCGCGTGCACGCCGTGGGTCAGCACGGTGCTGCCGGCCTGGCTGGTCAGCGACGCACTGTAGCCGTCGCCACCGCCACCGGCCGAACCGCCGATCACGTACTGCAGGCCAACACTGTCGCCGCTGGCGTCGCCGCCCTTGCCGCCACCGCCGCCGATGGACTGCACCGCCAGGCCGTCCGAACCGAACCCGAAGGTTTCCACGTTCGACTGCAGCGCAACGGTGGCGCTGTTGCCGTTCACGCCGTTGGCGCCTTCGCCGCCCACGGCGAAGATTCCTTTGGAAACGCCACCGGAACCACCGCCGCCACCGATCGACTGCGCCAGCACGCCCGGTGACCCTTCAAAGTCGGTCGGGTCGACATACGAGCCGGTGCGTGCCAGCAGGCCGCTACCGGTCACCGACACCGTGCCTGCGGTACCGCCATCGGAACCGGAACCGCCGTTGGGCCCGATCACGAACTGCGAGGGCGTACCGCCGTCGCCGCCGTTGCCGCCCAGCGACTGCACCAGCACCGCAGGCGCGTAGGTGCCGTTGGCGGCGATGGCGCCGCCACTGCCGGCGCTACCATCGATGATGAGGCTGGCATTGCCGCCATTGCCACCAGCGCCCGCATTGCCGCCGGAGCCGCCGGAACTGTTGCCCTGGCCGCCGGCGCCGCCCTGCGACAGCACATGCAACGCCGCGTCGTTGTCGCCGGTTTCCACCATGATCACGTTCGACGCCACGGTCACGCCAACGTTGCCGCCGTTGCCGGCCAGGCCACCGTCGCCGCCCTGCGAACCGTCCACATCCTCCGCGGAACCGCCGTTGCCGCCATTGCCACCCACGCTCTGGACCATCACGCCGGCGGTGCCCACGAAGCCGTTGTTGGCGTTGTTGCTGGTGTTGGTGAAGCTCGCGGTGACCGTGCCACCGTTGCCACCAATGCCGTCAGTCGCGTCCGCGCCCTGGGAATTCAGCCCGGTGCCGTAATCGCGGCCCCGGCCGCCTGCGCCGCCCTGGCTCGACACCAGCACGCTGCGGAAATTCGAATGGGTATAGCCGTCGAGGGTCGCGTTGATGCTGCCGCCCACGCCGCCCACGCCGGAGTTGCCGTCTTCACCGCTCATGTTGCCCTTGCCGGCCGCGCCGCCTTCACCGCCCAGCGAGATCAGGGTGATGCCGCTGATGCCGTTGACGGTGTCCTGCGACAGCGAGGTCACCTGAGGTCCCACCGAGACGGTCAACGCGCCACCGCTGTTGCCCAGGCCGCCGTTGCCGCCGACCTTGTCGAACCCGCCTGCGGTGGCATCCGAGCCCTGCGCACCGGCGCCACCGATGCTCACCGAATTGATCGGCGAAGAGGCGAGCAGCAACTGGTTCTTGCTGTTGTAGGCGGAGTAGTCGTACAGCGTGGGGTTCAAGCCCACCACCAGGTTGATGTCCGCCGCCGGGCCACCGGGTCCGCCGGTGTACCCGTTCTTGTCGTCGAAGATCGGGTCCGAGCCGGAACTTCCCGCCGGCGAACCGGCGCTGCCGTTGGAATTGAGATAGCACGAGATGTGGCCGTTGACGCTGTACAGCTGGCAACCGTCGGCCAGCGCGACGCCTGGCGCGGCAAAGGTCGCAAGGCCGGTGGCGGCGAGCGCATTCATCAAGGCCAGTGACAGCGCGCGACGGTTGGGGCGGGCAATGCGGTGCGGATTCATGACAGGGCTCCAGGAGGGTGAGCAGAGCCTAGGCATTGCCGTGAGGCACCTCTTGACCTGGATCATGTCCGGGCCTGTTAGCATCGAAGGCGCTCGCAGGTTGACCGACTCCATCCATGAGGAACCGAACGATGCGCAACGGTGCTGCCCTGTTGGTTGAAGCGCTCGAGAACGAGGGCGTGGACCGTATTTTCGGCGTGCCCGGGGAGGAAAACCTCGACTTCCTGGAAGCGCTGCGGACCTCGAAGATCGAACTGGTGCTGACCCGGCATGAGCAGGCTGCCGCGTTCATGGCCGCCACGCATGGGCGACTGACCGGCCGCCCCGGCGTCTGCCTCGCGACGCTGGGCCCGGGCGCGCTGAACTTCTCCACCGGTGCAGCGTATGCCCATCTCGGCGCCATGCCGATGATCCTCATCACCGGACAGAAGGCGGTGATGAGTGCGAGGCAGGCCCGCTTCCAGATTGTCGACATCGTCGCGTCGATGAAACCGCTTACCAAGATGACGCGCCAGATCGTCAGCCCCGCATCGATTCCGTCCATCGTCAGGGATGCGTTCCGTGTGGCGATGGAAGAGCGGCCCGGCCCGGTGCACCTGGAACTTCCCGAAGACATCGCTGGTGAGGAGGTCGACGCGGTCTCCCCCATTGCCGTGCATCCACTGGAGCGCCCGCTCGCCCATCCCGCTGCGCTCGAGCGCGCGGCTGCGGCGATCCTGGCCGCCAAGCGTCCGCTGGTGATGATCGGCGCGGCGTGCAGCCGCCCGTACCTGGCCGACGCGTTGTCGAGCTTCGTGACGCGTACGCGCCTGCCCTTCTTCAATACGCAGATGGGCAAGGGCGCCGTCACCGGTGGCTCCAATCTGTACATGGGCACCGCTGCGCTTTCCGAGGGCGACTATGTGCACGAAGCCGTGGCACGCGCGGATCTGATCGTCGCCATCGGCCACGACACCATCGAGAAGCCGCCGTTCCTCATGAAGGACGCTGGTGGACCCAAGGTCATCCATCTGGGCTTCCAGTCGGCCACCGTCGAGCAGGTGTACCACCCCGACATCGAAGTGATCGGCGACATCGGTGGCTCGGTGCAGGCGCTGGCCGAGAAGCTGGAAGGCAGGCTGTCGCCCGACGACGGCATGGCCACGCTGCGCCAGAAGATCCTGGCCCACCTCAACGACCGTGCGGAGGAAGACCGTTTCCCGGTCACCCCGCAGCGGCTGGTCCACGACGTGCGCGCGGTGATGCCCGACGACGGCATCGTCTGCCTCGACAACGGCATGTACAAGATCTGGTTCGCGCGCAACTACCGCACCCACGTGGCCAACACGCTGCTGCTGGACAACGCCCTGGCCACCATGGGCGCCGGCCTGCCCTCGGCGATGATGGCGGCCATGCTGTACCCGCAGCGCCGGGTCATGGCGGTCTGCGGCGATGGTGGCTTCATGATGAACTCGCAGGAGCTGGAAACCGCCGTGCGGCTGCGGCTGAACCTGGTGGTGGTGATCCTCAACGACAGCGCTTACGGCATGATCCGCTGGAAGCAGGCGGTGGACGGGTTCGAGGACTTTGGCATGCGCTTCGGCAATCCCGATTTCGTGCGCTATGCCGAGGCCTATGGTGCAAAGGGGTCGCGGGTGGGTTCTGCCGAATCGCTGGTGCCCACGATTGAAGCGGCCTTTGCTGGCGGCGGCGTGCATCTGGTCGATGTACCCATCGATTATTCCGAAAACACACGCGTTCTGGTCGACGAGCTGCGCAACCGCACCCCCGACGTGGAATGCCGCTGAGCACTTGAAGGAACCCTCATGCTGAAGGTCGTACAGGCGTTTGATCGCGCGCAGATCGCGGAAGTCCCCACCGACGATGCGGCTGCGCTGGAGCGCAAGCTGCGTGCGGCCGAACGCGTCTTCAAGGATCGCGACGGCTGGCTGCCGCCACACCAGCGCATTGCCATCCTGCGCAGGCTGGCCGCATTGATGGACGCCCGGCGCGACCATCTAGCCCTGCAGATCGCGCGCGAAGGTGGCAAACCGTTGCCCGACGCCATCGTGGAAACCACCCGCGCCATCGACGGCGTGCACAACGCGGCCGATGAACTGCGCAATTTCGCAGGCCGGGAAATTCCCATGGGCCTCTCGGCTGCGGCGGAGAACCGCTGGGCCTTCACCACGAAGGAGCCGATCGGGATCGTTGCCGCCATCTCGGCGTTCAACCATCCGCTGAACCTCATCGTTCACCAGGTGGCACCGGCGATTGCGGTCGGCTGCCCGGTCATCATCAAACCGGCAAGCGCCACCCCGCTTTCCTGCCTGGAGTTTGTCGCGCTGGCGCATGAGGCCGGCCTGCCGGAGCCGTGGTGCCAGACCTTCCTGCCCGACGGCAACGAACTGGCTGAGGCGCTGGCGACGGACAAGCGCGTGGCCTTCCTCAGCTTCATCGGTTCGGCACGGGTCGGCTGGTCGTTGCATGCAAAGCTCGCCCATGGCGCACGCTCGGCGCTGGAGCATGGCGGCGTGGCGCCAGCCATCGTCGACCGCAGCGCGGACCTCGGCAAGGTCATCGAGCCCATCGTGAAAGGTGGCTACTACCATGCCGGCCAGGTCTGCGTGTCCACGCAACGCATCTTCGTGCACAACGCCATCGCCGATGACTTCACCGAGCGGCTGGTCGCCCGCGTCGAAAAACTGCGTACCGCCGATCCAACGTTGAAGGACACCGAGGTGGGCCCGCTGATCCAGCCCCGTGAAGTTGATCGCGTTGCGGAGTGGGTCGACGAAGCAGTCAAGGGTGGTGCGAAGCTCGCCGCCGGCGGCAAACGCCTGTCCGAGACCACCTACCAACCCACCGTGCTGCTCGATCCAGCCGCCGATGCGCGCATCTCCACGCTGGAAGTGTTCGGGCCGGTCGTCGCGGTGTACCGCTACGGCGAGCTGGACGACGCCATCGCGCGCGCAAACGCCCTGCCCGTCGCCTTCCAGGCCAGCATCTTCGCGCAGGACATGGACATCGCGATGCGCGCCGCCAACCGCCTGGACGCCTCGGCGGTGATGATCAACGACCCCACCGCGTTCCGTACCGACTGGATGCCGTTCGCCGGCCGCCGCGAGTCCGGCTACGGCACCGGCGGCATTCCGTACACCATGCGCGACATGACCCAGGAAAAGATGATCCTGATGCGCAGGAGCTGACGTCAGCCCTTCGACACGCCGGTAGATCCCCGCACCATCAAACTGAAATCCAGCGTCTGCTGCAGCGGCACGTCCACCCCTTCGATGATGGCCAGCAGCAGCTTGACCGCGCGCACGCCGATCTCCCGCATCGGCTGCCGGATGGTCGTCAGCGGCGGCGACAGATAGCTGGATGATGCCAGATCGTCGAAGCCGACGATGGACAGGTCCTCCGGCACGCGCAGGCCCAGGTCGCGGCAGGCCGCCATCGCGCCCAGCGCCATCTGGTCGCTGAAGCAGAACATCGCGGTGGGTGCCAGCCCACCGGCCAGCAGCGCCCTTGCGGCGGCATGGCCGGACTCCAGGGAGAAATCGCCCGGCACCACGCTCAGGCTGCGCAGGCGGCCACGTGCCTTGCCCGCGCTTCGCACCCCTTCCAGCCGCTGTTGATGCAGCGGGTTGTCCGGCGGCCCACCCACGACCGCGATCCGTTCGTGCCCCAGCCCATACAGGTGTTCCATCACCGCGCGCGCGGCAGCCGCGTTGTCGATGTGCACGCTGGGAATGCCCAGGGCAGGGTCGAACTCGCAGCCATTCACCACCGGCGCCGTGACGCCCTGCTGCTGCACGATCTCCCGCGCGGTCGGCGGCAGGCGATGGCCCAGCACGATCAGGCCGTCGGCCTCGTTGCGGCGGAGCATCTGCGCGTAGCGCTCCTCGCGCTCGGGAAGGTGCTGGGTGTCGCCCAGCAGCACCGCGTAGCCCACCGCCTGCGCCGCGTCCTCGGCGCCCTGCAGGATCTGCGCGAAGAATGGATTGGCGATGTCCGGCACGGTCACCAGCAGCTTGCCGCTGCGCTGGGTCTTGAGCGTACGCGCCACGGTGTTGGGCACATAGCCCAGCGCCAGGGCCGCCTGCTCGATGCGCGTGCGAGTGGCCGGCAGCACCTTGTCCGGCCGCGAAAGCGCGCGAGAGACGGTGCCGGCGGAGACGCCCACGTGTTTTGCAATGTCGTAGATGGTGGCCATGGCGTCAGGTGTGGTTGCCGCTGTGCAGTGCACAACGGGATTTGCGGAAGTCCCTGCTAGGGTAATGCAATCGATTGCATCGCGGGCGAATCCCATTGAAGACGCTCAAGGGTCCGGCGCTGTTCCTGGCGCAGTTCATCAGCGACACACCTCCGTTTGATCGGCTGGACACGCTGGCCGGCTGGGCGGCCGGCCTGGGCTATTCTGGCGTACAGGTGCCGACCGGCGCGCCGCATCTGTTCGACCTGGCCGAAGCCGCGCGCAGCCAGGACTACTGCGACGACCTCGCCGGCATGCTGGCCGGACACGGCCTGCAGATCACCGAGTTGTCGACCCACCTGCAGGGGCAACTGGTCGCCGTGCATCCTGCCTACGACAGCCTGTTCGACGGTTTCGCGCCTGCGGACAAGCGCGGCGATCCCGCCGCCCGCCAGGCCTGGGCGGTGGAGCAGCTGTTGCTCGCGGCCAAGGCCAGCCAGCGTCTCGGGCTGACCGCGCATGCCACGTTCTCCGGCGCGCTGGCCTGGCCGTACTTCTATCCGTGGCCGCAGCGCCCGCCTGGCCTGGTGGAGGAAGCCTTCGCCGAACTCGGCCGCCGCTGGCGCCCCATCCTCGACGCGTTCGACGCCTGCGGCGTGGACCTGTGCTTCGAGATCCACCCGGGCGAAGACCTGCACGACGGTGCGACGTTCGAGCGCTTCCTCGAGGTGGTCGACCACCATCCCCGCGCGAAGATGCTGTACGACCCCAGCCACCTGCTGCTGCAGCAGATCGACTACCTGGGCTTCATCGACCGATACCACCCGCGCATCGGCATCTTCCACGTCAAGGACGCGGAGTTCCGCCCGAGCGACCGCAGCGGCGTGTATGGCGGCTACCAGGACTGGATCGACCGCCCCGGCCGCTTCCGTTCGCTCGGCGACGGCCAGATCGACTTCAAGGCGATCTTCTCGAAGTTCGCGCAGTACGACTTCCCCGGCTGGGCGGTGGTGGAGTGGGAGTGCTGCCTGAAGCATCCGGAAGACGGCGCCCGCGAAGGTGCCGCCTTCGTGCGCGACCACATCATCCGCGTCACCGAACGGGCCTTCGACGACTTCGCCGAGGGCGGCACCGATCCCCATTCACTGCGCCGCATGCTCGGCATCTGAGCCATCACCGCCCCGGGAGGGCACGTCATGAAGCACACCATGTCGCGTTTGGGCGCGATGATGTTTCTGCAGTTCTTCATCTGGGGCGCCTGGTTCGTCACCCTGGGCACGTACCTGGTGCAGGGTCCGCTCAAGGCCAGCGCCAGCCAGGTCGCGACCGCCTTCCTCAGCCAGTCGATCGGCGCCATCGTCGCGCCGTTCCTGGTGGGCCTGGTGGCCGACCGCTACTTCGCCGCGCAGCGCATCCTCGCGGTGCTGCACCTGCTCGGTGCAGTGCTGATGTGGCTGGCGTCCACGGCGACGGACTTCAATACGTTCTTCGCCTGCGTGATGGGCTACATGCTGCTGTTCATGCCCACGCTGGCGCTGGCCAACAGCGTGGCGATGCGGCACATGCAATCGCCTGAGAAGCAGTTTCCCCCGGTGCGGGTGGCCGGCAGCATCGGCTGGATCGTCGCCGGCGTGCTGATCGGCTGGCTGGGTTGGGAACAGGCGCACCGGCTGGAGCTGACCTTCCAGATGGCGGCGCTGGCGTCGCTGGCGCTGGGCCTGTATGCCTTCACCCTGCCGCACACGCCACCGCTGGCGAAGCAGCGCGACGCGGGGCTGGGGCAGATCCTGGGGCTGGACTCGCTGAAACTGCTGAAGTCGCGCTCGTACCTGGTGTTCTTCCTGGCCTCCATCGCCATCTGCATTCCGCTGGCGTTCTACTACAACTTCACCAACCCCTACCTCAACGACCTTGGCGTGCGCGGCGCGGCCGGCCTGCAGTCGCTGGGCCAGGTCTCCGAAGTGCTGCTGATGCTGGCCATGCCGTTCCTGTTCGTCAGGCTGGGGGTCAAGACCATGCTGGCGGTCGGCATGGCCGCGTGGGTGGTGCGCTATGTGATGTTCGCCTTCGGCGACGCCGGTGGCGGCTTCTCGCTGCTGGTCATCGGCATCGTGCTGCACGGCATCTGCTATGACTTCTTCTTCGTCACCGGCCAGATCTACACCGACGCGCATGCCGGCCCGGACGCGCGCAGCAGCGCGCAGGGCTTCATCACGTTGGCCACGTATGGCGTGGGCATGCTGATCGGCACGTTCCTGTCCGGCGCGGTGGTCGAGCACTACACCACGGCGGCCGGTCCGGACTGGCAGCAGATCTGGCTGTTCCCCGCCGGCGTCGCCCTGGTCGTGTTGATCGCCTTCCTGGCGCTGTTCCGCGACCGCCCAGTGGTGGCGGCCTCGCCTGCCACGAACTGAGGACCGCACCCGATGCCCAAGCTTGGAATCGCCATCGTCGGCACCGGCATGATCGGCGCCGTACACCGTCGCGCCGCCCTGCTCGCCGGCGCCGACGTACGCGGCGTTGTCGCGTCGTCACCGGAACGCGCTACCGAGGTGGCGCACGCGTGGAACGTGCCGCGCGGGTACCGTGACATCGAAGAGGTGCTCGCCGACCCGCAGGTGCAGGTCGTGCACGTCTGCACCCCCAACCATCTGCACCGTGCCATGGCGCAGGCCGCGCTGGAAGCCGGCAAGCACGTGATCTGCGAGAAGCCGCTGGCAACGACACTGGAAGATGCGCAGGTGCTGGCGGCGTTGGCCGCCTCCACCGGGCGTGTGGCCACCGTCCCGTTCGTCTACCGCTACCACCCGGTGGTCCGCGAAGCGCGCGCGCGGATCGCGCAGGGCGAGCTGGGGCCGCTGCACCTCATCCATGGCAGCTACCTGCAGGACTGGCTGCTGGACCCTGCCAGCAACAACTGGCGCGTGGACCCGGCACTGGGCGGCACCTCGCGCGTGTTCGCCGACATCGGCTCGCACTGGTGCGATCTGGTGGAATGGGTGAGCGGCGAGCGCTTCGTCGACGTCAGCGCAGCCTTTGCCACCGTGATCGGCGAGCGCGGCGCGAGCGGTGGGCAGAGCTTCACCACGCCCGCCGCCGGCGGCGCGATGCAGGCGGTTTCCAGCGAGGACGTGGCAGCGGCACTGTTCCAGACCGGCGCCGGAACGCTGGCCTCGTTGACGGTCAGCCAGGTCTCGGCGGGCCGCCACAATCGCCTCTGGTTCGAGATCGACGCGGCCAACGCCAGCGTGGCTTTCAACCAGGAAGACGCCGAGCGGCTGTGGATCGGCCGACCCGACCAGCGCGAGGAGTTCTTCGTGCGCGGCCCGGGCGCCGGCAGTGCCGAGCAGCGGCGACTCTCGGTGTTGCCGCCCGGGCATGCGCAGGGCTACGGCCACTGCTTCGAGGCCTTCGTGGCCGACACGTATGCCGCCATCCACGGCGAACGCCCGGAGGGCCTGCCCACCTTTGAAGACGGCGCGCGCTCGGCGCTGATCGTCGACCGCGTCATCGCCTCGGCCAGGTCCCGTGCCTGGACCGCCATCGATTGAATTCCCTGAGGACTTCCGGATGAAGATTGCTGCACGCAGGACTGCAACGCTCGCGCTGTTGATGATGGTCGCCCTGCCCGCCTTCGCTGGCGACCCAGCCGGACCGCAACCGCCCATCGCGGTGCAGATGTACACGCTGCGCAATGCCGGCTCGCTCGACCAGCAGTTGAAGATCGTCCACGACGCGGGCGTGCATGCGGTGGAAACGGTGGGCACCCAGAACGTCAGCGCGGCGGAGCTCAAGCAGCTGCTGGATCGGTATGACATCAAGGCCATTTCATCGCATGTGCAGTTGGCGGATCTGCGCAACGACCTGGACGCGGCAGTCGCCTTCAACCGCGCGATCGGCAACACGGTGTTGGTGGTGCCGTACTTGAACGAGAAAGATCGCCCCACCGATGCAGCGGGCTGGACCGCGCTGGGCAAGGAGCTCGGCCAGATCTCACAACGGGTGCGCGCCCAGGGCATGCGCTTGGCCTACCACAACCACGACTTCGAGCTGGTCGACTTCAACGGCAAGACCGGCCTTGAACTGCTGTTCGCCGCCGCCGGCCCCGACCTGCAGACCGAGCTGGACCTGGCCTGGGTGCAGCGTTCAGGGCATGACCCGGTGGTAATGCTGGGCAAATTCAAGGGCCGCCTGTTCGCCGTCCATGCCAAGGACAACGCGCCGAAGGGCCAGGCCGAAGACGAAGGCGGCTTCGCCGCAGTCGGCCAGGGCGTGCTCGACTGGAATGCGATCCTGCCTGCGGCCGCGGCGGACGGCGTGCAGTGGTACATCGTCGAACACGACCAACCGCATGATCCGGCCAAGGCCATCCAGGCCGGCGCCGATTACCTGCGTGCCCACCTGACGGCGCGTGCGCAGCGCTAGTACGTGAAGGAGTTCTGCTTGAAAATGATTCTGACCGTGGCTGTACTGCTCTGTGGATCAACGTTTGCCAACGCAGCGTGGTGCGAAGACAACCCTGCGGCTGGCGCGAAGCTTTACGCCACCCACTGCGTCGCCTGCCACGGGGCGGAGCGCGCAGGCGTTCCGCCTGCGTTCCCCGCGCTCACCGACGTTGGCAAGCGCCTGCAACCCGCGCAGATCAAGGAAAGGATCACCAAGGGCGGCGGCCTGATGCCGCCGTTTGCGCAGCTGTCGCCGCAGGAGATCAACGACATCGCCAGCTTCCTGGTCAAATAGAAAGCCGGCGCCAGGGGTGCGCGGGCGTTACAGCGCGCGCACCCAGATGTTGCGGTAACTGACCTTGGAGTCGTGCTCCTGCAGGTAGATTGGTGCGCAGTCATGCGGCGCATACGAGGGAGCGCCGATGTACTCGGTCTTGCCCGAAAGCACGGTGTCATCCTGCACCAGCACGCCGTTGTGCAGCACGGTGATGCGCGCGGGCGAAGTGAGTCCGCCCCCCGCCGAGAAGCGCGGCGCCTTCCAGATGATGTCATAGGCCTGCCACTGCCCCGGCGCACGCGAGGCGTTCACCAGCGGAATGGCCTGCTTGTACAGCGAAGCAGCCTGCCCGTTGGGATAGGTCGGGTTGTTGTAGCTGTCGAGCACCTGCAGCTCATACACCTCCTGCAGGAAAATGCCGCTGTTGCCCCGGTGCTGGCCGTCGAAGCCCTTGGTATCCGTGGGCGTGCGCCACTCCACGTGCAGCTGGATGTCGCAGAATTTCTGCGTGGTCCGGATGCCCTTGCTGCCCGGGACCACGGTCATCGCGCCGTCGGCAACGGTCCACGGCACGCGACCGCCCTGCTCCGACTCCCACGCCGACGTGTCCTTGCCGCCGAACAGCACGATCGCATCGGAAGGCGCACCGCCCGTCGGCGTGGCCACGACCCCAGGCACGGGCGTCCACACTTCGGTCCTGGTCGGATCGCGCGCGGGGTCGCCGCTGGACTGCGCGAACGCGGGGGCAGCCAGCAGGCAGGCCGCCATCAACAGGGGTCGGGTCATCGTGTCTTTGCACTCCATCAGCCGGTCGCCCAGGCGGGGGTACCGGGGGCATAGGCCAGGTCGCCGTCGTAGCGACCCGGTACCGCAACGTACTGCAGCACTTCGGTCGCACCCACCTTCGAGGTGAAGAAACCGAAGATGGTCAGTTGCTTGATCATCGTGAAGTAATGCGGCGTCGCCTCGGACGCGTCCGCCTCACCGGTTGCGCTGACGTCGACATTGCGCTTCTTCGCCTCTGCATCCAACTCGCGCAGCAGCGTGGCGCGGGCGTCCGGCGCGAGCGAGACGAAGCGGCCGCCGGCGCGCTTGTCGATGTCGGCCAGGCCTGCATGGAACGCAGCTTGTTGGCGGGCCGTGTAGCAGTCGGTCACGAACGTGGCCATGAATGCACCGGTACCCGCTTCCTTGGCACCCGGCGTCTTCGTGCGCGGCAGGATGGTCTCGGCGATCTCATCCAGCGTGGCGATGTCGGCCGCAGAGAACGAGGCGCTCCCCGCGCCCGGCGATTTCCCACTGGCCAGCGCAGGCAGGCCCACCATCGCCGCGCCGGTGGCGGCGACGATCATCTTCAGGAGGTCGCGACGGTCCATTACAGGTTCCCCGCTTTCAGTTCGCGCACCGCATGGTCCGCTGCCCGCGCAGTCAGCGCCATGTAGGTCAGCGAGGGATTCACGCAGGCGCTGGAGGTCATGCAGGCGCCGTCGGTCACGTAGACATTCGGCGCGTCCCAGACCTGGTTGTGCTGGTTCAGCACGGAGCTCTTGCGGTCTCGGCCCATGCGGGCGGTGCCCATCTCGTGGATGCCCTTGCCCGGGGCATAGTCGTTGTCGTGCATTTCCACGTCCTTCACCCCGGCGGCCTCCAGCATCTCGGCGGCATCGGCGGCCATGTCCTTGCGCATGGCCTTCTCGTTCGCGCGCAGTGCAACGTCCATCGCCAGCACCGGCAGCCCCCACTTGTCCTTTCGCTCCGGGTCCAGGCGGATGGTGTTGTCATGGTGCGGCAGCATCTCGCCGAAGCCGGTCATGCCGATGCGCCAGTCGCCCGGCAGGGTCAGCGCTTCCTTCAGGTCGGCCCCGATGTTCAGCTCGGCGATCTCGCGCGACCACCCGTTGCGACTCGCGCCGCCTTGGTAGCCGAACCCGCGTGTATAGCCGCGCTTGTCCGCGGCCACGTTGCGGAAGCGCGGAACGTAGAAACCACAGGGACGCCGGCCGAAGTAGTACTTGTCGTCGTAACCCTCGACGCGACCGGAAGCACCCGCACCGAAGTGATGGTCCATCACGTTGTGCCCGAGCTCGCCCGACGACGATCCCAGCCCGCCTTCCCAGATGTCGGTGGCCGAATTCATCAGCAGCCAGGTCGAGTTGAACGAGGAGGCGTTGAGGAAGATCACCTTGGCCGTGTACTCGTAGGTCTGGCCGGTCTCGGCATCGATGACCTCCACGCCCCGTGCGCGCTTGCGGTCCTTGTCGTACAGCACTTCCTTGACGATCGAGAACGGCCGCAGGGTCAGGTTGCCGGTCTTCATCGCCGCCGGCAGCGTCGCCGACTGGGTGGAGAAGTAGGCGCCGAACGGACAGCCGAGGATGCACTTGTTGCGGTACTGGCAGTTGACGCGGCCCTGCTCCGGCTTGGGCTGGGTGATGTTCGCGGTGCGCGAGTGGATCATGTGCCGGGTGCCGCCGAACGCCTGCTTGATCCGCGCCGCGACATCCTTTTCGACGATGTTGAGCGGGATCGGCGGCAGGAACTCGCCGTCCGGCAGCACGTCCAATCCTTCGCGCGTGCCGGCGATGCCGGCAAACTTCTCTACGTGGTCATACCAGTGCGCGATGTCGGCGTAACGGATCGGCCAGTCGGTGGCGATGCCTTCCTTGAGGTTGGCCTGGAAATCCAGGTCGGACAGGCGATAGCTCTGCCGCCCCCACATCAGCGAGCGGCCGCCCACGTGATAGCCGCGGAACCAGTCGAAGCGTTTGGTCTCAACGTAGGGGGACTCTTTTTCGTCCGCCCACATGCCGTCAAGGTTCTCAGCCAGGCCGTAATCGCGCATCAGCACCGGGAAATCCGCCTTCATCGCCTGGGTCGGTCGATTGCGATGCGGGAAGTCCCACGGTTCCTTCATCGCATTGACGTAGTCCTTGACGTGCTCGATGTTGCGCCCGCGTTCGAGCATCAGCACCTTGAGCCCTTTCTCGGTCAATTCCTTTGCCGCCCAACCGCCACTGATTCCCGAGCCAACAACGATGGCGTCGTAATGATTGTCTGCCATGGGTTCTACTTCACCTTGGTGGATATCGTTTCAGACGTCGCAGAGGCGGATCGCCTCGCGCAGCGAACCGACGGGATCGGCGGCCACAGGGCTGAATTCCTGCGCCAGATACCCATCGAAACCGGTGTCGCGGATCGCGCGACAGATGGCGGGATAATTCAGTTCCTGCTGGTCCCCGATCTCGTGTCGGCCAGGTACGCCCGCGGTGTGGTAATGCTTGAAATGCGCATGATGCCGACCGATGGTGGCGATGATGTCGCCCTCCATGATCTGCATGTGGTAGATGTCGTAGATCAGGCCGAAGTTGTCCGAACCGAGCCGCTGGCACAGCTCCACGCCCCATGCCGAGTGGTCGCACAGATAATCGGGATGATCGACCCGGGAGTTCAGCAGCTCCATCACCAGCACCACGCCGCGCTTCTCGGCATGGCCAAGGATGCGCTTGAGCCCGGCCTCGGCATGGGCAAGGCCTTCCTGCGGTTCCATGCCGTTGCGGTTGCCTGAGAAACAGATGAGGTTGCGGTAGCCGGCATCTGCGACAAGGTCGATCTGCCGCATGTAGCGGGCCACCAGCTCATCGTGGAACTGGCTGCCGGCAAACCCCTTGGTCAGCCCGAGTTCCGCGCCGTTGCACATCGAGCTATATACTCCATGTGCCTTCAACGTGGGCCAGTCTTCCGGGCCGACCAGATCGATGGCGGCAAAGCCGATGCCTTTGACCGTCTGGCAAAGCTGGGCGACCGACTGCTGCGGGAAGGTCCAACGGGCGACCGAATGCTTGATGTTGCCCTTGAGCGGCGCGACGGCGGCCAGCGCCGGCAGCACGCCCGAAGCTCCCAGGCCCACGCTTCCGGCGACGGCAATGCGCAACGCATCCCGTCGCGAGAACCGCGAACCTTGGAACGATCCAATCGAACGGTCGGACATTCGCACTCCGGCCTCCCAACCGGTATCAAACGCAACAATTCGGAGCAATGCAATCGATTGCACCATAGATGCAAAGTCCGATTTTTTGCAAGACGCAGTGCACGAAAACGCATGCTGCAGGGCACAAAGCACGCCGCGAAGCTGGCGGGCGATTACGTCGGGCAGGATGAAAAACCCGGTAGAGCCACGCCCTGCGTGGCTTGCCCTCGGAAGCGTCATCATTGAAGGTAGGCCCATGACGATCAGAACCTACTGGCTGACTCTAGCGCTGTCGATGACGGCGGTCTGCGCTCATGGCTCGAGCCCTCGCCCGACAGTCTCACAGCCAAGCGCCGCCTACAGGTGCGAGGGCAATGCACACATGACCATCATTGCAACCACCGCTGATCTCTCCACGACTGCACCCGGCCCGGACAAGGACGGCTATCAGCACGCGCACGAAGGCAGACAGACGTTTCGATGCAAAGGAGGGCCAGAAGTTTCGGTCGAAGTGATGCCACCACAAGCAACGGGGGAGTGCGGTGGTGACGGAAAGGTCGTCATCACCAACATCACATTCCCAGGATGGCGCAAGGGGGCCGAGCTGATTGAGTTCAACAAGAGGTGTT
This sequence comes from Stenotrophomonas bentonitica, assembly GCF_013185915.1. Taxonomy (NCBI): domain Bacteria; kingdom Pseudomonadati; phylum Pseudomonadota; class Gammaproteobacteria; order Lysobacterales; family Lysobacteraceae; genus Stenotrophomonas; species Stenotrophomonas bentonitica. Next base: position 230,125 of record NZ_JAAZUH010000002.1, on the reverse strand, counting down.
TCTTCAGTGATTACATTACGAAACTGGAAATCACGAGGCAGGACTCGCACTATTCGGTAAAGCGTTGTTCGGGCAAGAACAGGCTCAACAAGCAGGCTTTCGTCGGCTGCACGACCACATCCACGGTGAGGGAACCAGCGCCCCCCCCCCCGCCCTTTAACTCCAGCTCCACGCGCTGGGCTGAAAGGGCAACAAGCAGCGTTCGGGATCTGAATTCACAGCGTTTGAATTAGACGTATACATCTAATGAATGGAATAATGCTGCGACTATTAGAGATATACGTCTAATTGCAAGCGGCCAAGGCGGTCGGTCGGTAGTTGCCGTCAAATGATGTCTCAGCGCCATCAGGGTCTGGTCGGAGCCTCTACCCCAGTCGAATTCAACACAGGCGGCGGCAACCGCTCCCCATTGATATGTACCGCCTGCAGGCCCGCCTTCCGCTCCGCAAGCTCGGCATCAGTAAACGAGACGGACGCCGCTGCAACGTTCTGCTGGAGATGCACGATGTTGGTGGTTCCGGGGACCTGCACGATCCAGGGCTTGACGGTGCCCAGCCAGGCCAGCGCCAGCTGCGCCGGTGTGACGCTCTTGCGCAGTGCCCATTCCTGCACCAGTCGGGCCAGCACGATGTTTTTGGCCAGCGCCTGGAATCTGACTACTCCATGGAAAAATGGGCATTCTCGTAGTTGGCCACGAGGACCAGCATGACCTCAAAGGCGTCACCTTCCTCACTGCCCGGCTCAGGCAAGTCATCGAACCAAGCAGCAAGCTGTTGCCTGGCTTGATGGTAGTCATGCTCGGTCTGAAGAGGACGAATGTTCATGAGGATTGATCCACGTAGGCTGCACAAAAAAAAGGCCCTTGCAATGCAAGGGCCTTTTTTTCGCTTCGATCAGAACGGAATGTCGTCGTCTGCGAAGTCGTCCATCGGCGGAGCCGACTGCTGCGGCTGCTGCGGGCGCTGCTGCTGGCCGTAGCCACCACCGCCGCCACCGCCGCGCTGACCACCGCCACCGCCGCCGTACTCCTGGCGCGGGGCCTGCTGGCGCTGCGGACGGTCGCCGCCGTAGTTGCCGCCACCACCACCGCCGCCTGCACCGCCACCGCCGCCGCCTTCACCGCGGCCGCCCAGCATCTGCATTTCGTCGGCGATGATGTCGGTGGAGTATTTCTCCACGCCGTCCTGGCCGGTGTACTTGTCGTAACGCAGGCTGCCTTCGACGTAGACCGAGCTGCCCTTGCGCAGGTATTCGCCGGCGATTTCACCGAGCTTGCCGAAGAACACCACGCGGTGCCATTCGGTGCGCTCCTGCTGGTTGCCATCCTTGTCCTTGCGGACGCTGGTGGTGGCCAGGCTGATGCGGGTGATCGCCATGCCGCCTTGGGTGTACTTCACGTCCGGGTCGTTGCCGAGGTTGCCGACCAGGATGACTTTATTGATGCCGCGCGCCATAGGGTGCTCTTCGGTTGTCCGAGGGATGACTGAACGACGTATTCTATCACCGCCGTGCGCCCGGGCCCTGTCGGGGATGCCCCTCCTGAATCTCGGATTTCGGCCCAGCCCTTATAGGACAAGGCCCACACGGTGCCAGCGCCCGGGCCCGTCATGGCCATGGCATCATGGCTTCCGTCGTCCCAGCCCTGCCCTCCATGACCATCCGCGGCAAAGCCACCTCCCTGGACATCGCCCACCTCGCCGGGGTGTCCCAGCCGACCGTGTCGCGGGCGCTGCGGGGCAGCCCGATGGTCAACCCGGAGACCCGGGAGCGGATCCTGCGGATCGCCCGGGAGCTGAACTACAAGGTGGACAAGAACGCCTCCAGCCTGCGCCTGCGCAATGCCGGCACGCTGGCCCTGCTGTTCTTCGAAGACCCGACCAACGACGATTCGCTGATCAACCCGTTCTTCCACGCCATGCTGGGCTCGATCACCCGGGCCTGCGCGCTGCGCGGCTACGACCTGCTGGTGTCGTTCCAGCAGCTGTCCACCGACTGGCAGGCCGATTACGAGGACAGCAACAAGGCCGACGGCATCATCCTGCTCGGCTATGGCGACTACCACGAGTCGCGCGAGCGGCTGCAGCGGCTGGTCGAACAGGGCACCCACTTCGTGCGCTGGGGCGCGGCGCTGCCGGACCAGCCGGGGGTGTCGATCGGCTGCGACAACTTCCAGGGCGGTTTCGACATCACCGCCCACCTGCTGGACCAGGGCTGCCGGCGCATCGCCTTTGTCGGCCACGCCTCCAGCCATTACCCGGAGTTCGAGGAGCGCTATCGCGGCCACGTTGCAGCCATGGCAGCACGCGGGGTGGCCGCCGAGCCCGCCCTGCAGTTCGATGCGATCACAACCGAACAGTCCGGCTACGACGCTTGCCAGGCGCTGCTGGCCGACGGTGCAGCCATCGATGCGGTGTTCGCGGCCAGCGACCTGATCGCCATCGGCGCTTTGCGCGCCCTGCGCGAGCACAGCCTGCGCGTCCCGCAGGACGTGGCGCTGGTCGGTTTCGACGATATCCCGCTGGCGGCCTCGATCTCGCCGACCCTGTCCACCGTGCAGCAAGACACCAAGCAGGCCGGGCAGCTGCTGGTGGAACGGCTGCTGGCGTTGATCCAGGGCGAGCCGGTGGAAAGCCAGACCATTCCAGTGAAACTGGTGCTGCGCGAGTCGTCTATCCGGCTGGCGCAAGCGCTTCCCGTACCGCATCGCTGAACGCGTCCAGCGGGAACGGCTTGGCGATCATGCTCATGCCCTCGTCCAGGAACGCGGCGCGCTCCTGCGCTTTCTCCGCATAGCCGGTCATGAACAACACCGGGAGCCCCGGGCGGGACTGCCGGGCGATCTCCGCCAGCTGCCGTCCATTGAGGCCGGGCAGCCCGACATCGGTGACCAGCAGGTCGATATGCCGGGCCGAGGACAGGATCGGAATGGCGCCATCGGCGTCGCCAACCACCGCCACCGCGTAGCCCAGGTCTTCCAGCACCACGGTGACCAGCATGCGGACCTGCGGATCGTCCTCCACCACCAGGATCGACTGGCCGTGGCCTTTGGCCACCTGCGCGGGCACCTGCACCACCCCGGCGTCTGCCGCCGCGTCGGCCAGCGGGATGTACAGCGAAATGGTGGTGCCCTGCCCCGGCGTCGATTCGATGTCGATATGGCCGCCGGACTGCTGCATGAAGCCATACACCATCGACATGCCCAGGCCCGTGCCCTTGCCGATCGGCTTGGTGGTGAAAAAGGGCTCGAAAGCGCGCTCCACCACTTCCGGCGGCATGCCGGTGCCGGTATCGGACACCGCCACCACCGCGTAGTGACCGGCAGGCACGGTGGCACGCGCGCCCTCGGCCAGCTGCAGCGCGTACGCGCGCAGGGCCAGCTCGCCGCCGCTGGGCATCGCATCGCGCGCATTGATGGCCAGGTTCAAAAGGGCGCTTTCGAACTGATTGCTGTCCAGCGCGGCATGCAGCGGCTCGGCGGACACATCGGTGGTGATGCGCACGCTTTCACCCAACGAGCTGCGCAGCAGGGGCTGCATTGCTTCGACCAGCGTATTGACGTCCACCGGGCGTGCGTCCAGCGACTGCCGCCGGGAGAACGCCAGCAGGCGCTGGGTCAGGGCTGCTGCGCGCTGGCTGGAGGTGGTGGCCGCGTCCAGGAAGCGCTCGAGGTCGTCCACCCGACCCATTTCCAGGCGCATGCGCACGATGTCCAGCGCCGACAGGATGCCGGTCAGCATGTTGTTGAAGTCGTGCGCGATGCCGCCGGTGAGCTGGCCGATGGCCTCCATTTTCTGCGACTGGCGCAGCGCGGCCTCGCTGGCTTCGCGCGCCGCCATCTGCGCTTCCAGCTCGCGGGTGCGCTCGGCGACCACCGTTTCCAGCTCGACGGCGTGCTGCTGGCTGGCCTCCAGCGCCCGCTTGGTCACCGTGATGTCGGTAACAAACACGTGGAAACCATCGACCATGCCCGCAGCCGCCACACGCGGCGAATACCGGACTTCGCAGTCCCGGCGCCGGCCGTCGGCGGTGGGCCAGCTGATCTCGAACAACTGTTCTTCACCGGCCAGCACGCGCTCCATGATCGGCAGGCGCTCTTCCCACACACGCACACCGACCACGTCGCTGATGTGCCTGCCGATCACCTCGCCCACGGGCAGGTCGAACCAGGTCTCGTAGGCCTTGTTGGCAAAGCGGTAATGCATGGAACGGTCGACGAAGGCGATCAGTACCGGCATCGCATCGGCGATCAGGCGCAGCTCCGATTCGCTGCGCTGGAGCGCGCTGCGGCTGTCAGCGAGTGCGCGCATCTGGTCGCGCACCTGGAACTGCTTCTGGCGGGCGCGCAACGCGCCCTGCACGGCGCTGAGCAGCGAAATGCCGCCCAGCGGGCGGTCCAGCTCGACCACGTTGATGGTCTTGGGCAGGAGCGTGTCGAATGGCGAACGACGATGGGCGCGTGGCGAGCGCAGCAGGATCACCGGCAGGTCCGACCAGGTTGGCTGGTCGTCGAGCGCCGCCGCCAGCACGCCGGTACCGGTGGCCACCGCTTCCTCGGTAATCAGGACCACGCCCGCCTGTTCGTCGAGCGCCGCTGCCAGCGCTTCCAGACTGGCGGAAACGCGCGTGCTCAGCCCGGCGGTGGCCAGCACCGACGCCATGCTGACTGCATCGCGACCGAACGGAGCCACGATGTGGACGATGCCGCCACGGCAATCATCCTGCATACGGATGACTCAGCAGCGATGCCGAGTCGCCCACGAACTCCGGGGTGCCGGTGAGAATGCCCTTGAATTCCTTCAGCGGCCCGCTCAACGCAATGCCGTCGCGGTTGATCTTGAGCTCGCGGATGGTGTCTTCGTGGGCGCCGCCGCGGTTCTTGATCACCGAGATCGCCTTGCGGATGCGCCCCTGCGCTTCGAAGAAGCGGAACAGGATCACCGCGTCGGCAATGTAGGAGACGTTGAGGGCGCCGGTGTTCATGCTGCCGACCAACCCGGCCTGCGGATTGATCAGGAAGGTGGCCACGCCCTTCTGGTTGAGGTACGAGAGCATTTCATGCAGCTGCAGCATCAGCTGCTTCTCTTGTGGCATGGCCGCCACATAGCCATTGAGGCTGTCGATGACCAGCACGCTGCAGCCGCGATCTTCGACCGCCTTCTGCACGTTCCAGGAAAACTCACCGGGAGACACTTCGGCCGGATCAATCTGCAGGATCTCAAGGCAACCGGACGCCACGTGCGGCTGCAGGTCGATGCCCAGCGCCTTGGCCCGGATGAGCAGCGTGCCGATGCGCTCGTCGAATTCGAAGATGCAGCACTTCTCGCCGCGCTCGCAGGCGGCCCAGACGTACTGCAACGCTACGTTGGTCTTGCCGCAGCCGGCCGGGCCGGTCAGCAGCGTGCTGGTGCCGCGCAATGGGCCGCCGCCGAGCAGGTTGTCGATCTCGGCCACGCCGCTGGCCAGCACTTCCTCGCCGAACTCGGCATGGTGGTCGGATGCGATGAGGCGCGGAAAGACTTCCAGCCCACCCGTGCGGATCGCCATGTCGTGGTAACCGGCAATGAAGTTCACGCCGCGCAGCTTCTGCACCTGCAGGCGGCGGCGCGCGGCGCCGAAATCCAGGGTCAGCCGCTCCAGCGAGATCACGCCATGGCACAGGCTGTGCAGCTGGCCGTCGCGGTCGTCGGCGCCAGAGGTCAGGTCATCGACCAGGAACACGGTGATGCTCTGTGGCGCGAAGTACTGCTTGAGCGCAAGGATCTGGCGTCGGTAACGCAGCGAATCCTGGGCCAGCAGGCGCAGCTCGGACAGCGAATCGAACACCACCCGGCTCGGGCGCACGCGCTCCACTTCGGCAAGGATCAATTTGACCGTTTCATCCAGCTCCACTTCCCACGAATGCAGCACCGACTGCAGGCGTCCGTTGCCGAGTGCATCTTCCGCCGAGCCGAGCTCGAACAGGTGCAGCCCCTCCAACGACCAGTTGTGCGCGCTGGCCACTTCGCGCAGTTCTTCTGCGGTTTCAGAGAGCGTGACGTACAGGCACCGCTCACCGTTCTTCAGGCCCTGCAGCAGGTACTGCAGCGACAGCGTGGTCTTGCCCGAACCGGGCGGCCCCTCCAACAGGTACAGGCGCCCCTGCGGCAGGCCGCCGCTGAGGATGGTGTCGAGGCCCTGCACACCGGTAGTGACGCGCGAAGACTGTGTCTGCATGAAGGTCCGCCCTGTTTGACGGGGAGGAGTCTAGCAACCGGTTCTGTGTAGGGATTGTGTGATCGCGTTCTCTACAGCGCGTCACGCTGAGGGCGTGTTCATGCACGTCAACGTGATGTCGACGTGCACACCACCGCGCTGCTCAGGCGAAGTCCCTGAGGATTTCCTGGATGCCCTGCCAGGAAAGCTCCAGGCCCAGCGAGGTGCCCGGGTTGACCACTACGCCGTAGCCACCGGGTACACGCTTGAGTACCTCGAGCATGCGCATGCGGATGATGTGCGGCGCCTCCTGCGGGTAATCGCCCACGCGCGCCGCGTCAGTGAACACCGCCACATGCACCACATCGTTGATGGCGAACAGCAGCGGGTCGAAACCGCTGCCATCGGCCGTGACCAGGCTGCCGGTCAGCAGCACCACCTCCGACGCCATGAAGGCCTGCATGAAGGCCTTGAGCGGAACCTGCCCGTCCATGGCGGACTTGAGCAGGGTTTCGAGAGGATTCTGGGGGGCGAGATCGGTCATTTCGCCATTTTACCCGGTGCAGCCGGCCAGGGGCCGGCTCTACCGGAGGCGCTGCGTGCGGGCTGCCTGGTCCGCCATCGCGCGGCCCAGCTCGGCTTCGAGCGCCTTCTGCTTGATCGGGGCGTCCAGCAGATACACCTTCACCCCGTGCGCGGGCACCTCGGCCTTCAGGCTGCTCTTCACCGTCACGCTCCCCTGCCCCAGCGCATCGCGCCAGCTGCCTGCCTGCAGGTACCGGCTCACTTCAATGCTGCGCGCGCTGTCGCCCTTGTTCAGCAGCACCAGCGCGGTCTGCGCGGTGTCGCCATGCTGCAGCACGCGGAAGAACACCGCTTCGTCGCCCTGCAGGCGCTCGTTGACCTGCAGCCCGCGCTGCAGCGCTGGGGTGGCTTCACGCAGCTTGGCAATGCGCTGCAGCGGCCCGAAGATCGGGCTCTGCGGCGCGGCGTCCACGCGCGGCTGGCCGAAGTAGGCACGGTTGCCGGCGTGTTCGGCGCGGCTGCGCATGAATCCGGTTTCCGAGCCGTAGTACAGCACCGGAATGCCGCGCGCGGTGAACAGCCAGTTGTGCGCGTCGATGAAGCCGTCGTCGGTGGCATCCAGCCGCGCCATGTCATGGTTGTCGTAGAAGCTCATCAGCTCGTACGGGTTGGCATAGGGCCCGCCGACCAGGTGCAGCGGCTCGGCCAGCGCCTCGAAGCCCTTCTGCTCCTTGCCGAACACGCTGGACATCGCGCCCCGCAGCGGGAAGTCGAGCACGCTCACGTTCGCATTGGCCGGCCAGGTGTGCTCGGCGATTTTCGCCGCGTCATAGTCGAACGCTTCGCCGAACATGAACATGCCCGGGTGCTCGGCGCGGATGCGCTTGACGAATTCGTTCCACCACGGATGCGGCAGCCAGCCGATGGTGTCGATGCGCAGCGCATCCACGCCCTGCGCGGTCCACTGCAGGTAGGCGCCGACCAGGTAGTCCATCACCGCCGGATTGTCCTGGTTGAAGTCGCCCAGCTCGGCCAGGTTGCCGTCGAAGATCGAGCCCTTGGCCGAATCGACCGGACCGATGTTGTTGTAGAAGGCGTGCAGCGGATTGTGCTTGGGGTCCAGCTGCTGCGGCGGCAGGTTCTCGTGGTCGGCGATGAGCTTGCCGTCCTTGTCGAAGATCTGGCCGAACTGCGGCTGCCTGACCGGCATGGTCCATGCCGGGGAGCCGTGGTTGCCGACGATGTCCAGCACAACCTTGAGCTTTGCGTCGTGCAGGCCACGTGTCAGTCCGGCGAAATCCAGGTCCTTGCTGGGCAGGTGTTCGTCGAGCGTGTAGAAGTTGATTCCCCAGTAACCGTGGTAGCCGGTCTTGCCGCGGTCGGTCAGGGTGCTGGTGCAGCTGATCGGCTTGCTGCCGGTGAAGGCTTCGTCTGGGTTGTCGATGATCGGGGTGATCCAGACCGCGCCAAAGCCGAGGTTGCGGATGTAGTCCGCGTTGTCGAGCACGCCGCGGAAGTCGCCGCCCAGGTAGCCGATGTTGCCGTCCACCTTGTCAGGGCATGGCACCGGAATGTCGAAGGTGGGGTGCTTGCCGCCCTGGTCGCGGTGGTCATTGGACGGGTCGCCGTTGACGAAACGGTCGGTGACCACGAAGTAGACCGCGTCGCTGGCGAACGGCTCCAGCGTACCCACGTACTCCGGGCGCGGCGCGGCAACGGCACTGCCGGCCATCAGGGCGAAGCAAAGACCCAGCGACAAACGCGAACGGCACAGCATCAGACAACCTCCTGGTGGGACGGAACACGCAGCACGCACAGCCCGGCGATCAGCAGGCTGGCGCCTCCCAGCGCCAGCACGTGCATCGGGTCACCGCCCAGCCACAGGCGCAGCATGAAACCAAGCGCGCTGGCCGCAACCAGCTGCGGAATGACGATGAAGAAATTGAACAGGCCCATGTACACGCCCATCTTGGCCGCCGGCACACTGTCGGACAGCAGCGCGTACGGCAGCGACAGGATCGAGGCCCAGGCGAAACCAACGCCGACCATCGACAGCAGCAGCCACTTCGGGTCGTCGATCAGCATCAGCGAAATCAGTCCCAGGCCGCCCAGCCACAGGTTGACCAGGTGGCTCAGGCGCAGGCCCATCCAGCGCACCATCAGCGGGATCAGCAACGCGGCCAGCGCGGCAAAGCCGTTGTAGGCACCGAACAGCACGCCCACCCAGTTGGCGCCTTCGTTGTATGCGGCCGACGCCGGATCGGTGGAACCGAAGTGGGTGCCGGCCACGGCCGCGGTGGTGTATATCCACATCGCGAACAGTGCGAACCACGAGAAGAACTGCACCCACGCCAGCCGGCGCATGGTACGCGGCATGCTGCGCAGGTCGCCGACGATGGTGGCCAGCATGTGCGGGCCGGGCAGTACCCGCGCCACGCCCAGCAGCAGGCCGTAGCCCATGCACAGCCCGGCCAGTACGTAGAGCATCTTGTCGCCGTCGCGCCAGGCGATGGCGGCGGCCAGGGCCAGTCCGAGCACGATCCACGCCCCGATCTGCAGCAGCGGCGGTGGCCCGGCCAGCGGCGCGGACTGATGCACCGCCGGCGGTTCGGCGTCATCGAAGCTGGCCAACTCGGCCGGCGAATACTCGCGGGTGCTGAACACGGTCCAGGCGATCGAGGCCAGCAGCACGACGGCGCCGAAGTAGAACGCGTAGCGCACGGTGGGCGGCATCTCGCCCGCCGGGGCGGTGTTGGCCACGCCGAAGTGGGCCAGGATGAACGGCAGGAAGCTGGCAACGATGGCGCCCACGCCGATGAAGAAGCTCTGCATCGCGTAGCCGGTGGGGCGCTGGCGCGGGGCCAGTTTGTCGCCGACGAAGGCGCGGAACGGTTCCATCGAGACGTTTATCGACGCGTCCAGTACCCACAGCGTGCCGGCGGCGATCCACAGCGTCGGCGAGTTCGGCATCACCAGCAAGGCCAGCGTGGTGAGTACCGCGCCGATCATGAAGTACGGACGACGTCGGCCCCAGCGGGTCCAGGTGCGGTCGGACAGATAGCCGATGATCGGCTGCACCAGCAGGCCGGTCAGCGGCGCGGCGATCCACAGCCCGGGCACCGCGTCCATCGGCGCGCCCAGGGTTTCGAAGATGCGGCTGGCATTGGCGTTCTGCAGGGCGAAGCCGAACTGGATGCCGAGGAAGCCGAAGCACATGTTCCAGATCTGCCAGAACGACAGTGTGGGCTTGGCGGGACGGCTCATCGTGCGGCCTCCACGTCGCCGGCAACGGGCGCGAGCAGCAGCGCGCTGACGTTGGCCGCATTGAGCACGCCGTCGCGCCCGCCCTTGCCGCCGTTGTACTGGGCGAAGTGTTCCAGTGCGCTCATGTTGAAGCCCGGTTCCAGGGTGAACGTGCAGCTGCCCTTGGGCAGGTCGAATTCGGCGGCGGTGGAGTCCTGAAGCCCGACGCTGTGTGGCATCACCACGGTGGCGCGCTGCGGCGGCTGGCCGCTGCATTGCACGGCCAGCTGCTTCACCGCGGCGGTGACGCCGGTGTTGATCGGGCCGTTGGGGTTGTCGTAGCGCAGGCGCAGGCGGACGCGGGTGGGCGCGGGTGCGGACCAGGTCCAGTGGGTGGCGCCGGCCAGGGTGTGCTGCGGGCCGACGCAGGTCATGGGGCTGTGCAGGGATTCCAACGCACCTTCGCGACGGGTGAGTGTGAAGCAGTGGCGATAGCCGTCGTCGGTCAACGTGTAGGTGGTGGCACCGGGTACCTGTTTGCCGTCCTGCCAGAGGAGATGGTTGGCGGGGATGGTGGCGACCCAGGCGTTGTCCGCTTGGGCGACCAGCACCGGAGCCTTTGGTGTGGGTGGGGCGAAGAGGTTGGTTTCGGTGGGGGATGCGTGGGACACGCGTGGCGTGTCGCTACGCAGTTTCACGGTGACCGTGTTGGCGTTGCGCTTCACGCTCTCGGCGACCAGCAGGGTGCCTTCCAGCCTCTCGGGGCGCTGGAGAACATAGGTGGTCGTGCCGTCGTTGAGTTGGATGCTGGTGCGGGTGCCGAACAGCTGCGGGACCAGGGCCGTCGGCAGTTGGGGCGTCACGCTGCCGTCGGCCCCTACGCCGAACACGCCTTCCAGCACCATGGAGAGATAACCCGCTACCGACCACAGCTGACGGGGGGAATTGACCACCGGGCCGCTCAGCGCGCCTTCGTCGACGTGCACCGCGAGGGTGCGCATCTCGTAATTCTCCATGTTCGAACCGGCCAGCGCGCTGCCGCGCATCAGCGATTCGATCTCGCGCTGGATGCGGATGGCATCGCCCACCTTGCGGGCGGCGCGCAGCGAGTAGCCGCTGACGAACGGCCACACCGCGCGGTTGTGGTAGATCGGCTGCTGCGCTTCCTGCGGCCATACCACCGGGCTGCCGCCCTCTACATACGGGTAGTTGGCCAGCGCGCGGCGTGCACGGTCGGCCGGGAACACCTCGGCCAGCACGCCCAGCGAAATGCCGAGCAGGTCGTACTTGGCGTAGGGCACCGGATGCGCGGCTTCGCCGATGTAGCTCATGTACATGCCGGCGTCTTCGCGCCAGAAGCGCGCGTCGATCTGCGTGGCCAGGGCATCGGCCCACGCGGCGTACTCTGTGGCGCGACCGTCGCCGCGCTCGCGTGCGAAGCGCTCGGCCAGGCGCAGCGCCTGGTAGTGCAGCACGTTGGTGGACAGCGCGAACGAGTCGCCGATGAAGCGCACGTCCTCGCGGGTCCAGTCCGGGTAGGTCTGCTCGCGCCAGTCCAGGAACGAGGTCTCGCCCCGGTACAGGCCGGTGCGCGGGTCGAACACCATCGCGCGGTCCTGCGCCAGCGTGGCCTGCAGGGCCTGCCAGGTCTGCTCGGTGAACGCGGCGTTGTCGTGCAGGTCGCGCGCGGCCAGGAACCACACCACGCGGTCGCTGCTGATCGGCCAGCTGCCGCCCGAGCCGGTGTCCTGGGCCACGAACAGGCCGGGGGTATGTCCGTCGCGGGCTTTGGAGAGTTTGAACTGCAACGACTGGCGGGTACGCACCGGATCCAGCCGGGCCAGCGCCAGGTCAGCCGCAAAGCTCACATCGCGCGTCCACACATACGGCCAGCGCGCGCCGGTCTCGAAGCACTCGCAGTTAACTGGCTTGCCGAAGTTGAAGGCGGGATCGCGGATCGCGTCCACGCGGTTGGCCGCCATTTCCTGCTGGGCCAGCGCGAACAGGGCGTCGAACATCACGCTGCCGGTCTGGCTGCGCATCGGCTGGGCGGCGATCGCCACCGGCGTGCCATCGGACAGCAGCGTGAAGCTGCCATCGGCGGCGACGCTGGCGCGCGCACTGCGGCCATCGAAGGTGAGGTCCGCCGCAGCAGCGGTGGACAACAGCGCCGCCCCAAGGGCAGCGGTCAGGCAGATCGTCTTCAGCATCGAAAAGCGGCCGACCGGCGTTTGCCCGTCTGCCTTCCTCCCTTCTTGCACGCGGTGTGGTTCAACAGCGCCGGAGCGCTGTCCTCGCGGCCCCCTCCCAGGGTGCCTGCCTGCATGGTAGGCGAGACACGCCGGTTGCCGCCCGCTTGCATACGTATTCATGGCCTGGCGCGGTGATGCGGCGGACCGCGTGGCTATAGTCCGGGGCAGGTTCCGGCTGCCCTGGGAGGGGAAATGCCTTTGGTTGTTGCGTTGCCGCGCGCGTTGCGTGCGCCCCGTCCGCTGGCCTGGCTGGCCATGTCGTTGCTGTTCTGCGCGGTGGCTGCGCAGGCCGAGCCGGTCACCGTGGCCAGTGCCAGTTCACCCGGCAAGGTGCTGAAGGTGTCGCTGCAGCTCGACGGTGGCAACCCGAGCTACCGGGTCGAGCGGCTGGGCCAGACCGTGGTGGCCGAGTCGAAGCTGGGCTTCCAGCTGCGCGACGGCCGCCTCGACCGCGACCTGGAAGTGCTGGGGCAGGACACGCGCAGTGTCGACGACACCTGGGAACAACCGTGGGGCGAACGCCGCAGCGTGCGCAACCACTACAACGAAGTGACCGTGCAGCTGGGCGAGCGCAGTGGCGCCAAGCGCCTGCTGGACGTGGTGTTCCGCGTCTACGACGACGGCCTGGGCTTCCGCTACCACTTCCCGCAACAGCCGGGCCTGCGCGAGGCGATCATCGACGACGAGCTGACCGAGTTCGCGATCGCGCCCGAGTCGACCGCGTGGTGGATCCCCGCCGGCGAGCCGATCCATTACGAATACCTGTACCAGCGCACCCCGCTGGACCAGGTGCCGCTGGCACACACCCCGCTGACCCTGCGCAGCCGCGACGGGCTGCACGTGGCGATCCATGAAGCCGCGTTGGTCGACTACGCCGGCATGTGGCTGCGCCGTACCGACGGCCAGCGCCTGCGTGCGCAGCTGTCGCCGTCGGCCGAAGGCTGGAAGGTGCGCCGCACCCTGCCCTTCAGCACGCCGTGGCGCACCCTGCAGATCAGCGACCAGGCCGGCGGCCTGGTCGAGTCCAACCTGATCCTCAACCTCAACGAGCCCAACGTGCTGGGCGATGTGAGCTGGGTCAAACCGTCCAAGTACCTGGGCGTGTGGTGGTCGATGCACCTGGACCAGGAGAGCTGGGCGACCGGTCCGAAGCATGCCGCGACCACGGCCAAGACGAAGAAGGTGATCGACTTTGCCGCGAAGCACGGCTTCCGCGGCGTGCTGGTGGAAGGCTGGAACCCGGGCTGGGACGGCAACTGGGTCGGCAATGGCTACGACTTCGACTTCACCCGGGCCACCCCCGACTTCGACATCGACGCGCTGTCGGCCTACGGGGCGAAAAAGGGCGTGCACCTGATCGGCCACCATGAAACCGGCTGTGCGATCGAGCATTACGAAGACCAGCTCGGCGCGGCGCTGGACCTGTATGCACGGCTGGGCGTGGACTCGTTCAAGAGCGGCTATGTCTGCGACGACGGCCAGGTCGACCGGCGCAACCCGGCCGGCGGCCCGCTGTGGCGCGAGTGGCACGACGGGCAGTTCATGGCGCGCCATCACCTGAAGGTCGTGCAGGAAGCGGCGAAGCGGCACATCGCGGTGAACCCGCATGAGCCGATCAAGGACACCGGCCTGCGCCGCACCTACCCCAATTGGATCTCGCGCGAAGGTGCCCGCGGCATGGAATACAACGCCTGGGGCCAGCCGCCGAACCCGCCCGAGCACGAGGTCAACCTGGTATTCACCCGCATGCTGTCCGGGCCGATGGACTACACCCCGGGCATCCTCAGCCTGAAGGGCCGCCACGGACAGGCCATTCCGAGCACCCTGGCCCGCCAGCTGGCGCTGTACGTGGTGATCTACAGCCCGATCCAGATGGCCGCGGACCTGCCTGAACACTATGAACAGCACCGCGAGGCGTTCCAGTTCATCGAAGACGTGGCGGTGGACTGGGATGACACCCGGGTGCTGGATGGGGAAGTCGGCGACTACGTGACCATCGCCCGCAAGGACCGCAACAGCCGCGACTGGTTCCTGGGCAGCATCACCGACGAACACGGCCGCGCGCTGCCGGTACCGCTGTCGTTCCTGGAGCCGGGCGTGCGCTACCGCGCCGAGATCTACCGCGATGGAGAGGGCGCCGATTACCAGCGCAACCCGTTCGCATTCGCGCGCGAAACCCGCGAGGTGACCAGCGCCGACACCCTGACCATCGTGCTGGCACCGGGCGGCGGTCAAGCCATCCGGTTCAGCCCGATGTAACCGGTTTCAATCCCTGCATATCCATTGAATACGTATGCAGGGTGATTCACGCCGGAGGCGCGCTGCCTACCATAGCCACGCAGTCAACGGCCACCGCGCCATGACACCTGCGGCAACGCATCGCCGTTGATCACAACATGTTTGGCAACATTGCCTGGGAGGGGAAAATGTTGAATCGCAAGCGCAGCGCGCTGAGTATCGCGCTGGCCGTCGCCCTGACGCCGCTGTTGGCGTCGGCGCAGTCCACCACCACGTCGAGCACCGCGCCGCCGGCCGGTACCGCCGCCACCGACCTGGACACCGTGCAGGTCACCGGCATCCGCCGCGGCATCGAAAACGCCATCCAGATCAAGCAGGACGCCACCTCGGTGGTCGAAGTGATCTCGGCCGAAGACATCGGCAAGCTGCCGGATGTCAGCATCGCCGAGTCGCTGGCCCGCCTGCCCGGCCTGGCCGCACAGCGCGTGGCCGGCCGTGCCCAGGTGATCAGCGTGCGCGGCCTGTCCCCGGACTTCGCCACCACCCTGCTCAACGGGCGTGAAGTGGTCAGCACCGGCGACAACCGCAGCGTCGAATTCGACCAGTACCCGTCCGAACTGGTCAACGGCGTGACCGTGTACAAGACCCCCGACGCGGCGCTGGTCGGCCAGGGCCTGTCCGGTACCATCGACATGCAGACCGTGCGCCCGCTGGCCTTCAGCGAACGCGTGATCGCACTGAGCGGCCGCTACTCGAAGAACTCGCTGGGCAAGGCCGCCAACGTGGACGCCTTCGGCAACCGCTTCAGCGCCAGCTACATCGACCAGTTCGCCGACAACACCTGGGGCCTGGCGATCGGTTACGCGCACAGCGACAACCCGATCCAGGAAAACCAGGTCGGCCTGTACGAGCCGTGGACCACCGAGCAGACCGACCAGGGCAACCGCCCGGGTGTTGCGCCGGGCACCGCGTTCTCCGACGGCATCAAGGCGCTGCGCCGTACCGGCAACGCCAAGCGCGACGGCTACATGGCCACCGTGCAGTTCCGCCCGTCGAACACGTGGACCAGCACGCTGGACCTGTTCCACACCGAAGCCGAGCAGATCGACACCGCCAACCAGTTCGAGGTCAACCTCAGCAACTACAACGGCGGCTACAGCCCGGGCCTGTTCATCAGCAACCCGCAGGTCAACGGCAACGGTACCTTCACCGGTGGCACCGCCAGCGGCGTGTACCCGCTGGTGCGCGGCATGTACAACAAGCGCGAAGACAAGATCGATGCGTTCGGCTGGAACAACGAGCTGACCTTCGACAGCTTCAAGCTGACCGCCGACGTGAACTACTCCAAGGCCACCCGCGACGAGCTGAACCTGGAGAACAACCTGCAGCTCACCCCGATGCCGCAGCTGGACACCATCGGCCTGACCGTCAATGGCGATGGCTTCTCGCAGATCCGCCCGGGCCTGGACTACTCCAATCCCGAAGCCCTGTACCTGACCAACACCATCTACGGCTCGGGCTACGGCAAGGTGCCGCAGGTGGAAGACCGCCTGAAGGGTGCACGCCTGCAGGGCACGTTCAACATGCCCGAGGCGCTGTCCTGGTTCCAGGACGTGGACGTGGGCGTGAACTACGCGGACCGCCGCAAGGAAAAGACCCAGGCCGAAGGCAACATCCTGCTCGGTGCGCAGGGCGACGCCAACGTCGGCAGCGACCTTCAGTACCGTCCGGTCAACCTGGGCTTTGCCGGCATCGGCTACATCCCGGCCTGGAACGTGCCGGCCGCGGTCGACCGCTACATGGTGTTCAACCCGGTCACCAACCTGGACTACCTGATTCCGAAGTCGTGGGTGGTGCAGGAAAAGACCACCACCGCGTGGGTGCGTGCCAACATCAACACCGATATCGGTGAAGTGGGCGTGCGCGGCAACGTGGGCGTGCAGATGATCCGCACCGACCAGAGCTCGCAGTCGAACTACTTCGACCGCTCGCGCCCGGCCGGCCAGGAAGTGCTGCCGATCGACGAAGGCAAGACCTACACCGACTGGCTGCCGAGCTTGAACCTGGCCTTCATGTTCCCGCACCAGCAGACCCTGCGCTTCGCAGTGGCAAAGCAGGTGGCGCGTCCGCGCGTGGACCAGATGCGCGCCGGCCTGGAGTTCGGCGTGGACACCGCCACCGGCAAGCCGGGCGGCAGTGGCGGCAACCCGCTGCTGGATCCGTGGCGCGCAAACGCCATCGACCTCTCGTACGAAAAGTACTTCGGCGAGAAGGCGTACGTGGCGGCTGCGGTGTTCTACAAGGACCTGAAGAGCTACGTCTACACCCAGTCGGTGGACGACTACGACTTCAGCAACCTGCTGGCCAACTACGTGCCGCCGCCGGGGATGATTGCGCCGGTGCAGACCATCGGTACGTTCTCGGCGCCGCAGAACGGCGAAGGCGGCACCCTGCGTGGCCTGGAACTGACCGCTTCGTTCCCGCTGGAAATGATCGCCGAGCCGCTGCGTGGTTTCGGCGTGCAGGCCAGCGCCACCTTCAACGACAGCGACATCAAGATCCTGGACCCGGAAAGCGCCTCCAGCGTGGGTAGCGATCCGATCAGCCTGCCGGGCCTGTCCGAGCGCGTGTACAACTTCACCGCCTACTTCGAGCGCAATGGCTTCGAAGCACGCGTGAGCCAGCGCCGTCGTTCGGACTTCATCGGTGAAATCGGCAACTTCAACGGCAACCGCACCCTGCGTTACGTGGTCGGCGAGAACGTGACCGACGCGCAGGTCAGCTACACCTTCGCCGACAGCAGCAGCCTGCACGGACTGACCCTGCTGCTGCAGGGCAGCAACCTGACCAACGAGCCGTACCGCACCTATGCGGGCACCAAGGACCGTCCGCTGGAGTACATCGAGTGGGGCCGGACCTACATGCTGGGTGTGAACTACAAGTTCTGATCCCTGCGGTAGTGATATACGGAAAACCCGCTGCGCGAGCAGCGGGTTTTTTGTTGGGCGGGTCGCGCAGCCACGCAGGGCGTGGCTCTACCACCCGGCACGGTAGAGCCACGCCCTGCGTGGCTGCATTCGAACGCGCGAAAAAAAGGGCGGAACCTTGCGGTTCCGCCCTTCAATACCACCGGAAATCGTGAATCAGCTGCGACGTGCGCAGTACATCGCCTGGGCCGGCAGCTGCAGCTGCGTACCTTCCGCCTGGCCTGCATCCGGACCCGGCACGTGCAACGCGTGCCACTGCCCTTCCGGCAACGCCACCGTGGTGGCTTCAGCCGACAGGTTGAACGCCAGCAGCAGGGTCTCCTCCCCATGCGTGCGCTCGAACATCAGCACCGGCTCGGCGGTCTCCAGGAAACGGATGTCGCCCAGCAGCAACGTCGGCATGGTCCGGCGCCAGGCCAGGAACTGGCGGAAGGCGTTCAGCACCGAATGCGGGTCATGCTCCTGCACCGCCACCGCACGAACCTGGTGGTCCTGCGGGATCGGCAGCCACGGCGTACCGGTGGTGAACCCCGCCAGCGGCGCGTCCAGCCACGGCATCGGCGTGCGGCACCCGTCGCGGCCCTTGAAGTTCGGCCAGAAGGTGATGCCATACGGATCCTGCAACGCCTCGAACGGCACGTCGGCCTCGCCCAGGCCCAGCTCTTCGCCCTGGTACAGGCAGATCGAACCGCGCAGCGAGCACAGCACCGCCACCAGCAGGCGGGCCAGGCGCGGCTGCGCCGGGTGGCCGCCCCAGCGGGTCACCGCGCGCTCCACGTCGTGGTTGGAGATCGCCCAGCACGGCCAGCCTTCGGTCATGGTCGCTTCCAGCCGCGACACGGTGTCGCGGATGTAGGCGGCGCTGTAGTCCTTCACCAGCAGCTCGAAGCTGTAGCCCATGTGCAGGCGGCCCGGCGCGGTGTACTCGGCGGTGGTCGCCAGCGAGTCCTCGGCGGAGATCTCGCCCAGGCTGACCGCACCCGGGTACTGGTCCAGCAGCCCGCGCAGGCGCTCGATGAACGGCAGGTTTTCCGGCCGGGTGTTGTTGTAGTAGTGGTACTGGTAGGCGTACGGATTGTCCGCGCTGAAGCCACGGCCCAGGCGCTTCTCCAGCGGCTTGGCCGGGTTGTCGCGCAGTTCCTGGTCGTGGAAGCAGAAGTTGATCGAATCCAGGCGGAAACCGTCCACGCCGCGATCCAGCCAGAACTTCACGTAATCCAGGGTCGCCTGCTGCACCGCCGGGTTGTGGAAGTCCAGGTCCGGCTGGTCGGCCAGGAAGTTGTGCAGGAAGTACTGCTCGCGGCGTGGCTCCCACTGCCAGGCCACGCCGCCGAAGATCGACATCCAGTTGTTGGGCGGGGTGCCGTCCTCGCGCGGGTC
Source organism: Stenotrophomonas bentonitica (assembly GCF_013185915.1). Taxonomy (NCBI): domain Bacteria; kingdom Pseudomonadati; phylum Pseudomonadota; class Gammaproteobacteria; order Lysobacterales; family Lysobacteraceae; genus Stenotrophomonas; species Stenotrophomonas bentonitica. The sequence goes on along the minus strand of NZ_JAAZUH010000002.1, from coordinate 211,308 downwards.
GGCCCACACGTACCAGTCCGCCTTGGGATTGGTGCGGTCCTGGCGGCTCTCGCGGAACCAGGCGTGCTCGATCGAGGTATGGCTGAACACCTGGTCGATCATCACCTTCAGGCCCAGCGCATGCGCCTTGGCCAGCAGCCGGTCGAAGTCGGCCAGGGTGCCGAACAGCGGGTCCACGTCGCGGTGGTCGGCGATGTCGTAGCCGAAGTCGGCCATCGGCGAGGTGAAGAACGGCGAGATCCAGATCGCGTCCACGCCCAGCGAAGCCACGTAGTCCAGGCGCTCGATGATGCCGGGCAGGTCGCCCACGCCGTCACCGTTGGCATCGAGGAAACTGCGCGGGTAAATCTGATAGATGACGGCACCGCGCCACCATGGAGTCTGCGACATCGAGGGGCCCCCCTCCGGGCCAGAACGTACCCGACAAGCTTAGCGGGGGGCCCTTGGCGGTGGCGCCACATGCATACGTATTCACGCCCTCCCCGGCCGCCGGACGCCTTCGCGGGCGGAATACGTCCGCACCGCCTATAATTCCGCCCAAGCCTGAAAGTCAGACCGCATGACCACCATCGAAGACACCCGCCCCGCGCTGGGCCTGCCCCAGATCCAGTCGCTCGCCGCGCCCGACATGGCCGCCGTGGACGCACTGATCCGCCGCCGACTGTCTTCGGATGTCGTGCTGATCAACCAGATCGCCGACCACATCATCTCCGCCGGGGGCAAGCGCCTGCGGCCGATGCTGGTGATGCTGGCCGGCCACGCGGTCGGCCAGGCCGGCCCGGAGCACCACCAGCTGGCGGCGATCATCGAGTTCATCCACACCTCGACCCTGCTGCACGACGACGTGGTCGACGAGTCCAGCCTGCGGCGTGGCCGCAGCACCGCCAATGCATTGTGGGGCAATGCGCCCAGCGTGCTGGTGGGCGACTTCCTGTACTCGCGCAGCTTCCAGCTGATGGTGGAACTGGACCGCATGCCGGTCATGCAGATCCTGGCCGACACCACCAACCGGATCGCCGAAGGCGAGGTGCTGCAGCTGCTGCACGTGCATAACCCGGATACGGACGAAGCCGCCTACCTGCGCGTGATCGAGCGCAAGACCGCGGTGCTGTTTGCCGCCGGGACCCGACTGGGCGCGCTGGCCAGCGGCGTGGACGCGGCCACCCAGCAGGCGCTGTACGACTACGGCATGCACCTGGGCTACGCGTTCCAGATTGCCGACGACGTGCTGGACTATTCGGCCAATGCCGACGAGCTGGGCAAGAACCTGGGCGACGACCTCGCCGAGGGCAAGGCCACCCTGCCGCTGATCCACGCCATGGCCCATTCCGATGCGGCTACCCGTGAGCGCCTGCGTGAGATCGTGCAGAACGGCGACGCCGGGGCGATGCCGGACGTCCTGGCGGCGATCCATGCCACCGGCGGTCTGGAGTACAGCCGCAAGCGTGCCGAGGAATACGCCGAGGCCGCCGAGCGTGCGCTGGACGGCCTGGCCGACAACGACGCAGTGTCCGCATTGCGCGGGTTGGCCCGCTACGCGGTGCAGCGCTCGCATTGAGGTCGAGGTGCCGGGCAGAGCCCGGCACCTCGGTCTGCGATTATCGCTTGTCGAACAGGCCTTCGAAGAACGAATCCAGGCTCTTCCACGCCCGCTTCGCCGCGCGCTCGTTGTACACGCAGCCCGGCGGGCTGTTGGCGTCGGCTTCGGCGAAGCAGTGCACCGCGCCGCTGTAGTTGGTGAATTCCCAATCCACCTTTGCCGCGTTCATTTCCTGCTGGAAGCCGGCGATGTCTTCCGCACTGACGCTCTTGTCGTCGGCCCCGTTGAGCACCAGCACCGACGGGTGCGTGTCCCCCGCCTTGGCCGGCACCGGCGCGCTCAACGCGCCATGCAGGCTGACCACGCCCGCCAGCGGTGCACCGGCGCGGGCCAGTTCCAGCACCGTGGTGCCACCGAAGCAGAAGCCCACCGCGCCGATCTTCGTCGCATCCAGCGGTGCGCTGCCGGCCTGGGCCTTCAGCACGTCCAGCGCCTTCAGCGCGCGCGCGCGCAGCACCGGGCGGTCGTTGCGCAGTTTGGTGGCAATCGGGCCCGCCTCGGCATCGGTCTTCGGGCGCACGCCCTTGCCGTACACGTCGGCCACCAGCACCACGTAGTCGTCGCCGGCCAGCTGCTTGGCCTTGGCGATGGCCGAGTCGTTCACGCCCTTCCAGTTCGGCACCATCACCAGGCCGGGGCGCTTGTCGTTGTCTTCGTCGTCGTAGACCAGCACGCCGCTGAAGGTGGTGCCTTCATGCTGCCATTCGACCGGCTTGGCCTGCATCGCGGCCATCGCCGGCAACGCGGTCATGCCCAGCACCAGTGCCGCACCCCACCGCCATTGCTGCTTCATGCGCCTGCTCCGTTCGGGGAAAGGAACATGAAACCACATGCGATGTGACGCCCGGTAGAGCCACGCCCTGCGTGGCTTCGCGGTGCCGTATCAGGCGATCCCGATCCCCGGGATCGCGGTGATCTGGTCCGGGTCGAACCCGGCCAGTTCGGCGAAATGTCGGCCACGGGCGACGTAATCCCGGTACACCCCGAAACTCGGCGCACCCGGCGACATCAACACCACCCCGCCCTGCCCGCCCAGCGCGGCGCAGGCCAGCCGCACCGCTTCGTCCAGGTCCCCCGCCGCATGCAGGCCGAACCGGCCGGCATCGGCCAGCGGCTGCAGCAGCGCGTGGATGCGCGGGCCGTTGGCGCCCATGGTCACGATCTCCACCGGCGGCACGTCGTGCGCCATGTGCGCCACGAAGTCCTGCCAGTCCAGTCCCCGGTCGTGTCCGCCCACCAGCAGCGCGATGCGCTGGCCGGCGAAACACTCCAGCGCAGCCAGGCTGGCGTGCGGAGTGGTGCTGATCGAATCGTTGACGAAACGCAGGCCGTCACGCGTGCCGATGGTCTGCAACCGGTTGGGCAACGGACGGAAATCCTGCACCGCCGGGGCCAGTGCCACCGCGTCCAGGCCCAGCGCTTCCAGCGCGGCCAGCACCGCGCACAGGTTGCCGCGGTTGTGGCGGCCCGGCAACGGCGTGTTGGCGGTGTCGAACACCGCCTGGTCGCCGCGATACACGATCTCGCCGCGCATGTGCCACCCCTGCGACTGGTTGAACCAGACCACTTCGCTATGCGGCAACGACAACCCGGCCAGGTGCGGATCGGCCGCATTGAGTACGGCGATGCGCGGCGCCGCGTCGGTCACCAGCGCCAGCTTGTCCTGGATGTAACGCGCTTCGCTGCCGTGCCAGTCCAGGTGTTCGGGGAACAGGTTCAGCACCACCGCCACCTGCGGGTGCGCGCCGCTGCGCGCCACTTCGCCGGTCTGGTAGCTGGACAGCTCCACCGCCCAGTACGCCGGCGCCGGTTGCGGATCGAGCACTTCCAGCAGCGGCAGGCCGATGTTGCCGACCAGCCCGGTGCGCGCCCCCGAAGCGCGCAGCAGGTGCGCCAGCAGAGAGGTGGTGGTGCTCTTGCCCTTGGTGCCGGTCACGCACACGGTGTCGCGCACCGTGCCGTCGGCAGCCGCGTGTTCGGCAAACCACAGCGAGGTGCCGCCGATGAACTGCGTGCCACGCGCGGCGGCCGCCAGCGCAGCCTCGCCGTACGGGCTGATGCCCGGCGACTTGATCACCACCTCGAACCCGGCCAGCGAATCGCCGCTTACGTCCGAACGTACCTGCAGCGTGCTGCCGGCTTCGGCGCGCGCGGCGGCGGCCTCGGCCTCGGGGCAGAACAGGGTCAGTTCAAGCGCGGGCAGGCGTTGCCGAAGAACCGAAAACGCCGCACGTCCTTCGCGCCCCCAGCCCCATAGCGCGACCCGCTTGCCCTCAAGCTGCGAAATTCGCACGCAGGCGCTCCCAGATCGCCGCCGGAATGCGGTGCTCGCCTTCCAGCACCAGCAGCGGTTCGATCTGCAGCTCGGCGCCGTCCAGCTGCGGTTGGATTTCTTGGATGAAGCGCTTCACCAGCGCGTCCTCGTTCCATTCCGGGCGCGCGGCCAGGGTCGCCATCGCCGCCCGCGACTCGCGACCTTCGCCCACGCACTCGAACGGCTTGTGGTCCTGGAACTCCAGCAGCGCGTCGAAACCGCCGGCCTGCTCCAGATCGTCCAGCAGGTTGCGACCGAAGATGCGCACCAACCGGGTCTTGGGCATGAACGGGGCCAGCGCCAGGAACACGAAGTGGCACTTCGGGCACACCCCGCACCAGCGGTTCACCGGGCGCTCGCCCAGGATGTGGAAGTTGCGGTTGCAGCTGGAGAAGTGCGCGTCGTAGAAATCGGTTTTCGCGAACTGCCGCGCCACCGCCAGCTCCGACAGCGGGCGCAGCAGCGAGTAGTACTGCAGGTCGGCGGCCACGTGGCGCTGCAGGTGCTCGCCGAAGGCCTGCTCGAACGCCCAGCCCTTCGACCACTGGTGGTTCACTTCACCGGTGCCGGGGATCTGGCTGCCATAGCTGGCCGAGCGCTCGTTGGAGAACACCACCTGGTCCACGCCCTGCAGCAGCGCGGCCAGCACCATGATCGCCGAGTTCACCGCGGTCACCGGGATATGCCCGTTCCAGGCGCCCTGGCGGTTGAGCTCGAACAGCTCCGGCGCCAGCGTGCGGCCGATGTTGAGCATCGGCAGGCCGGTGCGCTCGGCGCAGGCCCGGATCAGCTGCGAGCCGCCGATCCAGGTCACCGTCTCGGCGATGCCCAGCGTGCGCAGCGCTTCGATGCTGACCAGCGAATCCTTGCCGCCGCCAATGGCCACCAGCGCGTGCTCGCGCAGGCCCACCGCCGGTGCGGCAACCGCGTCGCCTTCCACCGGCAGGCGGAACCGCCCGCGCAGGTTCAGGCCGTTGCGGTAGGCGAATTCGCCCAGCCCGTTGAGGTACACCGTTTCCACCAGCGCAGCGGTGTCGGCGTCGACCGTGTAGCTGTCGATCCGCACCTGCTCCGGCACGCCGGCCTTGTAATAGCTGACACCGGCGATCAGGTGCAGCAGGCGCAGCGCGCGCTGCACCGCCTCGGCACGGGCCCCTTCCAGCACGAACGGCGCACCGGGAATGGTGACCGTCTCGACCAGTTCCGGGCCGTTGTCGAAGGCGTAGACCAGCTGCGCCACGCCGGTGTCCGCGGCAAGGTCGCAGCGGACGAAGCGGAAGCAGGCAACCTGGTGTTTATCGAATGCAGCAGTCATGGTGGGTCCGGTGGGGCATGAGGGAAAACAGCGGGCGGCGCTCAGGGAACATCGTCGATGACGTCCTCGCGCGGCAGCTCCCGCTGGTTGTAGGTGTTGGCCATGACGTAGCCGTAGGCGCCGGCATCGGCGATCAGCATCACGTCATCCGGGGCGGTGGTGGCCGGCAGGCGGCGGCGCTTGCCGAACACGTCGCTGGACTCGCAGATCGGCCCGACCACGTCGAACATCGCCTCCGAGTACCCGCCCAGGCGGCTGAGGTTTTCGATGTCGTGCCAGGCGTCGTACAGCGCCGGGCGCATCAGCGTGTTCATGCCCGCATCCAGCCCGACCCGGCGCACGCCGTCCTTTTCAACCACCTGCGTGGCGGTGGTCAGCAGCACGCCCGATTCCGCCACCAGGTAGCGGCCCGGTTCGATCGCCAGGCGGAACGCCGGGTGCACGGCCTTGACCTCGGCCAGGCCCACGGCCCACGCGTCCAGGTCGAACGGCTCGTCATCGGCGCTGTAGGGAATCGGCAGGCCACCGCCGATGTCGATGGTTTCCACGCTGCCGATGCGGCGCGCAAAGCCGGCCAGTTCGTCGCACATCAGGCGCCAGTGCTGCGCGGTTTCCACGCCGCTGCCCAGGTGCGCGTGCAGGCCGACCACGCGGGTGCCCAGGTCCGTTGCCAGGCGCACGAACTCGTCCACGCGCGCGATCGGCAGGCCGAACTTGGAGTCCTTGCCGCCGGTGCGGACCTTGGCATGGTGGCCTTCGCCACGGCCCAGGTCCACGCGCAGCCACAGCTCGCGGTTGCGGAACAGATCCGGCCAGCGCTGCAGCGCTTCCACGTTGTCCAGGGTCACGGTCACGCCCAGCGCGAACGCCGCTTCGTACTCCGCACGCGGCGCGAAGCTGGGGGTGAACAGCACCCGGCGCGGCGACAGCGTCGGCAGCACGTTGAACACATGCTTGAGCTCACCGTGCGAGACGCACTCCAGGCCGAAGCCTTCCTGCTCCAGCAGTTCCAGGATGGCCGGGTGGCTGTTGGCCTTGATCGCGTAGTAACGCTGGTCGATCGGCTTGATCGCCGCCAGCGCCCGCGCACGCGCGCGGACCGTGGCCAGGTTGTACACGTAACGCGGCGTACCGGCCTGGGCCAGGTGCAGCAGGTGCTCGCGCTGGCCCCGCCACCAGGCGGTTTCGCGCGGGCGGATGGTGCCGGCGATCTCGCGCCAGCGCGGGCCGAACACCTCGCCCTCTTCCACCGGCATCGCGCCGCTGTCGATCAGCTCGGCGTGCAGGATCGGCAGCAGGCCGTCGGCGTCGGCTTCGTCGATCACGAAGGTCAGGTTCAGGTCGTTGGACGACTGCGAAATCATGTGCACGCGCTCGCGCCCGAAGGTCGCCCACACGTCCGACAGCTTGTGCAGCAGCGAGCGCATGCCGCGCCCGACCAGGGTGATCGCCGCGCACGGCACGATGATCTTGACCTTGCAGATCTGCGACAGGTCGGCCGACAGCGCGGCCAGCACGTCCGTGTTGACCAGGTTCTCGGACGGATCCAGCGACACGGTCACGTTGGTTTCGGCCGAACCGATCAGGTCGACCGACAACCCGTGCTTCTTGAACAGGCCGAACACATCGGCCAGGAAGCCGACCTGCTGCCACATGCCGATGCCTTCCATCGACACCAGCACGATGCCGTTGCGGCGGCTGATCGCCTTCACCCCGGGCACCGGCGCGGCGTTGCCGTCGATGCTGGTGCCCGGCAGTTCCGGGCGTTCGGTGTCCAGGATCGCCATCGGCACGCCGGCGTCGCGGCACGGCTTGATCGAGCGCGGGTGCAGCACCTTGGCGCCGGTGGTGGCGATTTCCTGCGCTTCGTAATAGTCCAGGCGGGTCAGCAGGCGCGCGTCGGGCACGTCCTTCGGGTTGGCGCTGAACATGCCCGGCACGTCGGTCCAGATTTCCACCCGGCTGGCGCCGAGCAGCGCACCGAAGTACGCCGCCGAGGTATCCGAGCCGCCGCGGCCGAGGATGGCGGTGCCGCCGTCGGCATGCCGCGAGATGAAGCCCTGGGTGATCAGCATGCGGGTCGGCTGCGCGCGGAAACCGGCGGCCCACCCGGCGTCCGAGCGCCACTGGCAGTTCACCGACAGGCGCTGCGACCAGTCGCTCTGGTTGGGCTGCGGCGGCAGTGCCTGCAGCCACTCGCGCGCGTCCATCCAGCCGAAATCCAGGCCGCCGGCGCGCAGGTACGCGGCGCCGATGCTGGACGACAGCAGCTCGCCCTGGCCAAGCACGTCGGCCTGCCAGTCCAGCGGGCGGGTGGCCGCACGCGGGTCGTCCAGCAGGCCCTGCAGTGCAGCCAGGCGCGCGTCCAGCGTGCCGGCGTCCAGCGCCAGCTCGGCCAGGAACTCGCGGTGGCGCGCCACCAGCGCGTCCACGCGGGCACGGCTGTCGGCGGCGCCATCGGCGATCGCGGTCAGTTCATTGGTGACCCCGGACAGGGCCGAGACCACCACCAGCACGCGCGCGCCGGTTTCTTCCGCACGTTTTTTCGCCAGCTTCCCGATCGTGTCCCAGCGGTGACGACGCGACACGGAGGTGCCGCCGAACTTCAGTACGATCCAGCGATCGACAAGGGGGGAAGCTGACATGGAGGTAGGAATGGGTAGGTAGTGGGGGGATCGACCCGGCACGCCGGGCCGAACCTCTGATTCTATGCCAACGCGCCGCCCCCGTCAGACCCGGCCGGCCTTGTTAAGCTGCCCGACCGTTCTGCCTGACCGACCTGCCATGACTGCCCGCCGCTTCCTCCAGCTTGACGTGTTCTCCCCCTATCCCGGCGCGGGCAACCCGCTGGCCGTGGTGCTGGACGCCGAAGGCCTCGACGACGCCCGCATGCAGGCGATTGCGCGCTGGAGCCGGCTGCCGGAAACCACCTTCGTATTCGCCCCGCAGGCGGCCGGCGCCAGCTACCGGATCCGCATGTTCAGCCCGCAGAAGGAAGTGCCGTTCGCCGGCCACCCCAGCGTCGGCACCGCACACGCGGTGCTGGACGCCGGCCTGGCCACGCCGGTGGATGGCGTGCTGGTACAGGACGGCATTGCCGGTGCCCTGCCCTTGCGGGTGGTGGGCGAAGGCGCCGCGCGCAGCATCGCGATCCGCACCCCGCGCGCGGCGGTGGCGGAAGTCACCACTGCCAGCGACCCGCGCCTGCAGGCCGCGCTGGCGGGCTGGACCCTGGGCGACCTGCCGCCGGCGCGCATGTCCGGTGGCCGCAGCTGGTGGGTGGTGGCGCTGGCCGACGAAGCCGCGCTGCGCGCCCTGTCGCCGGACTGGGATGCGGTAGCGGAACTGGCCGAAAGCACCGACAGCATGGGTGTGTTCGCCTACGCAGGCGCTGCGGGTGGCGACTACGACCTGGCGGTCCGCGCATTCGTCGGCAACGGTCGGCGCTTTGAAGATGCCGCCTCGGGCGCGGCCAATGCCGTGCTGGCGGCGTGGCTGGACAGCCGCGATGCGCTGCCCGGGCGCGGGGGAAACTACGTGGTCAGCCAGGGCCGCGAAGTGGGCCACGATGCGCGGCTGACGCTGCATGTGGATGCAGACGGCGAGGTCTGGTCCGGCGGCCAGGTGCAGACCGTAATCGAGGGGACAATCACCTGGTAGAGACACGCCACGCGTGTCCTGCGGGGTATCCGGCACCACATGGGACACGCATGGCGTGTCGCTACGCGGCGCCCTGGCTAGTGCCGGCCTCTGGCCGGCACCCCAGAACACCCATCAGCCCAATTCGGCTTCCAGGCTGATCGGCACCGCACTCAAGGCCTTGGACACCGGGCAGTTCTGCTTGGCGTCGTCGGCGATCGCGCGGAACTGCGTCGCGTCGATGTTCGGGACCACCGCCTTGACCTTCAGGGTGATCTGCGAGAGCTGCGGGCCGCCTTCCATCGACAGGTCGACCTTGGCTTCGGTGTCCAGCGAGGTCGGCACGAAACCGGCTTCGGTGAGCTTGGCCGACAGCGCCATGGTGAAGCAGCCGGCATGCGCGGCGGCGATCAGTTCTTCCGGGTTGGTGCCCTTTTCGTCGCCGAAGCGGCTGCTGAAGGCATAGCGGGTCTTGTCCAGCAGGCCGCTCTGCGGCGTGCTCAGTTGTCCCTTTCCTGTCTTGAGGTCACCTTCCCAGTGCGCGGTGGCGTGACGCGAAATGCCCATCGGTTCTTCCTCTGTGGGTGAATGGCACGCACAGCGTAGACCGGGGGGCGTTAGCGCCGTGTCTGGCCGGGCGGGGCTGCCAAACCGGCCCGGAAGGGCGTCCCGCGACCGCATTTCCGGGCATGTCCTGATGCACTGCGGTAATCGAATTTGCAGAAAAGCCGAATTTTTATGCGTTTGCCTATTGGCGGCGCCGCATTGTTGCCCTACATTTCGCTTGCCGATGGGTTCGGCGCGACCACCCAACCAACCGATCACGGAACAGGAAACCATGGCAAAGACCGCTAAGAAGGCTGCCCCGAAGAAGGCAGTGAAGAAAGTCGCTACGAAGGCCGCCGCAAAGCCGGCAGCTCCGAAGCCGATCAAGGAAGTGCTGACCAAGTCCGGCCTGGTTGCACACATCGCAGAAGCCTCCGGCGTTGTCGCCAAGGACGTCCGCGCGGTGCTGGCCTCGCTGGAAACCGCCGTGGCCTCCTCGGTGCACAAGAAGGGCGCTGGCAGCTTCACCCTGCCGGGCCTGCTGAAGATCACCACCGTCAGCGTTGCTGCCAAGCCGAAGCGCAAGGGCATCAACCCGTTCACCAAGGAAGAGCAGTGGTTCGCCGCCAAGCCGGCCACCACCAAGCTGAAGGTGCGTCCGCTCAAGAAGCTCAAGGACGCCGCGCTGTAATCTGCGCGCTTCCTGCAGCACCCGGACGGGACGGCCTTGGCCGTCCCGTTCTCGTTTGGGGCAGCGCAGCGGCGGCGAAACACAGCGTTGCCAGACCCGGGCGGAACCCGTCCCGCCGGTGCAGACCCTGCCGCCACGGGCTGCACGCAGGATCCGCGCAAAAGCGGAACGCACAAGGTGGAACACTGCGTGCGGCCGCGCCTGTCGCCCCGGCCCGTCGCCACGCCTATGGTGGGTCCATCCCCCCACAGTGCACCGCCATGGCCAGCCCCTCGCAACGCTATCGCATCACCGTTACCCCGATCGAAAAGGACGGGCTGCAGTGCAGCGGACGCTGCACCATCGAACTGGAACACCGCGCCCAGCAGGACTGGATGCGGCTGCTGGAAGTGGCGCGGCGCCAGACCGGCCTGAGCGGCGACGAGCGCGCTGCCGCGATTGTCGCCACCCAGCTGCTGCAGGACCTCGCGCAGCGCTACGCCGACCAGCCCAGCCACCCGCTGACCGCACTGCAGCCACAGCTGGACCAGGTGCTCAGCGCCCTGGATGGAATACAGCGCGCACCCTGAAGCACCGCTACACTCTGCCCTCCACCGGGGAGGGTGCGCCATGCGTCGAGTCGTATTTCTGTTGCCGCTGTTGTTTGCAGGATGCTCATGCCAGCCCGACCCGGTCGCCGATGGCGCGCGGCCGGATGCCGCTCCCCTCGCCCACGCAACGCCCGCGGCGGACACAACGCCGCCCGCGGAAGGCACGCTCTCCAGCGTGGCGTCGCCGACGCTCAGCGCGGTGGCACCCGGCGCCGCGGACGAAGGGACCACCGTCCGCAACTACGTGCATGCCCTGCTCAACCGCGACCGCAGCGCGTCGGACGCCTACTGGAGCGGCGGCCGTACCAGCTCCCGGCCCGACGACGCGGTCCTGCGCGACATCGCCGACCTGCGCAACCTGCGGATCGACACCGACAGTCCCATCGCCCGCGACACCGAACAGCCCTCGCGCCTGCGCGAGGTCCCGGTCCGGGTCCGCGCGACTACCGGTACGGGCACCTTCGTCTTCCAGGGCTGGTACCGCCTGCAACCGCGCCCCGACGGCAGCGGCTGGGAAATCCACAGCGCGTCCCTGCAACCGGTGGTGCAATGAACATGCTGCGGTAGATCCACGCCCTGCGTGGATGCTTCTGGCGCCAGCCATGAAGCACCGATTCATCCAGACCCGCTATCGTGTGGGCATCCCAACCCTGCGCCTGCTCCCATGAAGCTACGCCCCGCGTTCGCCCGCCTTGCCGCCTGCACCGTCCTGATCGCCGCTGCGGTCGGCGCACAGGCCGCCCCCAGCATTTCCGGCCGCAACCTGTCGGTGGGTGCCGCCGACGTGCAGCAGTACCTCGATGGCAGCTTCCCGCGCACCCAGGACGCGCTGGGCGGCCTGATCGCCATGACCATGAGCCATCCCAAGCTGACCCTGCCGCAGGGCAACCGGCTGGACCTGGGCATGGACGTGGCGCTGGCGACCGCCGGTGGCGCGCCGGCGCCGCTCGGCAAGGTCAAGCTGAGCAGCGGCCTGCGCTACGACGCGCAGACCCAGGGTTTCCACCTGGACCAGCCGACCGTGGACGACTTCACCCCGGCCAACAACGGCGGTCGGCTGGACTCGCGCACCCGCGAGCTGCTCAACGTGTTCCTGACCGACTACGCCCGCCGCGAGCCGATCTACAAAATCGACCCGACCGTCGGCGCCCTGCTCGGCGCGCTGCAGGTGCAGTCGGCCCAGGTGCAGAACGGAAAGCTGGTGGTGACCTTCAACCAGGACCTGGGCGCGATGGTGCCGGCCGGGGTGCTGGGGAAGTAACGGCCGGCTCCTCTTTCGGTTGGATTTGCCTGGAGCCGGCCAGCGGCCGGCACTACAGCCCTCGCGCTCAGCGCTTGGGCTGCAACATCGTCCCGGTGCACTTCTTCGAGCCGCAGCGGCATTCCCAGATCTTCTTCAGGCGCGCGGTGTGGCGCTCGGCCAGGGTGATGCCGTAGTTGTAGGTCAGCTCGGCGCCCGGCTCGATGTCCTTGATCGCCTCGATGAACACCTTGTCCTCGCGGCGGTTGTCGCCCTCGGCTTCCTCGATCACCGCCTCGCAGTTCGGGTCGCAGCTGTGGTTCAACCAGCGCGCATCGTTGCCCTTGTAGTTGGCGTCGATCACGTAGTTGTCGTTCAGGGTGAACAGGAAGGTGTGACCGCTCTCCACATCCCCGGTATCATCGGCGTCCACATCGGCGTGGCTGCGCAGCAGGCCCTTGTACTGGATGACCCGTTCGCCCTTCTTCAGTGGCGCCAGCGCGAACACGCCATTGCCGTGGATCGAGGATTTGCGGGCTTGGATCTTCTTGGGCATCAGGCTGGCCGTTACGTTGGGATGGTCGATTCTCGCTTAATAGTCGTGATGATGCCTACCTGAACACGACGGGTTGGATGCCCGCGCATAAAAGCGTACAATTTCAGTCCGCTTTATGGCTCCGCCCTCCCCATGCTCCGCGTCACCAAGCTCACCGATTACGCCACCGTCGTCCTGACCGTCCTAGCCGCGCGCCCGGGCGAGGTACTCAGTGCGACCGAACTGGCTGAATATGCCCGCCTCGAGCCGCCCACCGTCAGCAAGCTGCTCAAGCCGCTGGCCCAGGCCGGCCTGGTCGAAGGCCTGCGCGGCGTGCGCGGCGGCTACCGGCTGACCCGCGCCGCCGACCAGATCAGCCTGTTCGAGATCGTCGAAGCCATGGAGGGGCCGCTGGGCCTGACCGAGTGCGCGCACGACCACAGCCAGTGCGGACGCGAGCTGCAGTGCGGCGCGCGCAGCAGCTGGCGGCTGATCAACGACGTGGTGTCCGACGCACTGCGCAAGGTCAGCCTGGCGCAGATCCTGCCCCCTCTTCCCCTTGTTGACGCCCCCCGCCGCGTGATCGCGGCGGATGTCGTCTCCTGATCCACAGGCAGCCCCCATGGCCACCGATACCCTCGACACCGTCGCCCCCGGCGACACCCCCAACCGCGAGATCCATGAGCAGCTCGGCCGCAAATATTCGGCCGGCTTCATCACGGACATCGAATCGGACTCGCTGCCGCCCGGCCTGGACGAGGACACCATCCGTGCCCTCTCGGCCAAGAAGGACGAACCGGAGTGGATGACGCAGTGGCGCCTGGACGCCTACCGCCACTTCCTGACCATGCCGATGCCGAACTGGGCCAAGCTGCAGATCGCCGCGATCGACCTGCAGGCGCTCAGCTACTACTCCGCGCCGAAGGGCCCGAAGTACGCCTCGCTGGACGACGTGCCGAAGGAACTGCTGGACACCTACGACAAGCTGGGCGTGCCGCTGCACGAGCGCGCCAAGCTGGCCGGCGTCGCCGTGGACGCGGTGTTCGACTCGGTCTCGGTCGGCACCACCTTCCGCAAGGAACTGGCCGAGAAGGGCGTGATCTTCTGCTCGATGTCCGAAGCCATCAAGGAGCACCCGGAGCTGGTCCAGAAGTACCTGGGCACCGTGGTCCCGGTCGGCGACAACTACTTCGCCGCGCTGAACTCGGCCGTGTTCTCCGACGGCAGCTTCGTGTTCATTCCCAAGGGCGTGCGCTGCCCGATGGAACTGAGCACCTATTTCCGCATCAACGCCGGCCACACCGGCCAGTTCGAGCGCACCCTGATCATCTGCGAGGACAAGGCGTACGTGTCCTACCTGGAAGGCTGCACCGCGCCGATGCGCGATGAGAACCAGCTGCACGCCGCGGTGGTCGAGCTGGTCGCGCTGGAAGATGCCGAGATCAAGTACTCCACGGTGCAGAACTGGTATCCGGGCGACGAGAACGGCGTCGGCGGCATCTACAACTTCGTCACCAAGCGTGCCGAATGCCGTGGCGCGCGCAGCAAGGTCACCTGGACCCAAGTCGAGACCGGTTCGGCGATCACCTGGAAGTACCCGTCCTGCGTGCTGCTCGGCGACGACTCGGTGGGCGAGTTCCACTCGGTGGCGCTGACCCACCACCGCCAGCAGGCCGACACCGGCACCAAGATGATCCACATCGGCAAGCGCACCAAGAGCAAGATCGTCAGCAAGGGCATCAGTGCCGGCCGTGGCCAGAACACCTACCGGGGCCTGGTCAAGGTCGACCGGAATGCCGATGGCGCGCGCAACTACACCCAGTGCGACTCGCTGCTGATCGGAAAGACCTCCGGCGCGCACACCTTCCCGTACATCGAGGTCAAGAACCCGAGTGCGACGGTGGAGCACGAAGCCACCACCTCCAAGATTTCCGACGACCAGCTGTTCTATTGCCGCGCACGTGGCATCGACCAGGAAAACGCGGTGTCGATGATCGTGGACGGCTTCTGCAAGCAGGTCTTCCGCGAGCTGCCGATGGAGTTTGCGGTGGAAGCCAAGAAGCTTTTGGAAGTTTCCCTTGAAGGTTCCGTGGGCTGATCTGCCGCGCCTTTGGTTTACATTTTTTGCCACGCAGGGCGTGGCACTACCCGGATTCGTATCATGCTGAAGATTGACAACCTGCACGCCCGCATTGGCGAAAAAGAAATCCTCAAGGGCCTCTCGCTGGACGTGAAGCCGGGCCAGGTGCACGCCATCATGGGCCCCAACGGCGCCGGCAAGTCCACCCTGGGCAATGTGCTGGCCGGCCGCGACGGCTATGACGTCAGCGAAGGCAGCATCCAGTTCGAAGGCCGCGACCTGCTCGAGCTGGCCCCGGAAGAACGCGCCGCCGCCGGCCTGTTCCTGGCCTTCCAGTACCCGGTGGAAATCCCCGGCGTGAACAACACCTACTTCCTGCGCGCCGCGCTCAACGCCCAGCGCAAGGCGCGCGGCGAGGAAGAACTGGACTCCATGCAGTTCCTCAAGCTGGTGCGCCAGAAGCTGGCCGTGCTGCACCTGAAGGACGAACTGCTGCACCGTGGCGTCAACGAAGGCTTCTCCGGTGGCGAGAAGAAGCGCAACGAGATCTTCCAGCTGGCCGTGCTCGAGCCGAAGCTGGCGATCCTGGACGAGACCGACAGCGGCCTGGACATCGACGCGCTCAAGAGCGTGGCCGACGGCGTCAACGCGCTGCGCTCGCCGGACCGTTCGTTCCTGGTCATCACCCATTACCAGCGCCTGCTCGACTACATCAAGCCGGACGTGGTGCACGTGCTGGCCGACGGCAAGATCGTGCAGAGCGGCGGCCCCGAGCTGGCCCTGGAACTGGAAGCGCACGGCTACCACTTCCTGAAGGACCGCGTGGTGCCGGAGGCAGCGGTCTGATGAGCGCCCTGCTGGATTCCCTTGCCGCCGGTTTCTGCGGCAGCGACGCGCGCCGTGCCGAGCTCGACGCGGCCCTGCAGGCCGGCCTGCCCGGCCCGCGCAGCGAAGCCTGGAAGTACACCTCGCTGCGCCAGCTGGAACGCCGCAGCTTCCTGCCGGCGCCGCTGGCCGCGCCGGAGATCGACCCTGCCCTGCTGGCCGACATCCCGTCGCCGCGGCTGGTGTTCGTCAACGGCCGTCCTTCCGAAGCGCATAGCGACCTGGCCGCGCTGCCGGACGGCGTGCAGGTGCAGACGCTGTCTTCCGCGCTGCACGCCGGCGACGACGCCCTGCGCTTCCTTGGCCGCCGCTTCGAGCGCAGCGAAGAGATCTTTGCCCGCCTCAACGCCGCGCTGGCCGACGAAGGCGTGCTGGTGCGCGTGGATGACGGCGTGCAGGTCGAAGCACCGCTGCAGCTGGTCTTCATCAGCGCCGCCGGTGCCGCCGACCTGGCCTGGCACCACCGCCACCTGATCGAGCTGCGCGCAGGTGCCGCACTTGGCGTGGTCGAACACCACCTGGACCTGGGCGATGCCGCGCACTTCGGCAACACCCTGGTGCACGTGCACCTGGCCAAGGACGCGGTGCTCTCGCATGCCCGCGTGCAGGCCGACAGCGCCCGCGCCACCACCCTGCTGCGCACCGACGCCGTGCTGGCCCGCGACGCGCAGTACCGCCGCGTGGACCTGGAGCTGGGCGCCGCGCTCAGCCGCCACGAACTCAACGTGCGCCTGGAAGGCGACAACGCCCAGCTCACCGCCAATGGCGTGCTGCTCGGCAACGGCCGCCGCCATGTCGATACCCGCCTGGGCATCGAGCACATCGCGCGCGACACCGCCTCGGAAATGGTCTGGCGCGGCGTCGCCGCCAACCGCAGCCGCGTGGTCTTCCACGGCGGCATCCACATCCGGGCCGGTGCCGACGGCACCGACGCCAACCTCTCCAACAAGAACCTGCTGCTCTCGGCCGACGCCGAGATCGACACCCAGCCCACGCTGGTGATCGACGCCGACGAAGTGAAGGCCGCGCACGGCGCCACCGTCGGCCAGCTCGACGCCAACGCGCTGTTCTACCTGCGCTCGCGCGGCCTGCCGGCCGAACAGGCCCAGCAGCTGCTCAGCGCCGCGTTCTGCCACGAGCCGCTGAACATGCTCGACGCGCGCCTGACCGAACAGCTGCGCCGCCAGCTGGACATCGCGCTGGCCAAGGCGGGCGTGGCATGAACCTCTCCACCCCGCGCCCGGCGACCGACACTGCGGTCGCCCCCGACTGGGACCGCGTGCGCCTGGACTTTCCGCTGCTGATGCGGGAAGTGCACGGCAAGCCGCTGGTGTACTTCGACAACGCCAACACCGGGCAGAAGCCGGTGCAGGTGATCGGCGCGGTGGACGAGTATTACCGTCGCTACAACGCCAACGTGAGCCGCGCGGTGCACGCGCTGGGCACCGAGGCCACCGACGCCTACGAGGGCGCGCGCACCAAGCTTGCGCGCTTCCTCAACGTGCGCGCCAGCGAGCTGGTGCTGTGCAGCGGCACCACCTTCGCGATCAACCTGGTGGCCTACTCGTGGGCGCTGCCGCGCCTGAAGGCCGGCGACGTGATCCTGGTTTCGCGCATGGAGCATCACGCCAACATCGTGCCGTGGCAGCTGGTCGCCCAGCGCACCGGTGCCACGATCCGCGTGGCCGAGATCACCCCGGAAGGCGCGCTCGACCTGGACGCGCTGCGCAGGGCAATGACCCCCGAGGTCAAGCTGCTCGCCGTCGCTCACGTCTCCAACGTGCTGGGCACGGTGAACCCGGTCCGCGAAATCTGCCGTGAAGCGCGCAAGCGCGGCATCATCACCGTGGTCGACGGCTCGCAGGCCGTGCCGCACCGCAAGGTCGACATTGCCGCCATCGGCTGCGACTTCTACGCCATCACCGGCCACAAGATGTGCGGCCCCACCGGCACCGGCGCGCTGTGGGCCAAGCGCGAGCATCTCGATGCCATGCCGCCGTTCCTCGGCGGTGGCGAGATGATCAAGGAAGTCAGTTTTGAAGGCACCGTGTTCAGCGATGCCCCGCACAAGTTTGAAGCCGGCACCCCGAACATCGCCGGTTTCATCGGCCTTGGCGTGGCGGTGGACTATCTGGAATCGCTGGGCCTCGAGCACGTGGAAGCACGCGAAGGCGAACTGCTCGCGCACTTCACCGAAGAGCTCAACAAGATCGAAGGCCTGCGCATGTTCGGCACCACGCCGGACAAGGCGGCGGTGGTCTCCTTCCTGATCGAAGGCGCGCACGCGCACGACCTGGCCACCCTGCTCGACCTGGAAGGCGTCGCCATCCGCTCCGGCCAGCACTGTGCCCACCCGCTTCTGCAGTACTACGGCGTAGCGGCCACCTGCCGCGCCTCGCTGGCGTTCTACAACACCCACGCCGAAATCGAGCGCTTCATCGCAGCGCTGAACAAGGTCCGCAAGCTGCTGGGCTGACTCGTTAACGCACGACCGTTGGTCGTGCGCCGACTGCCACCTGCGGACGCGCACCATCCCCGAACCCATCGGTAACACCGCGCGTTGCTCCGCACCGGTAGCGCCGGCCGTTGGCCGGCCCTCCAGATGCCTGATCAAGCAGCAAGAGCGAAACCAAAGCCCACTCAAGGCCGGGCCTCCAACTGCGCCTCATGCACGACTGGGTCACTTGCCGCCGCCACGTCGCCTCAGGGATCGCCCGCACCAAAGCTCACTCGCGAGCGGCGCCTCAGCAATCCCATGAGGAAAACCGGACTGAGATAGAACGTCACTCCCAGATACGGCACGCACCATATGAAGATCAGGAACATGCCCCAGTCTGCCAGTCGCGCCCGGTTACGCACTACCGCAATCGTAGCGCCGACCATCGCAACGAAGGAGCTCGTCACGAGCACCGCCATCATGCAGCCAGCCAGAATTTCCAGCCCATGCCTGCCGGTGTCTCCCCCCACGATTGCGACAGTCACAACGCTCGCAGCAAAAGAGACGAGGGACACCACAGACAACCATGCAACCCATTGATGATCTCTCACCAGCAGATCAACCGACTTCTCCATAAGCCTCCTCAGCCGAATCCACGCCCAGTAGTTACACCCGACGACACGGTCGAGGGCGATACCAAACTACCTAGATCTCAATCCAATCGCTGAACCGACTCATCCTGCCCCGTAACGCTCACATAGGGTCCACAATCGCGTCGCCTGTGCGAATCACTGATAAAACGACTCAGCGCCGTGACAGCGGATCAAGCAGCCCATCGATATAGCCTCCAAGCCCAACGACATCTACAGCTCCACCGATGAGATCGTCATCCATCATCTTCCGCACTTCAGCGATCCCGCCCAACCTCTTCGTCACAGATTGCATGAATTCCAGTCGCCCCAGAAACAGCGTCGTATCCTGATCCAGCCGGACAATCCAACGCTTGTCGAGCGAAAAGACATAGTGGTCGCGCAGAAAATTGGCATTCTCGTCCCAGTACGCCCGAACTGAGTCCATGTCTGCCTTGACGTGAACCATGGACCCCGAATCAGCCGCGTTTCTGTACCTGGCCGCACCGAGGCCAGATGGATATCCGGCCCCGTCGTTGTGCGCCGCCAGCCAGCAACTCCAAACAATATCGGGCGCCAGATCCTCATGCAACGTTCGGTCGAAAGCCATTCCCGCCCAACCCTGAGTCGCGAACGGCAGGTCAGGTGGCATCGTCGGAAGCACGATGGACTCGATGAGATTCAACCAATCAGTCGTCATCACCCTCGCTTCCCTTCGATAGACGCACGCATCCTCGCGACTCTACCAGATACCCCTAATACCTGGCTGGAGAACGCCAACCGCTTCGCTGTTACACACCATCAAGGGACAACAGCCGCGAAAGTAAATTCCACAGGCAAGCCAAGACGCCCCAGGATCTGGACTGCGCTTGAGTCGAGAGTAAGTTGCCCCGTACCTCCACCCCGCTCATCCACGTCCGTAAGCAGAAGCACGTCCACGAACGCAGACTCAACTCCGGGCAGGCTCGCCAACGCAGTTTCCCCACTCATCGCGATCCGATCCATGACAGCGATCAGTGCAGAAACTTCGGCATCGTCGCCTTGCAGCGTCA
Organism: Stenotrophomonas bentonitica; assembly: GCF_013185915.1. NCBI lineage: Bacteria > Pseudomonadati > Pseudomonadota > Gammaproteobacteria > Lysobacterales > Lysobacteraceae > Stenotrophomonas > Stenotrophomonas bentonitica. The sequence goes on along the minus strand of NZ_JAAZUH010000002.1, from coordinate 191,755 downwards.
ACCTCCAGAGTCCCGTTTTCTCCACTACGCCAGAGCCACCGGACGTCGTCCATGCGTGACCCATCCTGTGAGCCCTGGTTGGCTGGACGGCCAGGATCCCCGAGATGAGATCCGGATCAAGCGCATCGCCCTTGATGTACAGGCTGACTTGGCACGAAGCAGGCATTGGTTCGGCTTCCTCACTAATCGCCACGGGTTATCGGCGCCTGCGCTGCTGTCAACGCTTCGCCGGGAAGCTCACTGCAAGGCCTGGCGGCACCCCTGCCCCCTGGATCATCACGCTGAACTGCTCATCGGCAGTGTTTCCGTAACAGTCCACGAGCATCACAACCCCAGCGGATTCAGAGTGGAACAGAGCCGAGTCCCCGGTGGAGGCCGCGATTGCCACCATCGAGGTGACGGCGAACCCGCTCACGGGCGCGAATCCAAGATAGGCCTTCTCGTGAAAGCCGATCTCTCCGTCAAGTGGACCCAGTCTGCGCTCGACGCACTGCATGACCCTGAGTGCTTCGGCCTGGCCCACATAGGCACGAACCAGGCCTGGAGCATCACGAATATCCTGCGGCCATACAATGTCCCACTCGAGTGTGCTGGCCCGGAAGTCATCGATACTCAGACTGCAGGAGGCCGCTTCATTGATGGCCTGGACCAAGGCAGGGCCGTGGCGTGACCTCAAGTGCACGCGCTCCCTCTCATCGGCCAACAAGGTTCGTCGCTTACGTACCTCATCCCAGCTCTTGTTCGTCACTTGGAGCGCCCTCGAATCAAACGGGTGTCACATCAGCGACACGGCATGCACCGCCACCGATCTCCACCTCAACACGGATGTAGATGTTCCCCGTAAAGTAGACGTCACCATCACAGGTCAAAGCCTTTCCTTCATCCACTTAGCGAATCCGGATAGCTGAGTCGGCCTTGATCTCGGGAGTAAGCCGCCTGGATGCTCCCGGTGCGAGCTGCCCCAGCTCCACGATTCCGCCGCCGACCTCAACTTGAACCTGGTCGATCGCTCGGGTTCCTGTGTTTTCGACAGAGACAACCGCACCTCCAATCCACTGGCAACCATTCATGAAGAACAGGAGCAGCATTACTGAAGACGTGCGAACTACTGCCAACGTCCGATTGATCATTCGAAGCCGCATCTCTCTCGGTTCGTCAGTCACTTCAGTCCCTCAAGATCCGAGAACAGGCACACAAAGGACGCTGTTCCAGAGTAGATCCAGAACCTGCCACTCCCCAGCTGCCCACAACGGCGCCCAATAGTGAGCATGCCGCGCCGCTGACAATGCTGAGAACAAGAACAGCTCTGGGCGGGAACCCAGCACCGGTAGCCGCAACCAGGGCGACCGAAAGCAATTGAAGCACAGCGAAGGCGAGCAAGGTCCTGAATGCCGCGCCGTCTGGCCATTTACGCGCAAAAGCAAAGCAGCACAGGAAGTAAGCAAGCGCGAACGAGGCCTCATTGAGAAGAAGCAGCCTCATGGGATCAACGCTGGCACTCAACTCGGCTTCAAAGTAGCCAAGCGGCGCGCCAACGACCAACGCGCACACCGCCAACCCGATTGACACCGCCGCGATTTTTAAAATTCGCCTACCAGTCGATGAGGAAGGCACGGAGTACTTCAGGTCATTCATCTGAGATATCGATTCCCGTTGATGCAAACAGAGCCCTTCACATTTACTCACTCGTAGACCGTCGGAACTCCGCTGAATGAGCCGAAGACGGATTCATAAGAGGGGAGCACGTCAAAGACTGAGTAGACCTCAAAGCAGGCAATGAACCCCCTTCGAACGTAGAGAATGAATTCCAGCTCCTTCAAATCGCCGGTGACAAAGCTCAAGTCCGCGATGTGGAAATCCCGCCGTCCCTCCAGCGGAATGGCACCGGTCGTGAGAACAAAGTCGACGTAGACGCCAGCAGGGGTTTCGTCTCTCACTACCGACTCAACCCTGCTTGTTTGTGCCACAAGTTCACGAGGTACACCCTCGCCATGCAGAAGGAGCGCAATTGCGTCTTGTTCGAGCTGGAGCAACTGGGAGATGGCAACCATCGTTACAAGTCCTTTCCTCATCAGATCACCGGCGGCGGGGGCCTCACAGCCGCCATGTTCAGGCTGGCTTCTCCGTTGACAGCTTCACCTCTCAGCGTGACCCGTTAGGCCCGATGCGGCAGTCCATGAAGCGATGTATCTGGGAACATGAGAATACCGACGCATTTCATTCAGCATAAGCAAGCGCGCGAAGCTGGTCGACGACCCGCAGCAGTGGCATTGAAACCAGAAACACTGCGCAGCTCACAGTCATCACCTGCAGCGCCAACCGCTCACGCATCGTCAGGTCATCGCCGTGCGTGCTGAAGGCAAGACGTCCAATCCCCCGCCAGCATGCAAACCACCAGTCGATATGCTGGATGCCGACCTGGGCCAGCTTTTCGGGCCGGTGCTTTCGAAGCCTGTGCAGGACAACCAGGCTTGCCAGCGTGCTGACCCAGACGACGACAGCGAGGATCCCGAAGAACACCCGGTACCGGTCAACCAACACTTCCATCTCAGTCATCATCCTGCCCCCCCTCACAGTCGTGCACTGGATCGCCGCAGCATACGCCGAACTGCCTATGTCATAATGAGAACCCTTCTCATTAATGCTGTCGGATGTCATCGGTCGCCCCCAGTGCCGCAAGCAGCCTTTCGTTGCACGACTACCTGCAGCGCCTGCCGCCGGTGCCGCCGCGTGGCAGCGCAACCGCCGCCGCACCGTTCACCGAGCGTCACGGCCGCAAGCTTGCCGCCAGCCTGACCATCCTGGCCCACGTGGCCGCCATCGCCCTCCTGCTCTGGAACCATGCAGGCAGCATGCCGGTTCTTCCGCCGCCTCCCGCGGACCGCACCCAGCTCCTGCTGCTGCCACCGCGCGCGCCCCAGGTGCCGCTGGAAGACATCGTCGCGCCCACGCCAAGCATGGCAGCCGCGGTACAACACCAGAAACCCGAGCCGCCGCGCGATCTTCCGAAAACGCCGCCGCGGGACGCCGCCAACTGGGTCATCCCGCCGCCTACCCCGCCGCAGCCCAGAACCGACGCCCCGGCACCGCTGCAGCAGCAGGCCTCCGTTGCCGCCTCTCCGCCCAGCCCGCCGCTGCCGCCCGGCCCGAGCGAAGCCACGCCCGGTCGCGAAAGCTGGGAAGGCCGGGTCATGGCCCAGCTGGAGCGCTTCCGTCGCTACCCGCATGCCGCGCGTGCACGCCGCCACGAAGGGGTGGTGCAGGTTCGGGTAACCCTGTCCCGCGACGGCCACCTGCTGGCGCTGTCGGTGGAGAAAAGCTCCGGTTACGCGATGCTGGACCAGGCTGCGCTGGATACCTTCCGCCGCGCCGAACCGCTGCCAGCCGTGCCGGACGACCGGCCGGCGCCGGTGGAGCTGTCGTTCCCGGTCGAGTTCTTCATCCGCTGAGCCCGCGCCGCCGAACTACCCGCCACTGGCAGCCGCCACTAGAATGACGGCATGAGCACCCTGACCTTCCGTGCGGCCACGCTGGCCGACATTCCCGCCCTGATCACCCTGGTCATCTCGGCCTACCGCGGCGACGCCAGCCGCGCCGGCTGGACCACCGAAGCAGACATGCTGGACGGCGCGCGCATCGACGCCACCGGCCTGCAGGCCGACATCGAGCGCCCGCGCAGCACCGTGCTGCTGGCCGAACGCGACGGCCAGCTGCTGGCCTGCGCCCACGTGGCAGACGAGCACGGCAAGGGCTACTTCGGCATGTTCTCGGTGGACCCGGCCCAGCAGGGCGGCGGCATCGGCAAGCAGGTAATGGATGCCGCCGAAGCGCATGCCGCACGCGAATGGGCGGTGCCGGTGATGCAGATGACGGTGATCGACATCCGCGACGAGCTTATCGCCTTCTACGAGCGCCGCGGCTACCAGCGCACCGGGATCAAGAAGCCCTTCCCCTACGGCGACGAGCGCTTCGGCATTCCCAAGCGCGACGACCTGCGCTTCGAAGTGCTGGAAAAGCCGCTGGCGGCACACGCATGAGCGAGGCCTGGACGTTCGTCTGCGCCACCGCAGAACTGCTGCCGGGCGAGATGAAGAGCACCTTCGACGAGGTCACCGGCACGCCGATCGTGGTGTTCAACCTGGACGGCGAGCTGTACGCGCTGGAAGACCAGTGCACGCACGAAGAGTTCGAGCTGTCCTCGGGCACCTTCGACACCACCGAGGGCAGCATCGAGTGCGTGCTGCACAGCGCGCGCTTCGACGTGCGTGACGGCCGCGCCCTGTGCGCACCGGCCTACAGCCCGGTGCCGAAGTTCCCGGTGAAGCGGGAGCACGACGCGGTCTGGACCCGCGACGACCGCGACTGAGCCCACAGTTTTCGATATCCGGCCCTGTTCAGCGCCAGAACGGGGATGATGGCGACATGATCGCGGATGCGAATCATTATTGTTTCTGTTAATTTAGCGTTCTTCGCCGCCACGGCCTGACCGATCCCCGCCTCATGGCTTCCGCCCGAGACGCCACCTCCGCCCGCTGGACCCCGCTGCTGCTGACTGCAGCGGCGATGTTCTGCCTGCTTGCTGCCTTCGTCGGCTGGCCGGGCCTGGATGTGGCGGCTGGATCGGCGGGGGCCACGGTCAGCACGTCATCGAGCGACGACCGCAGTCAATCCGGCGACCCCATGCCAGGCCGCCTCAACGCCGCCGTGCATGCCTGCGTGGCGGGCGAAAAGGAAGCGGAAAGCGGACGGCCCGGCAAGACCGGCGCACCGGTCTGGACACTGAGCCTGCTGTCCGGTGCAGGCAGCAGCGTGACACCTGCCCTTCCGGCACTGATCTCCGTCCCGACGCGCCCACTGCGCTCGCACCTGTCACAGGCGCCTCCCGTCCGCGCCTGATCGACCCGCCGCGCTGGCCTGCCGCCGCGCGTGCCGCCGACTGCTGTCCGCACTCCGTCTTTCCGTAGCCGATCGACCGTCCATGCTCCTGCGTGCGCGCATCCCCCCGTGCGTGTACGCGGCTTCCCTTCATCCGTTTCCAGGTCTTCCACCACCATGATCAAGAGCCGCAAGCACTCTTCCCCCGCCCGCAGCGCCGCCAGCCTGGCCACCGCCAGCCTGGTTACCGGCCTCAGCCTGGCCGTGTTGCCCGTGGCCGCGCAGGCCCAGTCCAATGACCCCACTGCGCAGACGCTGGACCAGGTGCACGTGCTGGCCACGCGCGGCTTCAAGGCCGACAAGGTCGCCTCGCCCAAGTTCACCCAGCCGCTGCAGGACACCCCGCAGACCATCCAGGTCATCACCCGCGACCTGTTCACCCAGCAGGGCGCGACCACGCTGACCGATGCGCTGCGCAACAGCCCGGGCGTGGGTACGTTCTACGTGGGCGAAAACGGCAACACCAACACCGGCGACAGCATCTTCATGCGTGGCTTCGACACCTCCAGCAGCATCTTCGTGGACGGTGTGCGCGACGTCGGTTCGATCTCGCGCGATGTGTTCAACACCGAACAGGTGGAAGTGTCCAAGGGTCCCGCCGGCACTGACAACGGCCGCTCGGCCCCGACCGGTTCGATCAACATGGTGAGCAAGCAGGCCAACCTGCATGACGCGGTCAGCGGCACCCTGTCCGCAGGCAGCGACAGCCAGCTCCGCGGTACCGCCGACTGGAACCAGACCCTGGGCGCCAGCAGTGCGCTGCGCCTCAACGCCATGTGGCAGGACAGCGACCAGCCAGGCCGCGACCACGTCAACAATTCGCGCTGGGGCATCGCGCCGTCGCTGGTGTTCGGGCTGGACAGCAACACCCGCTACATCCTCAACCTGCTGTACGTCGACCAGCAGAACGTGCCCGACGGCGGCGTGCCGACGCTCGGCCTGCCGGGCTGGACCCCGCAGCCGACCCTGGAACAGCTGGCCGGCCATCCGGTGAACCCGGAAAACTTCTACGGCACCCGCGCCGACCATGACGATGTCACCGCGAAGATGGCCACGTTCCGCATCGAGCACGACTTCAACGACGGCCTGCAGCTGACCAACACCGCGCGTTGGGGTCGTACCGACCAGGACTACCTGCTGACCGCGTTCATGGGCACCGGCACGCGCGGTGCCAATGGCGCTCCGACCGGCAACATCCGCTACACCGACCGCAACAACCTGGACACCTATACGATCGCGCGCAGCCTGCCGACCTTCAAGGACCAGCAGAACACCATCCTCACCGACCAGCTCAACCTGCGCGCGGACTTCAACACCGGTGCCATCGCGCACAACCTGAGCACCGGGCTGGAATTCACCCGCGAAGAGCTCAAGACCTTCGGGCAGGCCGCCACCAACGGCACCACCTGGTCGGCTGCCAACCTGTACAACCCGGACTGGAATGCCACCGGCCTGACCTGGGCGCACAACGGCGCCAACACCCGTGGCGAGACCACCACCTCGTCGGTATACCTGTTCGACACGCTGCACTTCACCGAGAGCTTCCTGGTCACTGCCGGCCTGCGCGCGGACCATTACAGGACCGAGTACCAGAGTGCCGCGGTGTGCGGCGGCCGCGGCCCGGCCTGCGGCAGCAGTCCGGTCGGCACGGTGCTCGCCAACCCGTCGCTGGAGCACAGCGACACCCTTCTGAACTGGAAGATTGGCGCGGTGTACAAGGTCGGTGACATCGTCAGCCTGTACGGCAACTACGCGTTGTCGCAGCAGCCCCCGGGCGGCAACAACTTCCAGCTGAGCACGTCTGCCAGCAGCGCCGACAACCCCAGCCTGGATCCGCAGAAGGCCAAGACACTGGAAGTGGGCACCAAGTGGGCATTCCTGGATGACGCGCTGGCCTTCAACGTGGCGCTGTTCAAGACCGAGGTCAGCAACGAGATCAACACCCAGGTGCTGGACGACGCCGGCAACCCGACCCAGACCGGCAAGAAGTCGGTGCAGGGCATCGAAGTCTCCACGGTCGGCCGCATCACCGACAACTGGTCGGTGTCGGCCGGCTACAGCCACCTGGACACCGAAGTCGAAGAAGGCGCCAATGTGGCCGCCGACGGCACCCGCAACCTGACCTACACGCCGGGCGCGACCTTCACCAGCTGGACCAGCTACACCTTCCCGTTCGGGCTGACCCTGGGCGGCGGCGTGCGCTATGCCGGCCAGATGCATCGCGGCACCGACGGTGCGGTGGGTACGCCGGCCTTCACCAAGTCCTACACGGTGTATGACGCGGTGGCCTCGTACGCGATCAACGACCACCTGGTGCTGCGTTTGAACGCCTACAACCTGTTCGACAAGCAGTATGTGGCCGCGATCAACAAGAGCGGCTACCGTTATACCCCGGGCGTTCCGCGCAGCGTGCTGTTCAGCGCCGACTTCCGCTTCTGATCCCCGCCAGGACCCTGCCATGCTGCTGCACGTCCCCGATGTCCTCACTGCCGACGAGCTGGCCCACCTGCAGCGCGCGCTGGCGGCGGCGGACTGGGCCGACGGCCGCGAGACGGTGGGCGTGCAGGGCGCGCAGGTGAAGCGCAACCAGCAGCTGCCCGACGCCTCGCCGCTGAAGGCCGAACTGGGGCGGATCGTGCTGGCGGCGCTGGAACGGCACCCGCTGTTCTTCGCCGCTGCACTGCCGCTGCGCATCCTGCCGCCCCGCTTCAACCGCTACCAGGGCGGCGGCGAGTACGGATTCCATGTGGATGGCGCGGTGATGATCACCGGCTCGGACGGCCAGCGCAGTCACCTGCGCTCGGACGTTTCGTGCACGTTGTTCCTCAACGCGCCGGAGGACTACGACGGCGGCGAACTGGTCATCAGCGACACCTACGGCGAGCATGACGTAAAGCTGCCTGCGGGCGACCTGGTGCTGTACCCGTCCAGCAGCCTGCACAAGGTGAACCCGGTGACCCGCGGTGCGCGGGTCGCCTCGTTCTTCTGGGTGCAGAGCATGGTGCGTGACGACAGTGCGCGGCGGATGCTGTTGGAAATGGACGGGGCGATCGAGAAGCTGCGGATCACCGGGGCCGAACCGGGCGCCGTGCTGCAGTTGACCGGGGTCTATCACAACCTGCTGCGACGCTGGAGCGAGACCTGAGCACCGCGAGCAGCCACGCAAGGCGTGGCTCTACCGACAGGTAAGGGCTGTTATGTAAATCATTCCTATTTGCGTTTGTTACAGGCGCTATCTACAATCTGCGCCGCACCGGACCTGCCGGCGCGCCTTCGACAGGGAATCCGTCTTGCGCCATCCGCACCACCACCGCAGCTTTGCCCCCGCCGTGCGCGGGCAGCGCCCGGCGTTGGCGACGGTGCTGGGGTGGCTGGCGCTGCTCTCGATGCTGTTCGGCGCCCTGCCCCTGCTCGAACCGCACCTGCCCGGAACCGCCGCGCTGGTGCTGCAGCTGCCGGCCGAAGAACGCAGTCCCGGTGACATCCGTCTGCAGGAAGAGACACCGGCCAAGCCGCGCCGCATGTCCGCTGCAACGCCGGCGGAACTTCCGCCGCGCCTGCCGCCCACCCCGCTCACCGAATCGCTCGACGCGCTGATGGCCACCCTGGCCGAGCTGCCACCGCAGCGCGCACCGTCGATCGATTCCGCACCGACCACGCCGCTGCCTGCGGCTCCCGGCCTGCGCGTGCAGCGCGGGCAGGCCCCGCCGCAGGGCTGATCCCGGCGGTCGCGCACCATAGCGTGCGCACGCCTGCGGACGCCCGTGCCGCACCGCCCGCACCCCCGGGCCTTCTGCTGATTCCCACCTTCCTCTGCGGCCGCCGGCCGCGGTGTTCCCGCGTTCGCACTCTTTTCGAGGTAAACCCCATGGCCCAGCGCCATCGTCGTCGCACGTCCCTGTCCCGCTGCACCCTCAGCGTCGCCCTGCTTGGCGCGCTCAGCGCACCCGCCTTCGCCAGTGGCGATGCCGCCGGCGACCCCAAGACCCTGGACCAGGTGGTGGTCACCGCCTCGGGCTTCGAGCAGAAGATCACCGACGCCCCGGCCAGCATCAGCGTGGTGAGCCGCGAGGAACTCAGCAAGCGTCCGTACACCAGCCTGGTGGACGCGCTGCGCGACGTGGAAGGCATCGACGTGGGCATGGAAACCACCGACAAGAACGGCCGCGCCACCATCTCCATGCGCGGCATGCCGTCCGAATACACGCTGGTGCTGATCGATGGCCGCCGCCAGAGCAACGTCGGCCAGCTGTACCCGAACAACTTCGGCGGTGGCCAGTTCGCCTACCTGCCGCCGCTGGATTCCATCGAACGCATTGAAGTGGTGCGCGGCCCGATGTCCACGCTGTATGGCTCCGACGCGATGGGCGGGGTGATCAACATCATCACCCGGCGCAACCAGGACAGCTGGCACGGCTCGGTCACCCAGGGCTTCACCGTGCAGCAGGACGACCAGTTCGGCGACGCGCGCACCACCGACGTGTACCTGACCGGCCCGCTGGTCAAGGAACGACTGGACGTGGCCGTGCGCGGCAGCTACTACGACGCCAAGGCCTCCAACCCGGAATGGGAGGCACTGACCCTGCCCGACGGCACCCTGTGGGAGCGCAGCATCGGCTTCGGCGGTGGCGGCAAGGCGGTGGCGAACACCAACTGGAACACCGGCCTGCGCCTGAGCTGGTCGATCAACGACGACCACGACCTGTCGCTGGACTACGACGTATCACGCCAGAAGTACGACAACAGCGAAGGCCAGACCGGTACCCTGGACAGCCTGGCCAGCCTGTGGCGCGTCGGCAATGCCACCATTCCGAACCCGAACGGCACTGGCACGATCACCCGCCGCGTGGTGCAGCCGCGCGTGGGCTACACCGCCTACCAGCGCTACGAGCGCGACCAGCTGGCACTGAGCCACCAGGGCCGATACGCGTTCGGCACCTGGCAGACCACGCTGACCCAGACCAAGAGCAACAACCTGGGCCGCTCGCTGCCGCTGACCCTGGACGAACGCGCCGACCTGCAGACGCTCTGGAACGACGTGTGCCGCCGCACCGGTGCGGCCAACAACTGCGCGGCCGGCCGCAGCAACGCGCTGACCGCACTGAACCCGGCCGAGATGGCACGGCTGGAAGCGTTCCTGCCGCGTCCGATGCGCACCATGGAGCTGGAAGGCTACGTGCTGGACACGATGCTGGACATGAGCTTCGACGCGCACAAGCTGACCCTGGGCGGCCAGTACACCGATACCGACATGATCGACGGCGTGTTCGGCATGGACGGCGCCGGCTACCGCGACAACGTCAAGCAGAAGCACCGCATGTGGTCGGTGTTCGCCGAGGACAACTGGGCGTTGACCGACGCGCTCACCGCCACCCTGGGCGTGCGCTATGACGACCACAACATCTTCGGCAGCCATGTCAGTCCGCGTGCGTACCTGGTGTGGAATGCCAGCGATGCGTGGACCTTCAAGGGCGGCGTGAGCACCGGGTACAAGACCCCGCGCCCGGACCAGCTGTTCCCCGGCGTGACCGGATTCGGTGGGCAGGGCGTACTGCCGCTGGTGGGGTCACCCAACCTGCAGCCGGAAACCAGCACCAACTACGAGATCGCCAGTTACTACGAAGGTGAGCGCTGGGGCTTCAACATCACCGGCTTCCTCAACAAGTTCGACGACAAGATCGCCAGCGGCGGCACCTTCCCGAACTGCGAAGTGGCCCCGGCAGGCAGCGGGTATTGCGTGGACGTGGGCCCGGGCTGGGCAGCGCTCGGCTACAGCACCTTCAGCCAGAGCGTGAACATCGACACCGCCGAAACACGTGGCGTGGAAGCGGCGGCGCACGTGGACCTGCTCGAGTCGCTGCAGCTGCGCGGCAACTACACGTATACGAAGTCCGAGCAGACCAGTGGTGTGGACAAGGGCAAGCCGGTCGGTGGCACCACCACCCCGGCCAAACACATGGCCAATGCCAGCCTCAACTGGCAGGTCAGCGACGCGGTGAGCCTGTCGCTGATCGGCGAAGGGCGGTATGACCGTTGCCGGGACACGCTGGTGACCACTGTCGGTGGCGTCAGCAATTCGCAGGTGCGCTACTACGAGGATTACACCATCTTCCACCTGGGCGGCAGCTGGAACATCAACCAGTGGCTGACCGTCAACGCGCGGGTCAACAACCTGTTCGACAAGGACTTCGTTTCGCAGTCCTGTGTGTTGATCAGCGACAGCGAGTTCAACTGCGTGGACGATTACGCCACCAAGGACCAGCGTCGGAGTTACTGGATCTCGTTGAACGCGAAGTTCTGACGCGCGGAGGGGGCGGACCGGCAATAATTGCGAACCATTCTCATTAATGGTGTAATTCGCTATTCGCTCCCCTTTCCGTGCCCGTGGCCACCAGCGCTCCTTCCACCGCCGTGCAGCAACAGCAGAGCCGGGGCTTCTGGCTCCGCACCCTGCACCAATGGCATTGGATCAGCTCAGCGGTGTGCCTGATCGGCATGCTGCTGTTCGCGGCCACGGGTATCACCCTGAATCACGCGGCCAGAATCGAGGCCACGCCGCAGGTGGTCAACCGGCAACTGGAACTGCCGGCCGAGCTGCTCGGCCAACTCGGCGACCGCACCGATGGCAACGCCCCGGTGCCCCGCCCCGCCGCGCGCTGGCTGGATCGCGAACTGGGCATTTCCGTCGGCCGCCGGCCGGCCGAGTGGTCCCCCGAGGAGATCTACCTCTCCATGCCCAGCCCCGGTGGCGACGCCTGGCTGAGCATCGACCGCGAAAGCGGCGCGGTGGAGTACGAAGCGACCTCACGTGGCTGGGTGTCGTACTTCAACGACCTGCACAAGGGGCGCAACGCGGGGCCGGCCTGGGGCTGGTTCCTCGACATCTTCGCGGTGGCCTGCCTGGTGTTCTGCATCACCGGCCTGTTCCTGCTGCACCTGCATGCCCGCCAACGGCGCATGACCTGGCCACTGGTCGGGCTCGGCCTGATGGTGCCGCTGCTGATCGCCCTGATCCTGATCCACTGACCCGCCTACCCCACCCTTCCGGAGCCGCACCATGCGCGTCACCCTCACCATCGCCCTGAGCGGCCTGCTGGCCACCTCGCCGGCCTACGCCACCACCCTGGACATCAACGTCGAGGTGCCCAAGCTCAACGTGGCCGAGTACCACCGGCCCTACGTGGCGGTGTGGCTGGAAGGCGCCGACCAGAAGGTCGCAGCCAGCCTGGCGGTCTGGTACCAGCAGACCGGCAACAGCGAAGGCCACGGCACCAAGTGGCTCCCGGACCTGCGCCAGTGGTGGCGCAAGAGCGGGCGTGAGCTGAAGGTGCCGGTGGACGGCGTGACCGGTCCGACCAAGCCGGCCGGCACCCACGCGCTGTCGTTCACCGACAAGCAGCCGGCCTTGAAGTCGCTCGCCCCGGGCAACTACACCCTGGTGGTGGAAGCGGTGCGCGAAGTCGGCGGCCGCGAGCTGCTCAAGGTTCCCTTCACCTGGCCGGCGACCGCGCCGCAGAGCGGCAAGGCCCAAGGCAGCACCGAGCTGGGCCTGGTCACGCTGTCGGCCAAGCCCTGATCTTCCCGCCGCCTTTCCCCGTGGAAGGGCGCCCTTTACCCGTCATGGAGTTGTTGATGAAGCGCTCGCTCGTCCTGGCCGCCGCCCTGGCCGCCGCACTTCCGTTCTCCGCCCTCGCCCACAAGGCCTGGCTGCAGCCGTCGCAGACCGTCATCGCCGGTGAGCACCCCTGGATCACCGTCGACGCGGCGGTGTCCAACGACCTGTTCTACTTCAACCACGTGCCGCTGCGCCTGGAAAGCCTGGTCATCACCGCGCCGGACGGCACCACCGTGCAGCCGCAGAACGCCTCCACCGGCAAGTTCCGCAGCGTGTTCGACGTCGAACTGACCCAGCAGGGCACCTACCGCCTGGCCTCGGTCAACAACGGCCTCTCGGCCAGCTGGGAAGAAGACGGCAAGCCCAAGCGCTGGCGCGGCACCGTGGCGACCTTCGCCACCGAAGTGCCGAAGAAGGCGAAGAAGCTGCAGGTCAGCCAGTCGGTCAACCGCATCGAAACCTTCGTCACCAACGGCACCCCGAACGCCACCGCGCTGGCGCCGACCAAGGTGGGCATCGAGCTGGTCGCGCTGGGCCACCCCAACGACCTGTTCTCCGGTGAGGAAGCGAAGTTCCGCGTGCTGGTCGACGGCAAGCCGCGCGCCGGCCTGGCCTTCGAAATCACCCGCGGCGGTACGCGCTATCGCAACGCCCAGGACGAGATCAAGGTCACCAGCGACAAGAACGGCGAGTTCAGCGTGACCTGGCCGGAAGCCGGCATGTACTGGCTGGAAACCAGCAGCGAGGACAAGAAGACCACGCTGAAGCAGGCGAAGTCCCGTCGTTTGAACTATGTGGCCACCCTGGAAGTGCTCCCGCAATAACCCCATGACGTCTGTGCCCCACGACATCGCCAGCCTCGGTGGTCACACCATGGGCACCACCTGGCAGGTAAAACTGACCGCCTCGCCCAACCGCGACCTGCACCCGCTGCATGCGGGCATCCAGGCGCAGCTGGACACCGTGGTGGCACAGATGAGCACGTGGGAAGCGGCAAGCGACATATCGCGTTTCAACCGCGCAGCGGCCGGCACCACCGTGCCGCTGCCGGAACTCTTCGCTGAGGTCATGCGCTGCGCACTCGATGTCGCCGAGCGCAGCAATGGCGCCTTCGATCCCACCGTCGGCCCGCTGGTGGCCCTGTGGGGCTTCGGTGCCCAGGCGCACGCACAGCGTGTACCGGATCCGGACCTGCTGGCCGCCACCCGCGCCCGCTGCGGCTGGCAGCGCCTGCACATGCAGGACGCCGCGCTGCTGCAACCGGGCGGGCTGGAGCTGGATCTCTCCGCCATCGCCAAAGGCTTCGCGGTCGACCTGGTCAGCCGCTGGCTGCGCACGCAGGGCATTGCCGCAGCGCTTGTTGAAGTGGGCGGCGAACTGCACGGTTACGGCCGCAAGCCGGACGGCCACCCGTGGCGCGTGCTGGTCGAAGCCGGCCCCGAAGAAGAGGCGCAACTGACCCATCCTCCACGCGTCCTCGCGTTGGATGACCTTGCCGTGGCCACCTCCGGCGACCGCTGGCATCAGTTCACCGCGGATGGCGCGCAGTACAGCCACACATTGGACCCGCGCGTGGGGGCACCGGTCAGCCGCGAAGCCGCCGCGCTCACGGTGGTGGCGCGTGAGGCCATGCACGCGGACGGCTGGGCCACTGCCTTGACCGTGATGGGCCACGACGAAGGCCTCGCCTTTGCCAATGCACACGGACTGGCAGCGCGCTTCGTCACCCGCACCGCGCACGGCGTTGAAGAACACCTGAGCGATGCATTCGCACACCTGCTCGCCGAACAGGGCGAGGCCGCATGAAGCGCAGCCCGTCGCGGGCGGTACTGGGCAATGTCGCGGTGATGATCGCGCTGGCGCTGCTCGCCTGGCTGCTGCTGCGCCTGCATCTCCAGGAAGACTGGTGGCGCGCCGCGCCGCTGGCCTCGCACTGGCGCTGGGCGGCCGGCAGCATCGCCGCCTACGCCGCACTGTGCGCGCTGCTGTGGTGGCGCGGTCGCAGCCGCGATGACGCGCCTGCCGACAACGGACAGGCACCGCTGCTGCTGGTCTGGGCCAGCCAGACCGGCTTCGCGCAGCAGCTGTGCGAACGCAGCGCCGAGGTGTTGCGTGCGTCCGGCATGTCCGTGCGGGTTCGGGGCCTGCACCAGGTCGATGCGCCGCTGCTGCAACAGTCCACTCGAATGCTGCTGATCGCCAGCACCACCGGCGAGGGCGACGCGCCCGACCATGCACTGCCGTTCCTGCGCCGGGTAATGCCGCAGGAGCTGGCACTGCCACACCTGCAGTACGGCGTGTTGGCGCTGGGCGACCGCAGCTATGGCCACTTCTGCGCGTTCGGCCACCAGCTCGATGCCTGGCTGCGCCAGCACGGCGCGCACCCGCTGTTCGACACCGTGGAGGTGGACAACGCCGACCCGGCCGCGCTGCGCCACTGGCAGCAACTGCTCGGCCAGCTCGGCGGCAACGCCACCGACCTGCCGGACTGGGCGCCGGCGCAGTACCAGCACTGGCAGCTGCGCGCGCGCGAACAGGTCAACGCGGGCAGCCCGGGCGCGGCCACCTGGCAGGTCGCGCTGGTCCCCGCCGACGGCGTGCTGCCGCCGTGGCAGGCCGGCGACGTGGTCGAGATCGGGCCGCAGCATGGCGCGGCCGAGGTCGATGCATGGCTGGCGCGGCATGCGCGCGACGGTGCTGCGATGGTCGAAGGGCGGTCGATGCACGACTGGCTGGCGCGCTCGCACCTGCCGGTGTTACCCGACTCGGTACCGGCCGATGACGCCGCGCTGGTGGCCGCACTCAAACCGCTGCCGCACCGCGAGTACTCGATCGCCAGCACGCCGGCCGAAGGCCAGGTTCTACTGTTGCTGCGCCGATTGTTGCGGCCGGATGGCACGCCCGGGCTGGGCAGTGGGTGGCTGTGCGACTACGCACAGCTGGGCGGGAGCATCGACCTGCGCTTCCGCAGCAATCCTAATTTCCATGCGCCCTCGGCGGAAGTTCCGTTGATCCTGATCGGCAACGGCACCGGCATAGCGGGGCTGCGTGCGCACCTGCGCGCGCGGGTCGAGCTCGGCGCCACGCGCAACTGGCTGCTGTTCGGCGAGCGCACCGCCGCGCACGATTTCCATTTCGGCCAGGACATCCAGCGCTGGCAGCGCGAAGGCATGATCGCGAAGCTGGACACGGTCTTCAGCCGCGACGGTGGCGCCCACCGTTACGTGCAGGACCGCCTGCTGGCCGAGCTGGACACCCTGCGCCAGTGGGTCCGCGAAGGCGCCACGATCCTGGTCTGCGGCAGCCTGCAGGGCATGGCCCCGGCGGTGGACGCCGTTATTGAGCAGGCATTGGGCCGCGACGGCAAGGAAGCGTTGATCGTGGCAGGCCGCTATCGCCGCGACGTGTACTGACCGGCGCACATCGCCGGTAGGGTCGCATCCCGATCGACCGCCGATAACGGTGCAACGTTCTTTGGGGCCATGACCAACGACGAACACCTTCTCCGGCACAGGTCATGCCTTCGCCGCGCCGATCATCCATACGTGCGGTCGATTGGGATGCGACCCTACCGCTGCTCCAGACGGATTGCCAGTACTTCGCCGCCTCCGCGCAATGCGTACCGGCGTCGCTCGCCCGCCGCCAGCCATGCCGTATCGCCCTGCTGCAACGCAGGCATATCCGGCTCTCCCTCGAACTCCGCTTGCCCGGCCAACAGATGAATCGCCCACGCGGTGTCCGGCTCCGTGAAGAAGAACATGCTGCCTACCAGCGGACGGTGCAGCAGTTCAGCGTGGACCTGGTCGCGCCGCCACATCAGGTTGAAGTCGTGCGTCACCCCGTCCACGAGCTCGCCGCTGACCTGCGCTTCACCGGCAAAACGCAGCCGGTCGTGCGGCGGCATCAAGGTATGAACGGCGCCGTCGGCGAAGCGCAGCCGCAACCCCTCACCCCGCAGCAGCACCAGCTCGCGCTCGATGCCGGGGAACGACGAGAACGCCGCATCCTGTTCGATCTCGGCGATCGACAACCGCACCTGCCAGTCGTCGCTGTCGGGCACGCGCAGGATCTCGCGCGTCCAGCCCAGGCCGTTGCGCCAGCGCTCGCGGCGATACTCGAAACTCGGAATGACGCGCGTGGCGGCGCTCAGGTCAGGGGCGGTCGACATGCCGCCATTGTGCCTCAGCCGCAGTCGGTGCTGAGCAGCTTCGAACGCGCCAGCCAGTCCTTGTCCGGGTAGTAGGCGAATACCATCGCCCCGCCCTGCAGGCTGTCGATCAGGGGTCGCGCCACGGTCAGGCGCACGGCGGGGCAGCCCAGGCTGCGGCCGAGCCGGCCCTGCAGGCGCGCGATGGTGGGGTTCACGTACGGCGCACCGTGGATGACGATGGCGCGGTCGCGCGCGTTGTCGTTGAAGCCCGGCTCCAGGCCATCCAGGCGCAGCGAATAGCCGTTGCCGCCCATGTAGGTTTCCTTGGCGGTGAACGCGCCAATGCTGGACATGAAGCTGCCGTCACGGTTGGAGAAGCGCTCGGTTGCATTGCTGCCGCTGTTGCGGCCATGCGCGACCCATTCCTCGAACAGCAGCTTCTGCCGGGCCAGGTCGAACACCCACATGCGCTGTTCGGTAGACGGGCGCGAATAATCGATCACGCTCAGACGGCCCGGATCGACACCCAGCTCCGGCCGCCGCAGCGCGCAGGTCATCGCCTGCGCCGCCAGCTTCAGCACCTTGCGGTCGGCATTGGGCGCCGCCCGCGCCATCATCTCGGCCATCTGGTCTGCCGGTAGCGCCGGTCGACGACCGGACTCGGCCACCACCCGACCCACCGGTAGTGCCGGCCGCTGGCCGGCTCCCGACACCGCCTGGGCCGGCCAACGGCCGGCGCTACCGGACGCATTGGGAATTGCGAGCGTCAGGACACCCAACAGCGAAAGCGAAATCCGATAGGCCATCCCTACAAGGTGGCTCCAGCCGCATCGGATTCCAATACCGGCTGCAGGTTCTGTTCATCTGCCACCGGGCGTACCGCCGGCAGGCTGGTCACCAGCAACGTGGTTCCGGGCACCAACGCCTTGTACAGCTGCGCGGCGAACGACGGCGGCAGCGCCATCGGCAGGCTGGGCGTGGCCAGCAGGTCCGGGCTGGCATTGCCCGCGCTCTGCCCCAGCAGCGGGTACGCGGTCCACTTGTGCAGCTTCTGGGTCGAATCAAGGGGGCTGGCCACGTCCGAATACCCCTGCTGCATCACGAACAGGGTGGTGCCCTCGAACGCGGGCAGCGCCTTGGCTTCCAGCCGCGACTCACCGATCAGCACGCCATCACGCAGCACGTACAGCCGCTGGTCGTGCAGGCTGACCAGGATGCCGACCTGCCCCGCAGGCGCCGCGCCGTCATTCCAGTAGTGGTCCGGCGCATCGGTGGTCTCGACCAGCGCCTTGCCGGTGCTGTTCACCGGCGCCAGCACCGCCGGGTAGGCCAGGGTCATCGGCGCGCTCTTTGCGTCGGCCACCACCACGGTGTCGCCGCGCTGGGTTTCGCCGAACAGCTTCTGCGCGAACGCCTGCGGCAAGCGCACGCAGCCGTGCGACGCCGGGTGCCCGGGCAGGTTGCCGCCGTGCAGCGCGATGCCGTCCCAGGTCAGGCGCTGCATGTAGGGCATGGGCGCGCTGTTGTAGAGGTTGGACTTGTGGTCCTTGTCCTTCTGCAGGATGGTGAACACGCCCGTAGGCGTTTCATGCCCGGGCTTGCCCGAACTGATCGTGCTCAGGCCGATGGCGATGCCGTTGCGGTACACGTAGGCGCGCTGCTCATCCAGGCTTACCACCAGCACGATTGGACCGGCCGGGGAAATCTCCGGATGCCAGAGAAACTGGCCGGGCTTGAGGTCGGTAGGGCCGGCGGGTTCTTTGATGGTGGGCGTGGTGGCTGCCCATGCAGGCGCCATTGAACCGGCTACCAGTGAGGTCAAGGCAAACGTCAGCAACCTGCGGCGTGAGGGCATCGGGTCGTTCCGTGTGGGGAGGGGTCTACGCTACACCCAAAAAGAAATTGCCCGGTCACACATCCCTGTGCGGACCGGGCAATCGTCACGTCCTTGTCGGCATCCCGCCTTCCCCCTGTGCGTCCTGCCCAGTGTGGGTGCCGGCCATGCTCCATGCACTCGGCCGTATGTTGTTCCGCCATCCCTCCCCTTCCCGGGTCTGGATGCCACCGTCCTGGTGGATCCGCGCCAGTCCTTCCGCGCTGCGTCCGTGCGTGCCGCCTCCGTGCGGCTGTCGTGGCGGCCGGCTCCTGCCTGGCCACCGTGACCGACGTCATGCCGGTCGCGACCCATCCTGTTACGTCAGCGCCTTGGAACGGGTGTCGGCGCTGCCCTCCTGGGCGGTGCCACCGTGGGCGCCGTCATGGCCCCCACCGTCATCCGTCGTCGATTCCGTTCGACCGTTGCTGTCCCTATCCCTTTCACCCGTGCCAGGTCCTCGACCCGGAGGAAAGGTCCGTGTTGTCGCCGGTACGCGACGATCGCCTGGGCCTTTTTGGGCCCCACGTTCGTCAATCCCTGCTGCAGCGTCGACGCATCGGCGGTGTTGATGTCGATCCGGTCGGCCGCCGAAGCGGTTCCCGCCAACATCAGTCCCAGCACCAGCGCCTTCCACGAAAACCAAGGCCCCACCGTGTAGCTCCCTGTGACTTCGGACCCCTCTGCTGCCGGCATCCCGTCGGAGCAATCAGTGTCCCTCGCCACATGCACACAGCCTATCGTCGACATCACCTTCACACAGCCAGCTAAATACCTGACGTCGTGTAGGGAAATCCCTACCCCTCGCTCAGGCGTAGAATGGCGGAATCAGCCACATGCACTCGGAGTTACCTGATGGACAGCGCCAAGCTCGGCCAATTCGTCAATGACAAGTGGGACAGCGAGATCGTTCCGCAATTGGTCGAATACATCCGCATTCCCAACAAATCGCCGATGTTCGACGCTAATTGGGTCGAAAACGGCTACATGGAGCAGGCCGTCACCCTGATGGAAAGCTGGGCCAAGGCCCAGAACCTGCCGGGCCTGCAGGTCGAGGTGGTGCGCCTGGAAGGCCGCACGCCGCTTCTGCTGCTGGAAATTCCCGCCACCGGCGCCGAAACCGGCGACGACACCGTGCTGCTGTACGGGCACCTGGACAAGCAGCCGGAAATGACCGGCTGGGACGACGACCTGGGCCCGTGGCTGCCGGTGCTGCGCGGCGACAAGCTGTATGGCCGTGGCGGCGCCGATGACGGCTATGCCATCTTCGGCTCGCTGGCCGCCGTGCTGGCGCTGCAGGCGCAGAACCTGCCGCACGCGCGCTGCGTGGTGCTGATCGAAGCCTGCGAGGAATCGGGCAGCTACGACCTGCCGGCCTACGTGGACCACCTGGCCGACCGCATCGGCAAGCCGTCGCTGGTGGTGTGCCTGGATTCGGGCTGCGCCAACTACGACCAGCTGTGGTGCACCACCTCGCTGCGCGGCCTGACCGGCGGCAACTTCTCGGTGAAGGTGCTCAACGAAGGCGTGCATTCCGGCGACGCCTCCGGCGTGGTGCCGTCCAGCTTCCGCCTGCTGCGCCAGCTGCTCTCGCGCATCGAGGACGAGAACACCGGCCGCATCCTGCTCGACGGCATGCACGTGGAGATTCCGGAAGAGCGCCAGGCCCAGGCCAAGCGCGCCGCCGAGGTGGTGGATACCGAGATCTTCGAGAAGTTCCCGATGGTCGACGACCTGCGTCCGATGAACGACGACCTGACCGAGCTGGTGCTCAACCGCACCTGGCGCCCGGCGCTGTCGGTGACCGGCGTGGACGGCATGCCGCCGCTGGCCTCGGCCGGCAACGTGCTGCGCCCGCATACCGCCGTGAAGCTGTCGCTGCGCCTGCCGCCGACCGCCGACGGCAAGGCCTGCGGCGAGCTGCTGAAGGAAGCACTGCTGCGCGACCCGCCGAACGGCGCGGAAGTGAAGCTGGACCTGGAAAAGGCCTCGTCGGGCTGGAACGCACCGGCGATGGCGCCGTGGCTGACCCAGGCCATCGACGATGCCAGCCAGACCTTCTTCGGCAAGCCGGCGATGTACATGGGCGAAGGCGGCTCGATCCCGTTCATGGGCATGCTGGGCGAGAAGTTCCCGGGTGCGCAGTTCATGATCACCGGCGTGCTGGGCCCGCATTCCAACGCGCACGGCCCGAACGAGTTCCTGCACATCCCGATGGGCAAGCGCGTGACCGCGTGCGTGTCCAAGGTGATCAGCGAGCACTACGCGGCCAGCCTGCGCGGTGAGACCAGCGGTTCGCCGGTGGCGGCCGACAGCGGTACCCGCCACGGTGGGCATGGTTGCTGCTGACAGGTAGACGCGGAGGGACGCAGCCTTTTGATAGGCTGCGTCCATCTCCCGCAGGAATCACACGATGGACGGTCTGTTCGGCAGCTCCAGCTGGCTCTACATCATCCTGGTCGGTTTCATCGTCGGCCTGTTCGGGCGCTTCTTCATGCCCGGCAACAACCGCATGGGCTGCCTGCTGACCATCGTGCTCGGCATCGTCGGTGCACTGGTCGCCGGCTGGTTCGGCCAGTACATGGGCTGGTACTCGCGCGGTGAACCGGCCGGTTTCGTCGGCGCCATCCTCGGTGCGATCGCGGTACTGGCCGTGCTCCGGCTGTTCAGCGGCAAACGCTGATCCCCCTCCCCTTTCCTTCCACGCGCGCCTCCCGGCGCCGCTTCGACGTACCTGTCCATGAACGATCCCGCTTCCGACCCGCTGCGCGCCGAACTCCGCCGGCAGTGGACCGCCACCGCGCTGGGCGACCCCGATCTGCATCTGGACCGGGCCTCGGTCGATGCCGGTTTCCGCAGCTACTGGCGCGCCACCAGCGCGCACGGCAGCCACATCGTGATGGACTCGCCACCGGGGCTGGAAGATGTGCGCCCGTGGCTGCGCATGCACGACCTGCTGGAACCCAACGGCGTGCGCGTGCCGCGCGTGCTGGCCCGCGATGAAGAGCAGGGCTTCCTGCTGCTGGAAGACCTGGGTGGGCCCACCCTGGCCCGGCATATCGACGACGACAACGCCGACGCGTGGTTCGACGCCGCCTTCGCGCAGCTGATCCGCCTGCAGTCGATCCCGGTGCCGGAGGGCATGGGCTCGTTCGGTGAGGCGCTGCTGCAACGCGACGCCGGCCTGTTCGACGAGTGGTTCCTGCAACGCCACCTCGGCCTGCAGCTGGACTGCGGCGAGATCGAGCAGCTGCAGCTGGCGCATCGGCGCCTGATGGACAACGCGCTGCAGCAGCCGCAGGTGCTCACCCACCGCGACTTCATGCCACGCAACCTGATGCCGGTCGAGCCCGGCCCGGCCGTGCTCGACTTCCAGGACCTGGTGCGGGGGCCGATTGCCTATGACCCGGTCAGCCTGTTCAAGGATGCGTTCCTGAGCTGGCCATTGGAGAAGGTCGACGCCTGGCTGGCGCGCTATCACGCACAGGCGCTGGCCGCCGGGCTGCCGGTGCGCCCGTGGCCGCAGTTCCTGCGCGACGCCGACTGGATGGGCGTGCAGCGCCACCTGAAGATCCTCGGCCTGTTCGTGCGCCTGCGCGACCGCGACGGCAAGGGTCATTACTTCGCCGACGCGCCGCGCTTCATCCGCTACCTGGACGAAGTGCTGCCGCGCCACCCGGAGCTTGCCGGGTTGAACACGCTGCTGCAGGAGCGGATCAAACCCGCGATGGCGGCACTGGCGCTGCCGGTGTCCAGCCGCGCATGAAGGCGATCATCTTCAGCGCCGGCAAGGGCGAACGCATGCGTCCGCTGACGCTCACCACGCCCAAGCCGCTGCTGGTGGCCGGTGGCAAACCGTTGATCGTATGGCACCTGGAACGGCTGGCGGCGGCGGGTGTCGACGACGTGGTGATCAACACGTCGTGGCTCGGCGACCAGTTCGAACCGGCGCTGGGCGACGGCAGCCGCTGGAACGTGCGCCTGCATTTCGTCGACGAAGGCGCGGTGCCGCTGGAGACCGGTGGCGGCATCCTCAACGCATTGCTGCTGCTGGGCGACGCACCGTTCCTGGTCGTTAATGGCGACGTGTGGACGGACGTGGACTTCGCCACCCTGCCCCGCGACCCTGCAGGCGACGCGCACCTGGTGCTGGTCGACAACCCCGTGCAGCACCCGCGCGGTGATTTCATCCTGCACGCCGATAGCCATGTCAGTGACACCGGCGATGCGCCGCGGCTCACCTATGCGGGCGTGGGAATCTTCCGCCCCACCATCCTCAATGGATGGCGCGACGTGATCGGCCCCACCGAAGGTGCGGCAGCCACCCCGCCGCAGTTCGGCCTGGCACCGATGATGCGGCATGCGATGAAACACGGCCGCGTGACCGGGCAGCATCACGACGGGCGCTGGACCGATGTCGGGACGCCAGAGCGCCTGGCCAAGTTGGACGAATCCCTGCGGTAGAGCCACGCCCTGCGTGGCTGCGACATCCGACCAAAACCCAGCCACGCAGGGCGTGGCTCTACCGGATATGCGAACCCTCTTCCACCACCTGCCGCAAGAACGGCACCGTGATCCGCCTTTGCGCGGCCAGCGATTCGCGGTCCAGCCAGTCCAGCAGGCTGACCAGGCTGCCCAGCTCGCGGCCGGTGCGGGTCAGCAGCCATTCGATGGCCGCTTCATCGATCGACAAGCCACGCCGCGCCGCGCGCTCGCGCAGCACCGCCGCGCGGCCTTCGTCGTCCAGCGGCTGCAGCACCACGCGCACACACTGCTGCAGGCGCGAGCGCAGGTCCGGCAGCACCAGTCCCAGCCGGTCCGGCGCGTGCTGTGCGGTGTACAACAGGGTGATGCCGGCGCTGCGCGCACGATTGTGGAAATCGAACAGCGCCACTTCGTCCTCGCGATGCCCCGCCACCGCATCCAGCCCGTCCAGCGCGACCAGGTCGCGACCTTCCAGCGACTCCAGCGCCGCGCGGGTGCGCCCCACCACCGCCTTCAACGGCAGGTAGGTCGGCTGCCGCCCGGCCTGTTCGGCCAGCGAACACATCGCCAGCGCCTGGTGGGTCTTGCCGGTGCCGGCCGCACCTTCCAGGTACACCCAGTGCTGGTCCGCGCCCACGGCGATCGCGCGCAGCTGCGCCAGCGCACCGTCGGGTGCGCCGATGAAGGTTTCCAGTCGCTCGTCCTGCGGGTAGCGCAGGGCAAGCGGCAGCTGCGGAACAACACTCACTTCAGGTCTTGGCCCTTGGACGTGTCGATGATCACGGTCTGCCGGTCGACATGCGTTTCGATCACGATCGCGTTCGGCTCACCGGCGTACAGCTCGCTCTCGCGGTAGCGCAGGTGCGCATAACGCAGCAGCACGTTGCTCACCGCCGCCACCGGCAACGCCAGCAGCATGCCGAGGAAGCCGAACAGCTGGCCCCCGGCCATCACTGCGAAGATCACCGCCACCGGGTGCAGGCCGATCTTGTCGCCGACGATTCGCGGGGTGAGCACGTAGCTTTCCAGCAGCTGGCCCACGGTGAACACCACGCCGACCAGGATCAGCAGCTTCAGGTCGAAGCCCTGCGCCTGTACCAGCGCGGCCAACACCGCCATGACGATGCCGGTGGTGGCGCCCAGGTACGGAATGAAGCTGATCAGGCCGGCAACCAGGCCGATCAAGAGGCCCAGCTTCAGGCCCACCAGCGACAGCCCGATCGCGTAGATCAGGCCCAGCGCCACCATGACCAGGAACTGGCCACGGATGAACGCCCCCAGCACGTCGTTGGACTCACGCGCCAGCTTGGTGATGGTGCCCACGTGGTTGCGCGGAATGGTCGAAGCCACGCGCTCGACCAGCTTGTCCCAGTCGCGCAGGAAGTAGAACGCCAGGATCGGCAGCAGCAGGATGTTGACCACCCAGGTCACCATCGCAAAGCCCGACCGCGAGACGTAGCCGAAGAAGGTCTTGGCAACGCCGCCGGCCTGTTCCCAGTGGCTGCGCACCCAGTCGATCAGCCGGTCCGGTTCCAGCCACGGCATGATCTCCATCCCGGTCTTCTGCTCGAACCAGGGAATGGCGTTCTGCATCAGCCACTGCTGGACCTGCGGAATGGCCGCGATCAGGGTCGAGATCTGCCGCTCGATCATCGGCACCAGAATCAGCAGCGCGGCGGTGATCACCAGCACCATGGCCAGGAACACCAGGATCACACCGGTGTTGCGCGACCGGCCGGTGGCCTCGATCCGGTCGACCAGCGGGTCGCCGAGCCAGGCCAGAGCCAAGGCCAGCACGAACGGGGTCAGGATCGGGGCCAGCAGCCACACCACCCAACCGACCGCCAGTGCAAACAGGATGTACTTGATACGGCGCAGGAACTGCGCGATCTCGGCTTCCGGAGTGAGGATCATCGCAGGCGGTACTCATTGCTGGCCGGAGGCGGCGGGGTGCCGGGCGCGGCATCTTCGTCGATCGGCACCGGCAGCGGCGCCAGCGGCACGATCACGCCGTTCTCGCCGAGCATGCGGTTCAGCCCGGGCAGGCCGGTGGTCAGCTCCAGCGCCAGCTCCAGGCGGTTGCCCGAGGCGCGGACCGGGGTGATGTTGCGCACCACCGGGCTCTCGCGCAGGCCGGCGGCCAGGCGCAGGTAGTCCTCGGCGCTGTTCAGCCCGGTCACCACGATGGTGTAGGTGCCGGCCGCGCCAGTGGCGGCACCGGCCTTGGCGTAGCGGCGCACCAATGCATCGGCGGTGCCGTCGGCGCCGCCGGCCATCGCGCGGCGGGCGTCGCTGTCATTGGTGGTCCACTTGTTCAGCTCCCTGCCGCCATCCACGAACACCCAGTCGGCCACCCAGCCGCCGGTCTTGTCGCGGTACAGCTTGCCGACCAGCTGCATCGGCGGGGAGTAACGCGAGGAGGCACGGGCCACCGCGGCGGTGTCCTGGCGCCAGATCGCGCCGACCAGGGCCTGCTCGGCGGCGCTGCCGGTGGGCAGGCCGAGCTTGTAGCCCCGCTCGATGGCGCGGTTCAGCAGCGGCCGGGCCGCGTTGGCCTGCTGCACGGTGACCAGGCGCGGGCCGCTGCCGTCGTCGATGGCCAGCCAGACCACCGGCTTGGGCCGCGGCTGCGGCCACAGCGGCAGGCCCAGGGCCGAGATCAGCCCGTCCACGTCGTCCTGGCGGAACCGGGCCACCAGCATGGTGCGGTAGCTGGGCGCGCCGCTGGCCGAGGTGCTCTGGTCCTGGCGGTAGTCGTAGCTGGCCACGTAGTTCCTGGCGTCGCGCAGGGACTGCATCACACCCGGGCGGGTGATCACGCTGCGGTCGCCGGACAGTTTGGCCAGCACGTTGCCCAGTGCGCGGGCCAGGGCCCCGTTGCGGTCGGCTTCGCCCTGGCTGTTGACCGGCACTTCGGCCTCGTAGGCACCGCTGGCCGTGGCCACGTCGCCTTCGGTGCGCAGGCCGCTCTGGGCCATCGTGGCCACCGGAAGGCAAAGCGCGAGGATCATCATTACTAATAGGCTGCGGCGCATCAGGACTTCCATTGAGCGTATACGGGGGGAATTGTTGCCCGAATAGGGCCTGCGCGCCAACGTGGCCTGTTAAAATCCCGCTTTCACCCCAGCGCAGCCCGACGCCCGTGACCAATTCCCCGTCCAACCCCTCCCCCCTGACCTACCGCGACGCCGGCGTCGACATCGACGCGGGCAACGAACTGGTCGAGCGCATCAAGCCGTTGGTGAAGCGGAGCTTCCGGCCGGAAGTGATGGGTGGCCTGGGCGGGTTCGGCGCCCTGTTCGACCTGTCCAGCAAGTACCGCGAACCGGTGCTGGTCTCGGGCACCGACGGCGTCGGCACCAAGCTGAAGCTGGCACAACAGCTGGGCCGCCACGACACGATCGGCATCGACCTGGTCGCCATGTGCGTGAACGACGTGCTGGTGCAGGGCGCCGAGCCGCTGTTCTTCCTGGACTACTTCGCCACCGGCAAGCTGGACATCGACACCGCCGCGGCGGTCGTGGGCGGCATCGCCAACGGCTGCACCGAGGCCGGCTGCGCGCTGATCGGCGGCGAGACCGCTGAAATGCCCGACATGTATGCCCCGGGCGAGTACGACCTGGCCGGCTTCACCGTGGCCGGCGTGGAAAAGAGCGAGCTGAAGGACGGCGCCAGCGTGGCCGAAGGCGACGTGCTGATCGGCATCGCCTCCTCGGGTCCGCATTCCAACGGCTACTCGCTGGTGCGCCGCATCTACGACCGCGCCGGCCAGCCGGCCGAGCTGGAGCTGGAAGGCGGGGTCAAGCTGGTCGACGCGCTGATGGCGCCGACCCGCCTGTACGTCAAGCCGATCCTGGCCCTGCTCAAGGCGCACGGCCCGGCCATCCACGGCATGGCCCACATTACCGGTGGCGGCCTGACCGAGAACATCATCCGCGTGGTGCCCGAAGGCCTGGGCCTGGACATCGACGCCGCCTCTTGGACCCTGCCGCCGGTGTTCCAGTGGCTGCAGAAGGAAGGCGCCGTGGCCGACAGCGAGATGTGGCGCACCTTCAACTGCGGCATCGGTTTCGTGCTGATCGTCGCCCCGGACCAGGTCGCCACCGTTTCGGCGGCCGTCGAAGCCGAGGGCCTGGCCCAGTGGACCATCGGCAAGGTCACCGCCGCCAGCGGCACCGAGCGCGTGCGGATCGGCTGAGGCACCCCGTGGTGTCTGCCCTCCCGCCGCGCAGCCGCATCGCGGTACTGGCCTCGGGCCGTGGCAGCAACCTGCAGGCGATCGTGGACGCGATCGCTGCGGGGTCACTGCACGCCGAAGTGGTAGCGGTGCTGTCCGACAAGCCCGACGCCTCGGCACTGAACAAGGTGCCGCCGGAGCGGCGCTGGGCGCAGTCGCCCAAGGCGTACGCCGACCGCGCCGCCTTCGATGCCGCGCTGGGCGATGCGCTGGCCGGGTTCGCGCCGGACTGGGTGGTGTGCGCCGGCTACATGCGCATCCTGGGCGAGGCCTTCGTGCAGCGCTTCAGCGGGCGCCTGATCAACATCCACCCGTCGCTGCTGCCGCTGTACAAGGGCCTGCACACCCATGCGCGGGCGCTGGAGGCCGGCGACGCCGAGGCCGGGGCGAGCGTGCACTTCGTGGTTCCCGAACTGGATGCCGGCACCGTGCTGGCCCAGGCCCGGGTGCCGGTGCTGCCCGGCGACACGGCCGACACGCTGGCCCAGCGGGTACTCGCGGTCGAACACCCGCTGCTGATCGCCAGCCTGCAGTGGCTGGTGGCCGGTCGCGTAGCTGAACGGGAGGGACAGCTCGAGGTCGATGGCAACCCCCTGTTCAGTCCTCTCCGCCTAGATTGCGCCGGAATGCATACCCGTTAGCACTGGCGCACACGCGCCGCTGACCCGGGCGCTGGCATCCTCCCCACTCCCCCGCTCCTGCGCGCGTATGAAAAAGATCCTGTCCAAGCCCGTGCTGCTGCTTGCGTCCCTGCTCTGCACCGTGGCCATCGCCCAGGCGCAGGAAACGCCCGCACCCGTTGCGCCGCCCGCGCCGGAACTGACCGTGCTGCCGCCGCCGGCCGCGTGGGAACCGCCCCCGCTGGAGCCGTTCACCGCCACCTACCAGGCCCTGTACAAGGGCAAGGAAGCCGGCGATGCCACCATGCGCGTCACCCACACCGGTGGCGACCAGTGGCGGGTGGACATGCAGGTGGTGGGCCGGCATGGCTTTGCCAGCGTGCTGGGCCTGAACCTGGAACAGAGCACGGTCTTCGAAAAGCAGGGCGCCACCTACGTGCCGCTGAGCCAGGCCACCGTGCGCAAGGGCCTGTTCCTGGGCAAGAAGGTCACCGGCACCTACGACTGGAAGGCCGGCACCGCGCAGTGGCTGGGCGACCTGAAGAAGGAACGCACCCAACCCATTCCGCTGCAGCCTGGCGACCAGAGCGCGCTGCTGATCAACCTGGCGATCATGCGCGACGCGCGCCCGGGCCAGCAGATGCATTACCGTTATGTCGATGTGGGCCGGGTCCGCCAGCACGACTACCAGGCCGCGCCGGAAACCGAGAACGTCGAGGTCGGCGAGCTGTCCTACAACGCGCTGCGGGTGTTCCGCACCAACGGCGGCAATGACGAAACCATCCTCTGGATCGCCAACGGGGTTCCGACTCCGGTGCGCATCCTGCAACGCGAAGACGGTCAGGATCGTATCGACCTGCGCCTGATCGAATACCAAGGAGTCTGAGCATGACCATCCTCTCCCGTCCCCTGTCCTGGATCGCTGCCGGTACGTTGGCGGTCGTCAGCCTGCCCGCCCTGGCACTGCAGCCGTTCACCGCCGAGTACCAGGCCAACTACATGGGCGTGCAGGCCCCGGGCAAGATGACCCTGAAGCAGGTCGACGGCAACAAGTGGCAGTACAGCCTGGACGTCAGCAACCAGCTGGCCACGCTGAGCCAGAACACCACCTTCGACGAAGCCAATGGCGTGCTGCGCCCGCTCAGCAGCCAGGACCGTTCGCTGCTGCTG
Source organism: Stenotrophomonas bentonitica (assembly GCF_013185915.1). Lineage (NCBI taxonomy): Bacteria > Pseudomonadati > Pseudomonadota > Gammaproteobacteria > Lysobacterales > Lysobacteraceae > Stenotrophomonas > Stenotrophomonas bentonitica. The sequence goes on along the minus strand of NZ_JAAZUH010000002.1, from coordinate 162,670 downwards.
GTGAAGAAGCGCAACGTGCAGGCCAACTACGACTGGTCGAAGAAGCAGGCCACCTGGACCGGCGACATCAAGCCGGACCGTGCCGGTCCCGTCGCACTCAAGGCCGGCGACATGGACGCACTGCTGATCAACCTGGCGATCGCCCGCGATTTCGCCGCCGGCAAGCCGCTGACCTACCGCATGGTCGACGAAGGCCGGATCAAGCCGATGACCTACAAGGTCGGCGGCACCGAGAACGTGACCGTGGCCGGCAAGACCTACGCCACCACCAAGGTCTCGCGCGTGGACGGCGACAAGGAACTGATTGCCTGGGTCTCCAAGGACCTGCCGGTGCCGGTGCGCCTGCTGCAGCGCGAAAAGGGCAAGGACGCGCTCGACCTGACCATCCGGTCGTTCAAGTAACCGCGAAATGAAACAAGGCCCGCATCTGCGGGCCTTGTTTCATTTCGCCGGCGTGTCCGCCTGGAAGACCGTCCTGCAGTCCACGCGGATCTGCTCGTTGGTCTTGCGCCAGTAAAACGCGCGGCAGTGGCGGTTGCCGTCTTCGGTCTTGTTCACGCCCACCGCGTAGAACGACTGCAGCACCTCGGTACGGCTGACCGTGCCGTCGCCGTTCCAGTCCATGTCCTGCTGTTCCAGGCCCTGGGTGATCGCGATATCGGCGTACCAGGCGTAGCCCAGCCAGCCCAGCACGACCAGCACCAGGATCAGCAGCGCCTTGCGGCGGCGGGTGAACTGGCCGCGCAGGATCATGCGACGCGCCGGATGGTGGCGCCGAGCGAGGACAGCTTTTCTTCGATGTTCTCGTAGCCGCGGTCCAGGTGGTAGATGCGGTCGATGGTGGTGTCACCCTCGGCCATCAGCCCGGCCAGGATCAGCGACGCCGACGCACGCAGGTCGGTGGCCATCACCGGCGCACCGCTCAGCTGTTCGGACCCCCGCACGATCGCGGTATGGCCTTCGACCTGGATGTCCGCGCCGAGGCGCAGCAGTTCGTTGACGTGCATGAAACGGTTTTCGAAGATCGTTTCATTGATCACGCCCACGCCTTCGGCCACGCAGTTGAGCGCCATGAACTGCGCCTGCATGTCGGTCGGGAACGCCGGGTACGGTGCGGTGGTCAGGTTGACCGCACGCGGCCGCTTGCCGTGCATGTCCAGGGTGATGCTGTCTTCCGTGGTTTCGATCGTCGCACCGGCTTCGACCAGCTTGGACAGCACCGCGTCCATGGTGTTCGGGCGCGCGCGGTTGACCGTGACCTTGCCGCCGGTCATCGCCGCGGCGACCAGGAAGGTGCCGGTTTCGATGCGGTCGGGTAGCACTTCGTGGCGGCCGCCGGACAGGCGCTCGACGCCTTCGATCACCAGCCGTGCGGTGCCCAGGCCTTCGATCTTCGCGCCCAGCGCGATCAGGCAATGCGCCAGGTCGGTGACTTCCGGCTCCATCGCCGCGTTGTCCAGCACGGTGGTGCCTTCGGCGAGCACGGCGGCCATCAGCACGTTCTCGGTGCCGGTTACGCTGACCATGTCGAAGGTGAAGTGCGCACCCTTCAGGCGCTTGGCGTGGGCCTTGATGAAGCCGTTCTCGACCACGATCTCCGCACCCAGCGCCTGCAGGCCCTTGATGTGCTGGTCGACCGGACGCGAGCCGATCGCGCAGCCGCCGGGCAGCGACACTTCGGCTTCGCCGAAGCGGGCCAGCAGCGGGCCCAGCACCAGGATCGAGGCGCGCATGGTCTTGACCAGCTCATACGGGGCCACGTGCTGGTTGACCGGACGCGGGTCGACCACGATCGCGCTGCCGCGCGACAGCGTGCCCTGGTCGATGGTGACCTTGGCGCCGAGCTCGCCGAGCAGCTTCACCGTGGTGACCACGTCGTGCAGGTGCGGCACGTTGGTGATCTCCACCGGTGCGTCGGCCAGCAGGGTCGCGCACAGGATGGGGAGGACGGCGTTCTTGGCGCCGGAAATGTTCACTTCACCGTGCAGCGGCTTGCCGCCGGTCACTACGATCTTGGCCATGGAACCTGCAGATAGGAAGGGGGAATGGAAATGGGGGTGGTGCCGGCCGTCGGCCACTTACTTCGCCGCTTCGGCCGCGGTCACGGTCTTCAGCGCCAGCGCGTGGATCGCCCCGCCCATCAGATCACCCAGGGTGGCGTAGACCATGCGGTGGCGGGCCAGGGGGAGCTTGCCGGCAAAGGCGTCGCAGACCACGGTGGCCTCGAAATGCACGCCGTCGTCGCCCTGCACGTCCGCGCGGGCGCCCGGCAGGCCGGTTTCGATCAAATTGCGGATGGTCTCGGCGTCCAACGGGCTTTCCTAATAAAATGAGGGCTCATTCTACTCTTCCGCGTGGCGCCCGCATGGCTGTATCGCCCCTGCCCCCCTCATCGACCGACCCGGCCGCGCTGGTCGCCAGCGGCCGCCGCGTGTTCGAGATCGAGCGCGACGCCCTTGCCGCGGTGGCCGAGCGGCTGGGCGATGGCTTCAGCCGGGCCTGCCAGCTGGTGCTGGAGAGCCGCGGCCGCGTGGTGGCCACCGGCATGGGCAAGTCCGGCCACGTGGCGCGCAAGATCGCCGCCACCCTGGCTTCGACCGGTACCCCGGCCTTCTACGTGCACCCCGGCGAAGCCGGCCACGGCGACCTGGGCATGATCACCGAGGCCGACGTGGTGCTGGCGCTGTCCTATTCGGGCGAATCGGACGAAGTGCTGATGCTGCTGCCGGTGCTCAAGCGCCAGGGCAACCGCCTGATCGCCATGACCGGCCGCCCCGGCTCGTCGCTGGCGCTGGCCGCCGACGTGCACCTGGACGTGAGCGTGCCGGCCGAGGCCTGCCCGCTGGCGCTGGCCCCGACCTCCAGCACCACCGCCTCGCTGGCGATGGGCGACGCCCTGGCCGTGGCCCTGCTCGACGCGCGCGGCTTCACCGCCGACGACTTCGCCCGCTCGCACCCGGCCGGCAGCCTGGGCCGGCGCCTGCTGCTGCACATCACCGACGTGATGCACAGCGGCGATGAACTGCCCAAGGTGGGCGAAACCGCCAGCCTGAGCGAGGCCCTTGTCGAAATGAGCCGCAAGCGGCTGGGCATGACCGCCGTGGTCGATGCCGACCAGCGCCTGGTCGGCCTGTTCACCGACGGCGACCTGCGCCGGGCCCTGGACAGCGACCTGGACGTGCGCAGCGCGCGGATCGTCGATGTGATGACGCGGACCCCGCGCACCATCGGCGCCGACCAGCTCGCCGTGGAAGCGGCCCGGGTCATGGAAACCCAGCAGATCAACGGCCTGATCGTGGTCGATGGCGACGGCCGCGCGGTCGGCGCACTCAACATTCATGACCTGTTGCGGGCCCGGGTGGTTTAAACCACAGTGGCACTCCTCCATTCATCTGACCTGCGTACCTGATGCCCTATTCCCCGTTGCCCGGTTTCCCGTCCCACCTGCATGCCGCCGCCGGCCGTATCCGGCTGGCCTGTTTCGACGTGGACGGCACGCTCACCGATGGTCGGCTCTACTACGACCGTGACGGCAACGAGAGCAAGGCGTATTACGTGCAGGACGGACTGGGCCTGAAACTGCTGCAGCAGCACGGCATCCACCCCGTGCTGATCACCGCGCGCAACAGCCTGTCGGCGCTCAAGCGCGGCGCCGACCTGGGCATCGACACCCAGATCGCGGTCGGCGACAAGCTGGCCAGCGTGCGGGTGCTGTGCGAACAGCACGGCATCGGCCTGGACCAGGTCGCCTTCATGGGCGACGACCTGCCCGACCTGGCGCCGCTGTGCGCGGTCGGGCTGGCGGTGGCCCCGGCCAACGCCCACCCCTGGATCGCCGAGCGCGTGCACTGGCAGACCCGTGCAGACGGCGGCCGCGGTGCCGCGCGCGAGCTGTGCGACGTGCTGCTGGCCACACAGGGCCACGTGGACGCGGTGCTGGCGAGGTTCGGCGCATGAGCCTGCGTACCGCACTGGGTGGCCTGCTGCTGGTTGCCGCCGTGCTCAGCGGCTGGGCGCTGCTGCGCGACCGCGACAAGGCGCCGGAGGCGACCGGCGACGACGCCAGCCGCGACTACGTGCTGCACGACTTCGAGATCGTCGCGCTGGACGAACAGGGCCGCGAGTCGACCACGCTGCGCGCGCCGCTGCTGGAGCGCACCCGCAGCGATGAGACGATGACCATCCAGACCCCCCTGTTCCTGCTGCCCGACCGCGACGGCAACCACTGGGAACTGCGCAGCGACACCGGCTGGGTCAGCGCCAACGGCGACAAGCTGCGCCTGACCGGCAACGTCAGTGGCGACAGCCCGCGCGTGCCGACGGTGCCGCCGACCACCTTCCGGACCGAGCAGCTGGACGTGTTCCCGAATGAAAACCGGGCCACCTCCGACGGCCTGGTCACCCTGACCCGGCCGGGCATGATCCAGTCCGGGGTAGGCTTCGCCCTGAACTCCAGCGACAAGACCTATCAGTTCCTGAGCCAGGTCAAGACCCGATACACGCCCCGCCAATGACCCGCTCCGATGTTCCAGCGACGGCACTGGCCGTTCCCCCGAATCAGGCAGGAAAGCCCCACGCCATGAAGATCTTCTCCGCCGCCGTACTTGCCCTGTGCCTGGCCGTCCCGCTTGCCGTGCAGGCCAAGAGCACCGACCGCAACCAGGAAATGACCATCGAGTCCGACGCGCAGTCCGGCTCGTTCCTGGGCGATGGCGTCATCACCCTGTCGCGCAATGTCGTGATCACCCAGGGCACGCTCGACATCCGTGCCGCACAGGCCGATGTCCACATGAAGGATGGCGAGGCGGTGCGTGCGGTGTTCACCGGCAAGCAGGCCACCATGAAGCAGCAGCTGGACGACGGAAGCATGATGAATGCACGCGCCGACAAGATCGATTACGACATCAAGGGCGAAATCATCACCCTGACCGGCAACTACGAAGTGGTCAGCGCGCAGGGCACCAACAGCGGCCAGCGCATGGTCTACAACACCCGTACCGGCGAAATGAACAGCGGTGGCGGCGGTGAAGCCGGCCGCGTGCGCACGGTCATTCCGCCCAAGAACAAGGGCGCCGCCCCGGCCGCCAAGCCGGCCGCCCCCGCCAAGACCACTGTCCCCACCGCCGGGAGCAAGAAGTAATGCTGGTCGCCAAAGGTCTGCGCAAGCGCTACAAGCAGCGCGAAGTGGTCAAGGAATTCGGCCTGACCCTGGACGCCGGTGAAGTGGTCGGCCTGCTCGGCCCCAACGGTGCCGGCAAGACCACCTGCTTCTACATGATCGTCGGGCTGGTCGAGGCCGATGCCGGCAGCATCGTGCTGGACGGCAAGGACATCACCGCCGACCCGATGTACACCCGCGCCAAGCAGGGCGTGGGCTACCTGCCGCAGGAGCCGTCGGTGTTCCGCAAGCTGACCGTGGCCGACAACCTGCGTCTGGTGCTGGAGCTGCGCGAGGACCTGGACAGGGCCGGCCGCGAGAAGGAACTGAATTCGCTGCTGGACGAACTGCAGATCGGCCACGTGGCCGACCAGCTGGGCGCCAGCCTGTCCGGTGGCGAGCGCCGCCGCTGCGAAATCGCCCGGGCTCTGGCCGCCAAGCCGCGCCTGATCCTGCTCGACGAGCCGTTCGCCGGCGTCGACCCGATCTCGGTCGGCGAGATCCAGCGCATCGTCACCCACCTCAAGCAGCGCGGCATCGGGGTCCTGATCACCGACCACAATGTGCGCGAGACCTTGGGAATCTGCGACCGCGCGTATATCCTCAACGAAGGCAGCGTACTGGCGCAGGGGGCACCAGCCGCGATCCTGGAAAACGCAGACGTCCGCCGTGTCTACCTTGGAGAGACCTTCAAGCTCTGACCCGCCGGCCGCTGCATCGCCTTCCCTCCGTTCGGCACAGGCATGAAAGCACGGCTGCAGACATCGCTGGGGCAACAACTGGTCATGACGCCGCAGCTGCGTCAGGCGATCAAGTTGCTGCAGATGTCCACCCCCGAGCTGGAGCTGGAACTGGCCGAGGCGGTGGAGACCAACCCCCTGCTGGACTGGGCCGAGAACGCCGAGCCGGACCTGGAGGCCGCACCGGGCAGCGACGAGCGCCCGGCCGACGCGGCCGAGCGCGCCGATGAGCGCGACGCCCGAACCGAAGGCGCCGAGGACTGGGCGCCCGGTGAAGGCGACTGGGGCAGTGGCGGCAGCGGCGGCTCGTTCGACGATGACGACAACGGCAGCGCCGCCGAGCGCGTGGCCGAGACCGAAAGCCTGGCCGACCACCTGCTGTGGCAGCTGCACCTCTCGCACCTGTCCCGGCGCGACCGCAGCATCGGCGCCGCCCTGATCGATGCGCTGGGCGAAGACGGCTACCTGCGCGAGCCGCTGGCCACCATCGCCGAGACCCTGCTCCCGGCCATCCATGCCGACGAGGCCGAGATCCTCACCGTGCTGCACCAGATCCAGCGCTTCGACCCGATCGGGGTCGGCGCGCGCAGCCTGGGCGAATGCCTGCAGCTGCAGCTGGACGTGCTGGACCCGCAGACCCCCGGCCTGGCGCTGGCCCGGCGGATCGCCGACGGCCCGCTGGAGCGGCTGCCGCGCAGCGGCGTGAACGGCATTGCCCACGAGCTGCGCGAGCCGCTGGACGCGGTGGAGACCGCCGTACAGCTGCTGCGCTCGCTGGACCCGCGCCCCGGCACCCAGATCGGCGACCTGGCCCACGACAGCTACGTGGTCCCGGACTGCGTGGTCTGGCGCCAGAACGGCAGCTGGCGGGCGGCCCTGGCCGGCCACGCCGGACCCAAGGTGGTCATCCACCGGGGCTATGAGCAGATGATCCGCCGCTGCGGCGAAAGCGACGCCGGCTACCTGCGCGCCCACCTGCAGGAGGCGCGCTGGCTGCTCAAGGGCCTGGAGGCCCGTGGCGAGACCCTGCTGCGGGTGATGCGCTGCCTGCTGCAGCAGCAGGCCGCCTTCCTGGAGTTCGGTGAACAGGCCCTGCGCCCGCTGACCCTGCGCGAGGTGGCCGGCGAGCTGGGCCTGCACGAATCGACCATTTCCCGGGCGATCGCCCGCAAGTACGTGCGGACCCCGCGTGGGACCCTGGCCCTGCGCGCGTTCTTCGCCTCCGGGATCGACACCGACAGCGGCGGCGAGGCCTCCAGCACCGCCATCCAGGCCATGATCCGGCGCCTGATCGACGACGAAAACCCGCGCAAGCCGCTTTCTGACGCCAAGCTGGCTGACCTGCTCAAGACCTCCGGAATACCGGTGGCGCGGCGCACCGTGGCGAAGTATCGTGAGGCCATGAACATTTCCGCCTCGCACGAACGAGTTCGCATCGCCTGACGCTCACGCGCCTGGCGGCAAGGTTCATTGGCTCATCCGAACAAAGGAGAAACCCGATGCGCATCGAAACGTTTGGCAAAGATGTCGAAGTCACCCCGGCCCTGCATTCCTACGTAGAGGAGAAGCTGGCGCGGATCGGCAAGCACTTCGATCAGCATTGCGACGCGCGGGTCACACTGAAGCTGCAGAAGCCCGACCACCACGTCGACGCCAGCGTGAACATCCCCGGCCAGACCCTCCACGCCGAAGCCAACGGCCAGACCATGTATGCGGCCATCGACGTGCTTGCCGACAAGCTGGACCGGCTGGTCATCAAGCACAAGGAGAAAAAGCACCAGCACGCCCCGGTTCCGGCTCCCTTGGGCGACAATGGCGGCTGACGCCACCGCTCTCCCCCCAACATGCCTTTGACTGATCTACTGGCGGCCGTGCGCACCCAGGTGCTGCCGGCCGCCGATCGCGACAGTGTGCTGAAGGCCGCCGCCAGGCTGCTGGCCTGTCGCGAAGCCAATGCCGACCTGATCTACCGGAACCTGTGCGAGCGTGAAACGCTGGGCAGTACCGCCATCGGCCACGGCATCGCCATCCCGCATGGCCGCGCACCGCTGCTGGAACGCCCCCGCGGGGCGCTGCTGCGGCTGGAACGTCCGGTCGACTTCGGCGGCGACGAGCCGGTGGACCTGGTGTTCGCCATCGCCGTGCCCAGCCACTACACCCATCAACACCTGATGCTGCTGTCCGAGCTGGCCGAGCTGTTTTCCGAGCCGGCCATCCGCCAGGCGCTGCGCGAAGCGCGCGACGCGGCGACCCTGCGCCAGGTCATCGAATTCCCCCCGCCGGCGAGCGCCGCATGAATACCAGCATCACCGCCCGTGAACTGTTCGAACAGCAACGCGACCGCCTCGGCCTGCGCTGGGTGGCCGGACAGAAGGGCGAGCGGCGCGAGCTGGAGGCCGGCAATACGGTCTCGCGGCGCCCTTCGCTGGCCGGCTACCTCAACGCGATCTACCCCAACAAGGTGCAGATCCTGGGCACCGAAGAGCTGTCCTGGCTGGATTCGCTGGATTCGCGGCAACGCTGGGAAACCATCGAGCGGATCATGCAGTCGCACCCGCTGGCACTGGTGATCACCCGCAACCAGCCCTGCCCGGAAGACCTGCGCGCGGCCGCCGACGAGTCGCAGACCCCGCTGTGGATCTCGCCCAAGCGCGGCCACGAGCTGCTCAACCACCTCTCTTACCACCTGGCCCGGACCCTGGCGCCGCGGGTGATCCTGCATGGCGTGTTCATGGAGATCTACTCGATCGGCGTGCTGATCACCGGTGAGGCGGGCTCGGGCAAGAGCGAGCTGGCGCTGGAACTGCTCAGCCGCGGCCACCGGCTGGTCGCCGACGACGCCCCCGAATTCACCCAGATCGCCCCCGACGTGCTCGACGGCACCTGCCCGGAGCTGCTGCAGGACCTGCTCGAAGTGCGCGGCCTGGGCGTGCTCAACGTGCGCGAGATGTTCGGTGACACGGCGGTAAAGAAGAACAAGTACCTTCGGCTCATCGTGCACCTGACCAAGCCCATGACCGAACCCACCCCCCATGGTTACGAACGCCTGACCGGCGATTCCGGCACCCGCCACGTGCTCGACCTGGACGTACCGCTGATCACCCTGCCGGTGATGCCCGGGCGCAACCTGTCGGTGCTGACCGAGGCGGCCACCCGCCTGCACATCCTGCGCACCAAGGGCATCGACCCGGCCGCGATGTTCATCGCCCGCCACAGCAACCTGCTGGAGCGCCGCAGCCCATGAGCACCCCGGCCCCCACTGCCGCCACCCTGATCATCGTCAGCGGGCTGTCCGGCTCCGGCAAGACGGTCGCGCTGAAGACCTTCGAAGACCTGGACTACTACTGCTCGGACAACCTGCCGATCAACCTGCTGCCCGACTTCGTGCGCAGCCTGCTGGCCGGCCACGATGCCGACGTCCCGCGCCGCCTGGCGGTGGGCATCGACGTGCGTGGCCAGAGCGACCTCAGCCAGCTCTCGCACTGGCGCGAAGACGCCCTGGCAGCCGGGCTGGACGCGCAGCTGCTGTTCTTCGACGCTACCGATGAAGCCCTGCTCAAGCGCTATGCCGACACCCGACGCCGGCATCCGCTGAGCCAGCTCGGCCTGTCGCTGCCCGAGGCGATCGCACGCGAACGCGAACTCACCGCGCCGCTGCGCCGCGCTGCCGACGCGGTGATCGACACCACCGCGCTCAACGTGCACCAGCTGCGCCGCAAGGTGGTGACCGAATTCGCGCTGAGCCACGGCAACAAGCTTTCACTGCTGTTCGAATCGTTCGCCTACAAGCGCGGCGTGCCGGCAGAAGCCGACTTCGTGTTCGATGCCCGCGTGCTGCCCAATCCGCACTGGAACCCCGAGCTGCGGCCTATGTCCGGGCGCGAAGCCGGGGTGCGCGAGTACCTGGACGAGCAGCCGGACGTGCAGAAGTACGTGGCCCAGCTGGTCGACTTCCTCGACACCTGGCTGCCCCGCCTTGGCAATGACACCCGCAGCTACGTCACCGTGGCGTTCGGCTGCACCGGTGGCAAGCACCGTTCGGTGTACCTGGCCGAGCGCCTGGCCCGGCATGCGCGGGACCAGGGCTGGGAAGACGTGGCCACGTTCCATCGCGAGCTGGATTGAGTCGACGGCCCAACGGTCCGTTGCTCCCGTGGTGTATCCCCAATTCATCTTGGGATGTTAACGTTCGACAATGACCTGTGGCATTCTCCTTGTAACTCATCCCGGTGTAGGCACGTCCCTGCTGGACGTGGCGACCCGGCTGCTGCGGCACCTGCCGCTGAAGACCGAAGCTTTCGAAGTACCGTTCGACGCAGACCTGGATGTCCTGCTCCCGCTTGCCTCGGCCGCGTTGCGCCGGGTCGACAGTGGAGACGGCGTGCTGATCCTGACCGACCTGTATGGCGCCAGCCCGAGCAATCTGGCAGCGCAGCTGGCCCGCCTGGGCACCCCGGCACGCCGGGTCTCGGCGCTGAGCCTGCCGATGTTGTTGCGAGTGATGAATTATCCGGAACAGGGACTGGATCAACTGCCCGCCACTGCGGCGGCGGGCACTCGCAATGGAGCGATTGTCGACGATGCTTGAACGTGAACTCACCGTATCCAACCGCCTCGGGCTGCACGCCCGCGCCACTGCAAAGCTGGTGCAGGTACTGGCACCGTTCCGCTGCAATGTGACCATGGCCGCCAAGGGCCGCGAGATCAACGCCAAGAGCATCATGGGCGTGATGCTGCTGGCCGCCGGCCAGGGCACCCCGGTCACCGTGCGCATCGACGGCGAAGACGAAGGCGCCGCCATGGAAGCCGTGGTGGACCTGTTCGAGCGACGCTTCGACGAGGACAGCTGAGCATGCCGGGGCCACCGTCGCGATCGGGTTCCAGCACGGCACGGACCGCGTCCGGCGCCCTGCTGCTGGCCGGCCACGGTGCCTCGCGCGGCAATGCGCTCGGCCGCGCGCGGGTGCGCCTGCCGCACGCGCTGGAAGTAGCCGAGCAACGCATCACCCCGGCCCAGGTGCCGGCCGAACTGCAGCGGCTGCACCAGGCGGTGGACGCGGCCCGCGCCGAAATGCACGACCTTCGCCAGCGCCTGCATGGCGCGCTGAACCAGGAAGCCGGCGAGTTCCTCGACCTGCACGCCCTGCTGCTGGACGACCCGGAACTGCTGTACGGCCTGGATGAGTTGATCCGCAGTGGCCCCTACAGCGCCGGCTATGCGCTGCGGGTGCAGCGCGACCGCCTGGCCAAGGTCTTCGATGGCATGGACGATGCCTACCTGAAGAGCCGCATGGACGACCTGGACCATGTGATCGGGCGCATCCATGCGTTCCTGCAGAAGCGCCCGCCGGACGTGAAGGGGCTGGCCGGGGAGATCCTGGTCTGCGACAACATCGCCCCGTCCGAACTGGCCCAGCTGCAGGCGCACGGCGTGGTCGGCATCGTCACCGCCGCCGGCAGTGCGCTGTCGCACAGCGCGATCCTCGCGCGCAGCCTGCACCTGCCGCTGATCGTCAACGTGCCCAACGCGCTGCAGAAGATCGCCGACGGCGACGTGCTCGGCATCGACGGCAACACCGGGCAGATCACGGTCAACCCGCTGCCGCTGGACCTGCGCGACTACCGCGCGCGACTGCGCGAGCAGGCCCGCGAGCAACGCGAACTCGGCCGCCTGCGCAGCAAGCCCAGCCGTACCCGCGACAACGTCACCATCGCGCTGCTGGCCAATGCCGAGTCGCGCGAGGACGTCACTGAAGCGCACGCGCTGGGCGCGCACGGCCTGGGCCTGTACCGCACCGAGTTCCTGTTCCTGCAGCGTGACGAGCTGCCCGACGAACAGGAACAGTTCGAAACCTACCGCGACGCCGCGCTGGGCATGAGCGGGCGGCCGGTGACCATCCGCACCCTCGACCTCGGCGCGGACAAGGCCGACCGCACCGGCCTGACCCTGAGCAATGAGGAAAACCCGGCGCTGGGCCTGCGCGGGATCCGCCTTTCGCTGGCCCGGCCCAAAGTGGCCGATACCCAGCTGCGCGCGATCCTGCGCGCCTCGGCTTACGGCAAGCTGCGCATCCTGCTGCCGATGGTCAGCACCCGCGAGGAAATACGGGCGGTACGCCGGCGCCTGGCCAAGCAGGCCGAGCTGCTGCGTGCCGAGGGCCACGAGGTGGCCGAGCACATCCCGTTCGGCGCGATGATCGAAGTGCCGGCGGCGGCGATCGCGCTGGAGAGCTTCATCGACCTGGTCGACTTCCTGTCGGTGGGGACCAACGACCTGGTGCAGTACCTGCTGGCCGCCGACCGCAACAACGAAGCGGTCGGCGAGCTGTATTCGCCGCTGCACCCGGCGGTGCTGCGCCTGCTCGCGCACATCCTGCGGGTGGGCCGCGAGCACGACGTGCCGGTGGCGGTCTGCGGCGAGATCGCCGGCGACCCGCGCATGACCCGGCTGCTGCTGGCGCTGGGATTGACCGAGTTCAGCCTGCACCCGGGCACCCTGCTGGAAGTGCGCCGCGCAGTGCGCGAAAGCGATCTGGGCGAACTGCAGGCCGCCGCGCCGAAACTGCTCGCCGCCCGCGATCGGCGCGGGATCGAGCGGTGGATCGAGTCGAACCAATAATGGTTTACGGCGTGGTCGATTGCGCCGACAAGGCTGTGCACTGAAACATTACCGCGCGATAATGACGCGGTGACCACCCCTCTTGCCGCATCCTGTACGGGATAGCGGCCTTTTTGATTTCCGCGGGAGTTGTGCATGGCCGAAGCCGTACGCCACGACAAGACGGCGCGCCAGTTGCGCCTGTTGTCCGATGCACTGGACAGCGGGCGGCTTGGGCCGGTGCGCCGCCTGGTCAACACGCTGGCGCCGGCCGAGATCGGCAACCTGCTGGAGTCGCTGCCGCCCGGCAAGCGCGAGGTGGTCTGGGGCCTGGTCGACCCGGAAGACGACGGCGAGGTGCTGGTCCACGTCGGCGAGGAAGTGCGCGAAAGCCTGCTGGCCGACATGGACCCGGACGAGATCATCGCCGCGGTCGAAGACCTGGACATCGATGACCTGGCCGACCTGGTTGAAGACCTGCCGGACACGGTCATCGACGAAGTGCTCAAGTCGATGGACCGCGAGAACCGCGAGCGGCTCGAGCAGGTGCTGTCCTATCCCGAGGACAGCGCCGGCCGCCTGATGAACCCGGACGTGGTGACCGTGCGCGCCGACGTCAACGTCGACGTGGTGCTGCGCTACCTGCGCCTGCGCGGCGAGCTGCCCGACCACACCGACCACCTGTTCGTGGTCAGCCGCCGTCACCAGTACCTGGGACGGTTGTCGCTGGCTTCGCTGGTGACCCACGAAGACAGCACCCCGATCAACCGCCTGATCGACGACGAACAACCGGCCATCGACGTGGGCGAAAGCGCCGACGAAGTGGCGCGGCAGTTCTCCGACCATGACTGGGTCTCGGCGCCGGTGGTGGACGACAACAACATCCTGCTTGGCCGCATCACCATCGATGACGTGGTCGACATCATCCGTTCGCAGGCCGAGCACCAGGCGCTCGGCGCGGCCGGCCTGGACGAAGAGGAAGACCTGTTCTCCCCGATCAAGCGCGCCGTGCGCGGCCGCGTGGTGTGGCTGGGCATCAACCTCTGCACCGCGTTCCTGGCGGCCACGGTGATCGGCCAGTTCGAGCTGACCCTGCAGAAAGTCGTAGCGCTGGCGGTGCTGATGCCGATCGTGGCCGGCGTGGGCGGCAACGCGGCGGTGCAGGTACTGACCCTGATGGTGCGCGGCATCGCGCTCGGCCAGGTCGGCCAGAGCAACGCGCGCATCCTGCTGTGGAAGGAATCGCGGGTGGCGTTGATCAACGGCACCCTGATCGGCACCGTGGTCGGCATCATCGCCTTCCTGTGGTTCAACAGCTTCCTGCTGTCGCTGGTCATCACCCTGGCGCTGATCATCAACTTCTGCGCTGCCGCGCTGGCCGGCGTACTGCTGCCGCTGCTGCTCAAGCGCATGAACGTGGATCCGGCCGTCGCCGGCACCGTGGTGGTCACCGCGGTAACCGACGTGATGGGCTTCTTCAGCTTCCTGGGCCTGGCCACCCTGATCCTGCTGCACTGAGCGGAGTTTCCGTGGCACTGACCCTCGACAACTACTTTGCCGCCGGCTGGCGCGACCAGCCGCACACCTGCCCTGCCTGCGAGTGGAAAGGCACTGCCCGCCAGATGTCGATGGAACTGCACGAAGACGAGGCGGAGTTCGATTGCCCGGTGTGCGAGAACCCGATCCTGCTGGTGGTGCATCCCAGCCTGGCCCAGGTGCAGGCCGCAGCCGCCGATGGCCATCCGGAGGCGATCGAGCAGCTTGAGATCCTGGGATCGGCCCCACGTCCCGACTGATGCACTGCAAGATGCCTGCGTGCCCGCCCGCGCCTAGACTGAAAACGATTCCAGTCGAGGACAGGCAATGGCACGAAAGGCGAGCGGGTGGTGGTGGGCGATGCTGGCAATGTTCGTGTTGAGCGCTTGTGCGTCGACCCGGGCCGTGGACAAGGGCCACTTCGTGGAGCGCTCGGTCACGGTCGAGGGGCATACCTCGCGCTACCAGGTGTTCGTTCCCGCCAACGCGGCCGCGCAGCGCGGCTCCCTGCCGGTGGTGCTGTTCCTGCACGGTTCGGGCGAACGCGGCAGCGACGGCGTCAAGCAGACCGAGGCCGGCCTGGGCCCGCACCTGCACAGCCATGCCCGCGACTTCCCCGCTCTGGTGGTATTGCCGCAGGTGCCGGATGACGGGGAATGGGCCGGCATCAACAACCGCATTGCGCTCGCCGCACTGGACGCGACCATCGCAGAGTTCGGCGCCGACCCAAACCGCCAGTACCTGACCGGCATGTCGATGGGCGGCTACGGCAGCTGGAACATCGCCCTGGACCACCCCACCCGCTTCGCCGCGATCGTACCGGTCTGCGGCGCGGTACTCGCCCCGCGTGCGGTACGCACAACGCTGCTGGTGGAATCGGTGGCCGATGAAGCCGACCCGTATGCCGCCATGGCCGCACGCCTCAAGGCAACGCCCATCTGGATGTTCCATGGCGCCAAGGACGACGTGGTGCTGCCCGAAGACGACCGCCGCTTGAAGGCGGCGTTCGACCAGGCCGATGCATCCGACGTGCGCTATACCGAGTACCCGCAGGGCAACCACAACGCATGGGACGCGACCTATGCGGATGCGGCGATGTGGGAATGGCTGTTCGCGCAGCGGCGCTGACGCCGGAGCCTCAACCCAGCAACGTCTCCAGCACCGCCATCCGCACCGCCACCCCGTTCGCCACCTGGCGCAGCACCCACGACTGCGGGCCGTCGGCCACTTCGTCGGTGACTTCCACGCCGCGGTTGATCGGGCCCGGGTGCAGCACGGCGGCGTCCTGGCCAGCGCGCTTGAGGCGCGCGACGTTCAGGCCGTACTCGGCGTGGTACTGCTCGATCGACGGCACCAGGCCCTCTTCCATGCGCTCGCGCTGCAGGCGCAGCATCATCAGTGCGTCGACGCCTTCCAGCATCTGGTCGAAGTCCTGGCCGACGATGCAGCCCTTCAGGGTCTCATCGTCCGGCAGCAGCGACTGCGGGCCGCACACGCGGATTTCGCCCACGCCCAGCGTGCGCAGCGCATGCAGGTCGGTGCGGGCCACGCGCGAGTGCTTCACGTCGCCGACGATCACCACCTTCATCTTCGAAAAATCGCCGCCCTTGGCCTGGCGCAGGGTCAGCATGTCGAGCAGGCCCTGGGTGGGATGCGCGCTGCGACCATCGCCGGCGTTGATGAGCGCCGTGCCCTCGCCCGCCGCAGCGGCAAGCTCGGCCACCGCGCCGTCGTCCGGGTGCCGCACCACGAAGCCGCGCACGCCCATCGCTTCCAGGTTCTTCAGCGTGTCGCAGGCGGTTTCGCCCTTGCGCGTGGACGAGGTGGACGCGTCGAAGTTCAGCACGTCCGCACCCAGCCGCTGCGCGGCCAGCTGGAACGAGCTGCGGGTGCGGGTGGACGGCTCGAAGAACAGCGTGCACACCGCCGAACCGGCCAGCACATGGCGCTTGTTGCCGACCCGGCCGACCGCCGCGTCGCGGATCTGGCCGGCGCGGTCGAGCAGCTGCAGCAGGGTTTCGCGGGGCAGACCTTCCAGGGTCAGCAGGTGGCGCAGGCGTCCTTCGGAATCGAGTTGCGAGGCGGTCATGGCAGGGGTCTGGGGTCAGGAAACGGGGGTGGCGTCGTCGGGTGAAGACAGCCAGCGTTCGATGATGACCGCAGCGGCCACCGCATCCAGCGTGGCCGCATCGCGGCGACGCTTGCGGCCTTCGGCGCGCTCGACGGCAAACCGGCGCGCGGCTTCGACCGAGCTGGAACGCTCGTCGACCAGCACCACCGGCAGTTTGAAACGTTCCCGCAGCTGGCGGGCGAAGCCCTGCGCACGCTTGCGGTTGGGCTGGTCCTGGCCGTCCAGGGTGAGCGGGTCGCCCACCACCAGGCCATCAGGCCGCCACTCCTTGATCAGGCGCTCGACCGCGGCCCAGTCCGGCCCATTACCGTGCACGTCCACCACGGCGATGGCACGCGCATGGGTACCGAACGAACTGCCGATGGCCACGCCGATCCGGCGCGAACCGACGTCGAAGCCGAGTACGGTGCCGTCGCGGCGGATGGTGGCCGGCTCAGACATGGCCGCTGTAATCGGTGTGGCGGAACAGGTCCACGCCGATGCGCGACGCCGCGCCCTGCCAGCGCTGCTCCAGCGGGGTGTTGAACAGCAGCTCGGCGTCGGCCGGCACGGTCAGCCAGCTGTTGTCGGCGATCTCCGCTTCCAGCTGGCCTTCGGTCCAGCCGGCACAGCCCAGCGTGACCAGCGCATGGCGCGGGCCTTCGCCGCGGGCCATCGCTTCGAGGATGTCGCGCGAGGTGGTCAGGTACACGCCCTGGCCCACCTGCAGGCTGGAGTCCCAGCCGCTGGCGTCGTCGTGGACGACAAAGCCGCGCTCGGGATGGACCGGGCCACCATTGAGCACCACCTGGTCGCGAAGGGCCAGATCGTCGGTCTGGATCTCCATCTGTGCCAGCACATCACCCAGCGTGTACTCGGACGGCTGGTTGACCAGCACCCCCATGGCGCCGTTTTCGTCGTGCTGGCAGATCAACGCCACCGTGCGTGCAAAGGTGGGATCGGTCAGCGACGGCAGCGCGACCAGCAGGTGATGGGCAAGTGTGGTGGGCAGCGTGGACATGGACCCATTCTACCCGCTGGGCCCGGACACGGGCGTGAGCCTGGGCTAGGATGCCTGCACTCAAGCAGGGACGCGCATGATGAACTACCACCCACCATTGCCGCTGGCTTCGCGCAGCGCCATCGTACTGATCGCGTTGTTGCAGGGCCTGATGTTGTACGCCGTGCAGGAAGCCGCCGGTCACTGGCCGTTCCACGAGTTCGGCAACCGCCTGTGCTGGTACGCCTGGGTGCTCACCGTGCCCACCGCGATCGCGCTGACCCTTGTCGAGCTGCGCGATCGCCGCCTGTGGCTGCATGCGGGGCTGGCCACCGCGCTGGTGCTGGGGCTGGCCGGGTGGATCGGCTGGAACCTGGGCGGCCCTGCCAGCGACCTGCGTCAGGGACCGTTGCTGGTGCCATTCTCGTTCTGCCTGGCGATCGCGGTATTCGTGGCGTTGCCCTGGTGGCAGTTCCGGCTGCGCCACGGGCACTGGCGCGCACCGTACGAAGCGCTGTTCGAGCATGCCTGGCAGAACGGCCTGACGCTGGCGCTGGCGGCGGCGTTCACCGGGCTGACCTGGATGCTGCTGTGGCTGTGGGCTGCGCTGTTCAACCTGGTGGAGATCGAATTCTTCAGCGACCTGTTCCGCGAACACGCGTTCATCGCGCTGGCCACCGGAATGCTGGCGGGGTTCGGCGTGCTGATCGGGCGTACCCAGCACCGTGCGATCCAGATCATCCGCCAGGTGCTGTTCGCGGTCGCTCGCGGGTTGCTGCCGCTGCTGGCCTTCATCGCGGTGATCTTCGTGGTGTGCCTGCCGTTCACGGGTCTGGAACCGCTGTGGCGCACCCGCTCCGCGACCACCGTGCTGCTCACCCTGGTACTGCTGCTGGTGGTGTTCAGCAATGCGGTGTACCAGCATGAAAGCGATCGTCCGGCGTACCCGCTCTGGCTGCGCCGACTGGTCGAGGCCAGCCTGCTCATGCTGCCGGTCTATGCAGCGCTGGCGTTGTACGCGCTGGGACTGCGCATCAGCCAGTACGGCTGGACCCAGGAACGCTTCTGGGGCCTGCTTGCGGCGCTGCTGGTGTGCGGCTATGCGGTGGGCTACGCGCTTGCCGCGCTGCGCGGACGCGGTTGTTGGCTGCAGCGGATCGAACCGGTCAACCGCTGGATGTGCTGGGTGGTCATGGCAGTGGCCGTGCTGGCCAACACCCCCGTGCTGGATCCGGTCCGGATCAGCCTTGCCAGCCAGCTCGCGCGCATCGAGGCCAAGGCTCCGGCCATCACTGCCGATACTGCCACCGAACTGCGCTTCAACTATGGCCGACGCGGGGTGCAGGTCCTGAAAACCCTGCAGCAGGACCCACGCTTCAGCAGCGACAAACGCGCCCGCACCCTGATCGCCGGCGTACTGGACGTGGACGGGCGGAAGGTCCGCTACGGACGCTACACGGACCGCATCGGCGACATGGACGTGCTGCGCCAGCAGGTCAAGCTGGCCAAGGGCAGCCCAGCCCCGGAGCTGGACTGGTGGAAGGCCGTGGTGGCCGGGACGATCGAGGGCGGCAGCTGCCTGGAGCTCGACGAGCGCTGTATTGCCCTGCGCCGCGACCTGGACGGCGACGGCGTGGACGAGGTGCTGCTCTGCCACGAACCACAGTGGGGCGGCGCGCAGTGCCGGTTGCATGCGCGCGAGGGGGCCGGATGGGCGAACGCTGGCAAAGTCGACTTCCCGCTGCCCGCCGAGGCCAGCGGGAATCCCGACCGCGACCCGCTGCTGCGGGGTGAACTGAAGGTGCATGCCTCGCGCTGGCCGCAGTTGTCGCTGGGCGGCGGCCGTAAACTGGGCATCGACGAGCCCCTTGCCGAAGACGAGTCTCCATGAGCGGTTACTGCCTCATCGCCCCGGGCCACCCGGTGCACGGTCACTACCATGACCATGAATATGGTTTCCCGCAGCGCGACGAACGCGAGCTGTTCGAGCGCCTGCTGCTGGAGATCAACCAGGCCGGGCTGAGCTGGGAAACCATCCTGAAGAAGCGCGAAGGGTTCCGCGCGGCCTACGACCAGTTCGACGTGGACACGGTGGCGGCCTACGGCGAGCGCGAGGTGGAACGCCTGCTCAACGACCCGGGCATCATCCGCAACCGGCTCAAGGTGTATGCGGCGATCCACAACGCGCAGGTGATCCAGCAGCTGCGGGCCAGCCACGGCAGTTTCGCGGCCTGGCTGGACGCGCAACACCCGCGCGACAAGGCCGACTGGGTGAAGCTGTTCAAGAAGACCTTCCGCTTCACCGGCGGTGAAATCACCGGCGAATTCCTGATGAGCCTGGGGTACCTGCCGGGCGCGCATGCACCGGACTGCCCCGTGTACAAGCGGCTGGCGAAACTGCGGGCTCAGACGCCCATGTAACGGCCGGGGCGGTGGTTGAACATCAACACCAGGCTCAGCACCACCGCGCCGATCGCCGAGTACAGCACCTTGTCCGGCGAGAGCACGAAGAACGCCACGCACATCAGCAGGGTGTCGAACGACATCTGCACCTTGCCGGCGCTCCAGCCGCGGGTCCGCTGCAGGTACACCGCCAGGATGCCGATGCCGCCCAGGCTGGCGCGGTGGCGGATGTAGAACAGGATGCCCAGCCCGGCAAGCGCGCCTCCTACCAGGGCCGAGTACAGCGAACTCATGTGGGCGAAGTCGGCCCAGCGCGGCAGCAGGTCGACGAGCACGCCACAGGCGGTGACCGCGGCGAAGGTCTTCAGTGTGAACTCCCAGCCCATGCGGCGTACTGCCACCCAGTAGAACGGCAGGTTGACCAGCACGAACACCACGCCGAAGTTCCAGCCGAAGGCGTAGTGGGCCAGGAACGCCAGCCCGGCCATACCGCCGATCATCAGGCCGCCCTTGGCGAAGATGGCCAGGCCCAGCGAGGCCACCAGGGTGGCCAGGATCATGCCCTGCACGTCCTCGGCGACCGAATGGCGCAGCGCTTTCTCGTCGGCCAGGGTGCCCGCGCTGTCCGGTGGCGGGGTCAGCGGGCCGGCGGTGACCAGATGGCCGTCAGCGTCGTCGCACGGCGCGGGGCCATGGGATTCAAGGGACATGGGGGTGGGGCCAGACTCGTGGGGAGCGGTATTAGACACGATTGACGTGACAGTTGCAGGTGAAATGATTCAGTTCCGCAACAATCGGCCGCATCTGGCCGGTTTCGGCCGGGCCCTAGTCCCGCCGCCCCTTCAGGTGGTGGGCCACCAGCGCGTTGGCATGACCGTGGCCCAGCCCGTGCGCCTCCTTCAGGAAGCCGACCAGCGCCATGTGCTTCAGCCCGCCCTGAGTGGCCAATAGGGCCAGCCAATGCCCGACCGGCTGGCCATAGGTTTTCTCAATGGATGGGAAGTAAGACGCGGGGCCTTTGACCGGGGCGGTGTCGTTCATGACCGTTTCCTCGCAGGTGGGTTCATCTGGTACGACGAACCTGCGGGCCGGAAATCGACAGGCCACCGCCGGGGAGAGCGCACGACCGGGGGTCGTGCGCTCCACCACCGGCTTAGCGGCTGACCTGCGGGTTCATCGCCATGGCGATGAACACCAGCAGCAGGAACAGACCGCCGACGACCGTTACCAGGATGTGCAGCGCGCTGAACCGGTCCATCTGCGCCATGTCCACCCGTTCGTCCTGGTGGTAGCGACGCAGCAGGCTGTTGACCGGCAGCAGCGGCACGAAGGCAAACAAGGCCAGCAGCCACCCGGCATTGGGCAGGCGGCTGGCAAGGTTGAGCAGGAAGTAGGCCAGTGCCAGCAGGCCCGGCGCAAACGCGAGGTCACGGCGACGATTGCTGGCGGCGTCGCGCAGTTGGCTGAAACACAGGTAGGCCCAGAGCGGCGAGAACAGCGCGCGCGCCCACGGCCATTGGGTTCCCCCGGTCTCACGCTTGATCGCCTGCCAGTTGCGCCAGAACCAATACACCGGGTAAAGCCCCAGCGTGGTCAGCGACAGCGTCACCATCTTCATGGACGAGGGCGAGTAATAGGCTGCCGCGTCGGAGATCGGCTGGGCGTGCGGCCGGGTTTCGGGCAAGGCGCGCGGCAAGGCAGGAGGCGTCGGAAACGTGGCCGGCGCGCGGTACGGATCATGCAATTCCATGTGCATTTTTCTCTACGGTAACAGTGCTACCGGCACGGTGCCGGCCCCTTGAAGCACCACGTACAGCAAGGGCGCGCCGGCATTGCACCGCGCGCGCCCCGTTTTCCGGATCCGCAGTATCAGCGGACTTCGGAAATCTCCACCCCGTCCAGGCCCTGCGACAGCGTACGCGCGTCGCCGCCCTGGGACAGCTTGATGCGCAGGCGCACTTCGTTCTGCGAGTCGGCGTAACGCAGCGCGTCTTCGTAGCTGATCTCGCCGGCCTGGTAGAGCTCGAACAGGCTCTGGTCGAAGGTGCGCATGCCCAGCTGCACCGACTCCTTCATCACTTCCTTGAGCTTGTGGATCTCACCGTCGCGGATGTAATCCTGCACCAGCGGCGTGCCCAGCATGATTTCCATCGCCACCTTGCGCGACTTCCCGTCGGGCGACGGGATCAGCTGCTGCGCGACCACGCCCTTGAGGTTCAGCGAAAGGTCCATCAGCAGCTGGTTGCGGCGGTCTTCCGGGAAGAAGTTGATGATGCGGTCCATCGCCTGGTTGGCGTTGTTGGCATGCAGGGTGCACAGCACCAGGTGGCCGGTTTCGGCGAACGCGATGGCGTGGTCCATGCCTTCGCGGGTACGCACTTCGCCGATCATGATCACGTCCGGCGCCTGGCGCAGGGTGTTCTTCAGCGCCGCTTCCCAGCTGTCGGTGTCGATGCCGACTTCGCGCTGGGTGATGATGCAGCCTTCGTGCTTGTGCACGAACTCGATCGGGTCTTCGATGGTGATGATGTGCCCGGTGGAGTTCAGGTTGCGGTAGCCGATCATCGCCGCCAGCGAGGTCGACTTACCGGTACCGGTGGCACCCACGAACAGGATGATGCCGCGCTTGGTCATCGCCAGCGTCTTGATGATCGGCGGCAGGCTCAGTTCTTCCACGGTGGGAATGCGCGTTTCGATCCGGCGCAGCACCATGCCGACCTGGTTGCGCTGGTAGAAGCAGCTCACGCGGAAACGGCCGACACCGGACAGGCCGATGGCGAAGTTGCACTCGTGGGTCTTTTCGAACTCTTCGCGCTGCGCCGGCGTCATCACGTTCAGCACCAGGTCGCGGCTCTGCTGCGGCGTCAGCGGGGTCTGGGTGATCGGCGAGATCTTGCCGTTGACCTTGATCGCCGGCGGCATGCCCGCGGTGATGAACAGGTCCGACGCCTTCTGGTGCGCCATCAGCTTGAGGAACGAGGTGAAGTCGATGGTGGTGCTGGTGGTGTTCATTGCGGTGTGCTCCGAAGATTGCTTGGAGCCGGCCGGCGGCCGGCACTGCCAGCCGGGCAGAGCCCGGCTCTACCAGCTGGGCAGAGCCCAGCTTTACCATCATTCGAAGATGCGCTTGTCCTTGGCGTATTCCTTGGCCTGGTTGCGCGTGATCAGGCTGCGCTTGACCAGGTCCTGCAGGTGCTGGTCCAGGGTCATCATGCCCATCTGCTGGCCGGTCTGGATCGCCGAGTACATCTGCGCCACCTTGTCCTCGCGGATCAGGTTGCGGATGGCCGGGGTGCCGACCATGATTTCCCACGCGGCCGTACGGCCACCGCCGACCTTCTTCAGCAGCGCCTGCGAAATGACCGCACGCAGCGACTCGGACAGCATCGAGCGCACCATCGGCTTTTCGCCGGCGGGGAACACGTCGATGATGCGGTCGATGGTCTTGGCCGCCGAACTGGTATGCAGGGTGCCGAACACCAGGTGGCCGGTTTCGGCCGCGGTCAGCGCCAGGCGGATGGTTTCCAAGTCGCGGAGTTCGCCCACCAGGATGATGTCCGGGTCTTCACGCAGTGCCGAGCGCAGCGCTTCGTTGAAGCCGTGCGTGTCGCGGTGCACTTCGCGCTGGTTGATCAGGCACTTCTGCGAGGTGTGCACGAATTCGATCGGATCCTCGACGGTGAGGATGTGGCCGTATTCGTTCTTGTTGATGTGGTCGATCATCGCCGCCAGCGTGGTCGACTTGCCCGAACCGGTCGGGCCGGTGACCAGGATCAGGCCCTGCGGCTGGTCGATCAGCTCACGGAAGATCGGCGGCACCGCCAGGTCTTCCAGGGTCAGCACCTCGGACGGAATGGTACGGAACACCGCACCGGCGCCACGGTTCTGGTTGAACGCGTTGACGCGGAAGCGTGCCAGGCTGGGAATCTCGAACGAGAAGTCGACTTCGAGGAATTCCTCGTAATCGCGGCGCTGCTTGTCCGACATGATGTCGTAAACGAGCGCATGGACCTGCTTGTGGTCCAGGGCCGGAATATTGATGCGACGGACATCGCCGTCGACGCGGATCATCGGCGGCAGGCCTGCCGACAGATGAAGGTCCGACGCTTTGTTCTTAACGGAAAACGCCAACAGTTCGGCGATATCCATACGCTGCTACTCCCCATAGACTGCTGCGACTGGAAGGATCTTTCCCCGGTCGGCAGTATAGCCTCCCTGATCCGCCGGGAAACTGTCCCTTGAGTACCTGCCCGTGACCGCCCTGCCCCTGCCCACCCTGTTGCTGAACCTGCACAACGCGGCCACGGCCGCCGGGCGGCCAACCCCGCGCCTGCTGGCGGTGTCCAAGACCCAGCCAGCCGAAGCGGTGGCTGCGCTGGCGGCGCAGGGCCAGCGCGCCTTTGGCGAGAATTACGTGCAGGAAGCGGCGGCCAAAATCGAGGCGCTGGCGCCGTTGGGACTGGAGTGGCACCTGATCGGGCACCTGCAGTCGAACAAGGCCGAGCTGGCCGCGCAACGCTTCGACTGGGTGCAGAGCGTGGACCGGCCCAAGCTGGTGACGGCCCTGGCCGCGCATCGCCCGGACACGCTGGCGCCATTGAACGTGCTGGTGCAGGTCAATATCGACGACGAAGACAGCAAGCACGGCTGCACGCCGGACGCGGTGCAGGCACTCGCCGCCGCCATCGCGGCCGAACCGCGGCTGTGCCTGCGCGGGCTGATGGCCATTCCCGCGCCCTGGCCGGACGCCGTGCGCCGCCAGCAGGCGTTCGAGCGGATGCACGAACTGTTTACCGGGCTGGCTGCGCGCTACCCGCAGGTGGATACCCTTTCCATGGGCATGAGCAGCGACTACCCCGAAGCCATTGCCCATGGCGCGACCATGGTCCGGGTCGGCACCGCCCTGTTCGGCGCCCGCCCCTCCCCCAACAAGGACCCTTCATGACGACTGCTCCCATCACCTTCATCGGCGGCGGCAACATGGCCCGCAGCCTGATTGCCGGGCTGGTCCGCCAGGGCGTGGCGCCCGGCCAGATCCATGTGGCTGAACCGGTCGCCGCGCTGCGCGAGCAGCTCAGCGCCGAGTTCGGGGTCGCCACCTACGACGATGCTGCCGACGCCGCCGCACAGGGCACGGTGTGGGTGCTGGCGGTAAAACCCCAGGTCCTGCGCGAGGTCTGCGCCACGCTGGCAGAGCCTGCCGCGCGCCTGCAGCCGCTGGTGGTCTCCATCGCCGCCGGCATCACCAGTGCGCAGCTGGCACGCTGGCTGGGCGGCCATGGCGCGGTGGTGCGCGCGATGCCCAACACCCCGGCGCTGCTCGGCGCGGGGGTCACCGGGCTGTTTGCCACCGACGGCGTCAGCGAGGAACAGCGTGCGCTGGCCGACACGGTACTGGCCAGTGCCGGGCGCACGGTGTGGATCGACGATGAGGCGCGCATGGACGCGGTGACGGCGGTGTCCGGGAGCGGCCCGGCCTATGTGTTCCTGCTGGCCGAGGCGATGGAAGCAGCCGGGATCGCACAGGGCCTGGCGCCGGAGGCTGCACGCACGCTGGTGGTGCAGACCCTGCTGGGCGCCAGCCGCATGCTGGACGAGTCCGGTGAAGCGCCTGCCGAGCTGCGGCGCCGGGTGACCTCGCCGAACGGCACCACGCAGGCGGCGATCGAGCGTTTCCAGGGCGATGGGTTCGAGGCGATGGTCGGGCGGGCGATCGATGCCGCTACCGAGCGGGGGAAGACGTTGTCTGCGGCGAACGATTGAGCGGAAGACGCGTGGCGTGCGCTTCAGCCACGCAGGGCGTGGCTCTACCGCGCTGGGATATCGTCCGGTAGAGCCACGCCCTGCGTGGCTGACGCGCGCGCGGCCCCTCACCCCCACCGTTGCGGCCCATCCCCCTGCTCGCCCAGCGCATCGCCCGGATTGGCCAACCGGCAGCGCTTCAACGACAAACACCCGCACCCGATGCAATCGGTCAGCTGGTCGCGCAGCAACAACAACTCCTCGATCCGCTGGTCCAGCTCGGCGCGCCACAGCGCCGACATCTTTCCCCATTCGGCACGGGTCGGGGTCTTGTTTTCCGGCAGGGCGGCAAAGGCATTGGCCACCGCCTCCAGCGGCATGCCCACCCGCTGCGCCACGCGGATCACCGCCAACCGACGCAGCACGTCACGGCTGAAACGGCGCTGGTTGCCGGCGGTACGCAGGCTGCGGATCAAACCCTTGCGTTCATAGAAGTGCAGCGCCGATACCGCCACGCCACTGCGCCGTGCCACCTCGCCTACACTCAGCTCCTGCGCGATCACTGCTTGACCTCAACCTTGGTTCAGGTGTCATCGTGCGGCACCTCGTGGCGCGCCGCAAGCGCCACGCACCTTCGTTTCCTGGATTGCACATGTCTTCCGATGTCGCTTCACTGCCTGCCTCCGACGCACCAGCGTCGATCCTCTCGCCGCGCTACCGCGCCACCACCGTCGGGATGGTCGCGCTGGTCTCGCTGCATGCATTCGAAGCGCTCGCAGTCGCCGCCGCCATGCCCACCGTCGCGCACGAGCTGGACGGGCTGCGCCTGTATGCGCTCGCCTTCGGCGGCACCCTGGCCACCAGCGTGATCGGCATGACCCTGGCCGGGCGCTGGAGCGACCGGCTGGGCCCGGCGCGTCCGCTGTGGCTGGGCCTGGCCTGTTTCATCGCCGGCCTGCTGGTGGCGGGTTTCGCCCAGCACATGCCGGTGCTGGTGCTGGGCCGGCTGCTGCAGGGGCTGGGCGCGGGTGCGATTTCGGTCGCGCTGTACGTGCTGGTGGGCCGCACCTTCCCCGAGTCGCTGCGCCCGCGCGTGTTCGCCGCGTTCTCGGCCGGCTGGGTGGTGCCGTCCCTGATCGGCCCGGCGATCAGCGGGTTGATCGTGCAGCACCTGGGCTGGCGCTGGGTGTTCCTGGGCGTGCCGCTGCTGGCCATTCCGGCCGCACTGCTGCTGCGGCCGGCCCTGCGCGCGGTGCCGCCCCTGGCCGGTGCCGCCGCCTCCAACCGCAGCGTGGTGCGCTGGGCGATCGGTGCCTCATTGGGCGCGCTGCTGCTGTACGTGGGCGGGCAGCAGGTCGGCTGGCCGGCGCTGACAGTGCTGGTACCGGCCATCGCGCTGCTGGCGTTGTGCAGCTGGAAACTGCTGCCGCAGGGCACGCTGCGGCTGCGGCGCGGCCTGCCCAGCGTGATCGCCCTGCGCGGGATCGCGGCGTCGGCGTTCTTCGGTTGCGAAGCGTTCCTGCCGCTGCTGCTGCAGCGCGAACGTGGACTGAGCCCGTTGCTGGCCGGGGTGGCCTTGAGCCTGGGCGCACTGGGCTGGTTCAGCGGTTCCTGGTTCCAGGGCCACCAGGGCCAGGGCGTGTCGCGGCGGACCCTGCTGGGCGCCGGTGCGCTGTTGATGTGCGCGGGCATCATCGGCACCGCGCTGGCGATCCAGCCCGACGTGCCGTTGTGGCTGGCGCTGGCCGGGTGGACGCTGACCGGGCTGGGCATGGGCCTGATCTACCCGAGCCTGTCGGTGCTGACGCTGTCGTTGTCACCGCCGGCGCAGCAGGGCGCCAACACCTCGGCGCTGCAGCTGAGCGAAGCACTGGGCGTGGCCACCACGCTGGCCGTGTCCGGGTCGCTGTTCGCGTGGATGCTGTCGGTGGACGTGACCCTGGGCTACCTGCAGACGTTCGCGATCATGCTGTTGCTGGCGGCAGCGAGCGTGGTGGTCGCAAGGCGGGTATGACATCCCGCCCTACGGCGTTTTCCGGTCCACCTGCTCCAGATCCTCGCGCAGGATCCGCCGGATCTCCAACACCGCCTGTGGGGTCTCCTGCACGCTGTGGCCGGAGATGATCACCTTCTCCGACACCGCACCCGGCAGGTGCGCGCTCCAGTACGGCACCAGCCCATCGTCGGACCGTTCCAGCGGCACGCTGGCTTTACGCTGGGCGATGATGGAGTGGTACTTCAGTCCCGGCATGATCGGCAGCGCCGAGGACGCCTTCACGAACGGATCGCTGGCCTTGAGGTTGTCGATGCTGTTGGGGATCTGCAGCTTTGTCGCCTGCGCCGACTGCACTTCGGCCTGCTGCAGGGTCTGGAACACGTCCTCGAACTTGCCCAGCAGGGTGATCGGCAGGCGCACCAGGCGGCCGATGAAGCGCCCCACCCGGTTGCCGGCAATGTCGGTGCCCTTGTGCGGGGCGGCGATGAAGATGGCCCGCTCCACGTTCGGTTCGGCGTCGAAATGCAGCAGCGGGCCCAGCTTGGCCTGCACCCGCTTGAGCCGCTCGCCCTTGAGGTCGTAGTTGGCCAGCAGCTGGTCCCACAGCGTTTCGCCGGAGCTGGTGACCAGCAGGCGCGCCAGCACCCCGCCCATGCTGTGGCCGATGAACACCATGTCCTTCGACGCCGGCGCGCTGCCGCTGGGATCGAAGTGGCGCAGCGTGTTGTTGAACGCCTGGTCGATCTCGTAGCGGTTGAGAGCGATCGGCGCATTGGTCGGGTAGTACACCTGCCAGACCTGGAAATGGCGGCGCAGCTCCGGGTCGCCCAGGATCTCGTTGGCCACGTTGACCCACGCCTCCGGGCTGCTGCCCAGGCCATGCAGCATGAAGATGATGCGGCGGTTCGGGTCCCAGGGCTGCATCAGGTACATGTGCGGTTCGGCGATGCCTTCGCTGAGCCCGAACAACGTACGCAACGACTGCGTGGCGAATCCGGACTGGGCCAGCCACATGCCGTAGGCGGCTGTGAAGTTGCCGGCCAGCGGTACCTTCTCGCCATGCAGCTGCACGCTTTCGGTGGACTCGGGCGAGTACACGTCGAACAACACCTGGGTGGTGTCCAGCACCTGCTGCAGGGTGTCGCCCTTGAAGCGCAACAGCGCGGTGGCATTGATCGAGGACATCTCGCTGTATTGCGGAATGTCGGCCTTTTCGCCCTCCGCCGGCGCGATCAGCTTGGGCGGGTCCATCACCACCACCAGCTCGGCACCGAAGCCGTCCCGCCGGTAGGTGCTGCGCAGGCCGGCAAAGCTGACCGACGAGGCCGAGACCATCGTGGTGGGAATGCTGGTCAGGCGCAGCTGGTCGAAATCCGAGGTGAGCGTCCAGCGCTCGCCGGCCACGGCGGCGTTGTAGTCCTCGCCTTCCAGCGCGCTTTCGCGGCTGCGCTTGAACACCACCGTGGCGGTCTGCTCGGCGGCGTAGTTGTAGTAGTCGCGCACCTGGGTCTGGCGGTCTTCGAACGCACGGTCGGACGGGGTGCGCCCGCTGAAGAACAGGTAGGCATACGCGTAGCGCGCCGCCTCCAGCCAGGCGTCCAGCGCCGCGTCGGACATCGGGGTCTTCTCCCGGTCCTTGGGCTTGGGGGTCAGCTCCAGCGCGTTCTTCACCCACAGCTCGGACAACGTAGACAGGCGCTGCTCCTCGGGCAGGTCGCGGGTGTCCTTCAGGGTCTTCTCGCAGGCCACCACGTCCTTCTCGCACAACGACACGTCCAGCCCGATCACGCTCAGCGTTTCCTGCGAGGCCATGCTGAAGCGGCCGGAGGTCAGCACGTCACCGCGCTTGTTGGCCAGGTAGTCGGTCGGCGAGACCTGCTTCATGGTCACCATCGCGCAGCCGCTGGACAGCAGCAGCGACAGCACCAGGGCCAGCAATGGAGCACCGCGGTACAACAAGCGGCTCATTGCTGCGGCTCCGCGTCGATGCCGGGTACGCCCTGGCGGATCAGCGCGGAGAAGCGTGGGTCGTCGCCGGCAGCGCGCGCGCGATCGGTGATGCGTCCGCGCGCCTTCAAGGTGGCGAAGTCCACGCCGGGCGTCAGCACCCCCAGGTCGCGCGCGTATTCGGCGAAGTAGCCCGACACAAGCAGCCGGTAGTCCAGCGGCAGTCCCGGGGCGATCTGTTTCGCCAGCTCGTACACGATGGTGGTGCAGTTGCTGGTGAGCGTGTTGTAGAACGCCGGTGCGGCATCCAGCCGGCGCGCCTCGCCCAGGTAGGACACGAACAGGCCCTTGAGCTGGTCGCGGGTCATGCCCTTGAGGCGATACAGGTACACGTCCTCGCCGCGTACGTTGCTGCGTACGCGCACGATATCGGTTTCCTCGGCCGCGACCAGGGTCATCTCGAACTTGCGGAAGAACCCGCCCAGCGCGGAGAACGATTCGCCGCGCTCCTTGCGGATCTCCAGCGAGAACACCAGCTGGCGGCCGTCGGCGAACCCGAACGACACCAGCGTGTGCGCGATCAGCGGTCCCATCCAGTACGACAGCACCAGGTCGGCCGACTGCAGTTGATCCAGGTCGTAGCTGCGGCGCTCCCAGCGCACGTCATGGTCGTCTTCGCTGCGCCAGCTGAAGTTGCGCACGTTGTCCAGCACCACGTGGGTGCCGTCGAACTCGACCACTTTCAGCCGTTGCGCGACATCATCGGCCCAGACCCGATCCTGGCGCGGACTGAGCAGCAGCCACCAGACCCCGCACAGCACCAGCACCGCCACGAACACCGGCCCCGGCCAACGGCCGACCCGGGCCCGGCCCACTGCAACCGCCGTGGCCAGCGCGAACCCGCCCCATGCCAGCAGCGCCACGCCCTTGATCCAGCCCGGTCCGGGCACCTGGTAGGCCAACAGTCCCGCCACCCACAGCGCCGCAGCCAGCATCAGCATGGCCAGCGCCCATCGTCCTGCACTCTTCACACATCGGTCCGTCGGTTGGTCGGGGCGCTAGTTAGCCACAACCCGATGTGTGCAACCTGTTTGCCTGTTCAGCTTCGACGCGACGCCCCGACCTTCTGCCACGGCGCCATGCCCTTGCGCGCCCGCGGGAGCGCCCGGCGCAGCGGCAGGCGGCGTGGCATGGGGATGCCGACCCCGGGGGCGGCGGTATCGTCGCGGCGCAGGTCTTCAGCGCGCTCCCCGACCAACAGGGCCGCCATTTCTTCCAGGCCATTTCGCATCGCCCGGGCGGCGGTCTGCAGGGTATTCATGGGGCGTCTCCATCAACGGCGTGGGGACGGTCCACGTTAGGCGGGTGGCCGCCTACGGACCGTGCAGGGGATGTTTCAGGCAGATGAAGCCGCCTGCGGCCCGTTTGAAGCTGAGAGTCATTTGCGTTCGCATCCTCACCTCCCGATAATCCGGGCCCTCACTCCCGGAAATCCCGCCCATGCCTGCCCTGTCGCGCCGCTCGCCCCTGTTGCTGCTGGTTCCCACCCTGCTGGCGTCGGCCATGGCCCAGGCGCAGGACGCCGGCACCGCGCGTACCCTGGACGCGGTCAGCGTGGTCGCCGACCGCGCCAGCACCGCGACCAAGACCGACACCCCGCTGACCCAGACCCCGCAGGCGATCAGCGTGATCACCAGCGAGCTGTTCACCGACCGGGGTGCGCGGAACCTGCAGGAAACCCTGCGCTACAGTGCCGGCGTGACCGCAGACGCCTATGGCCTGGACACCCGGAGCGACGGCAGCACGGTGCGCGGGCTTGACCCGGTGCAGTACCTGGACGGCCTGCGCCGCAGCTACGGCTTCAGCCCGCTGGCGCGCACCGAGGTGTACGGCCTGGAGCGCGTGGAAGTGCTGCGCGGCCCGTCCTCGGTGCTGTATGGCGCCGGCGCCACCGGCGGCATCATCAATGCCATGACCAAGCGCCCCACCTACACCGACATGGGTGGCGAAGTGGGCGTGCAGCTGGGCAATTTCGACCGCAAGCAGTTCCAGGGCGACATCGGCGGCACGCTCAATGAGGCCGGCACCGTGGCCGGCCGCGTGGTCGGCCTGGTCCGCGACAGCGGCATGCAGACCGACGAGATCGACGACGACCGCATCTATATCGCGCCGTCGATCAGCTGGCGCGGCGAGCGCACCAACCTCACCGTGTTGACCAGCTACCAGCACGACAAGACCGCCTCGAGCCAGCAGTTCCTGCCGGTGGTGGCCACGCTGCACGCGCCGGCCGGCACGCCGCGCCTGGACCCGTCCACCTTCCTGGGCGACAAGGACTTCGACAAGCTCGATTCGCGCGTGTACAGCGTGACCGCGCTGTTCGACCATCGCTTCAACGACAGCGTGAGCCTGCGCTCCTCGGTGCGCTACCTGGATGGCAAGACCGAGTTCCGCGAACTGTACCCGGACGCCTACAGCAATCCGCTGGACCCGTTCATCGACGCCGACAAGCCGTGGTCAACCGCAACGCCTACGGCGTGCGCCCGGACGTGCGCTCGCTGACCAGCGACACCGCGGTGCAGTTCGACTTCGCCACCGGTGCCTTCCAGCACATGCTGCTGGCCGGCGTGGACTACAGCGACTACCGTGAAGACGCGCTGCAGCTGGACGCGACCCCGACCCCGATCGACATCTACACCCCGGTCTCCACCGGCGTGACCATCAACGGCTGGAACCGCCTGCCCGACCAGCAGACCACCCAGCTGGGCGTGTACCTGCAGGACCAGATCCGCTGGGCCGACCGTGTTTCGCTGGTACTGGGCGCGCGCCGCGACCATGCGCGCAGCAAGACCGAAGGCCTGCCGAGCCAGACCGACAACGCGACCACCTGGCGCGCGGGCCTGATTGGCGAGATCGGCGCCGGGGTGTCGCCGTACATCAGCTACAGCGAATCGTTCCTGCCGGTCACCGGCCAGGACATCTACGGCAACGCGTTCAAGCCGATGCAGGGCGACCAGTGGGAAGGTGGCGTGAAGTGGCAGCCGGCGGCGAACATGCTGGTCACCGTCGCGGCGTACCGCATCACCGAAACCAACCGCCAGACCAATGACCCGGAGAACCCGCTCAACGTGGTGCAGACCGGCGAGATCGAGTCCAAGGGTGTCGAGCTGGAGGGCCAGTTCACGTTCGCGCACGACATCACGCTCACCGGTGCCTATTCGCGCAACCGCGCCAAGGTGACCAAGAGCAACTTCGAGATGGAAGTGAACCAGCGCCTCAACGACACCCCGCAGGAGCTGGCCTCGCTGTGGGTGGCCAAGGGCTTCCAGATCGACGATGTTTCGCGCCTGCGCCTGGGCATTGGCGGCCGTTACGTGGGCAATACCCAGTCGCTGGGCTTCGGTGGTTTCATCCGCACCCCGAGCTACACGCTGGTCGATGCGCTGGCTGAAATCCAGGTGACCGACTGGACCATGGCGTTGAACATCACCAACCTGTCGGACAAGAAGTACTTCGCGCCGTGCCGCAACTTCGGCGACTGCTTCACCGGCAACCCGCGCACGGTGACCGGCACCATCAGTTACCGGTTCTGACAACATGCCGGCCAGCGGCCGGCACTACCGGATCGCCGCTGTAGTGCCGGCCGCTGGCCGGCAACCGCAACTACACTCTTCTCCAGCCGCCGCCAGAGAACTCAATGCAACGCTCCACCATCAAAGCCTGGTTCCTGGTCCACAAGTGGACCAGCCTGATCTGCACGCTCTTCCTGCTGCTGTTGTGCATCACCGGCCTGCCGCTGATCTTCGGCGAAGAAATCGACCACCTGCTCGAGCCCCATGCGGAACAGACGGCCAACCCTGGTCCGGCGCGCGATTACGACGAACAGGTGAAGACCGCGCTCGCCCAGTACCCCGGCAACGTACCGTTGTTCGTGGGCTGGGACCCGGAAGCGAACACGATGTACGTCAACACCGGTGAGCGCGCCGACACCCCGCCGCCGCAGATGAAGACCGCCCTGCTCGACAGCAGCAGCGGCGCCGTGGTGCCGGCCGCGCAGTTCAACGAAGGGGTGATGTATTTCATCCTGCGCCTGCACACCGACCTGTTCCTCGGCCTGCCCGGCATGCTGTTCATGGGCGCCATGGGCCTGCTGTTCGCGGTGGCGATCATTTCCGGGCTGGTACTGTACGGACCCTTCATGCGTCGCCAGCGCTTCGGCACCCTGCGCACCGGCCGCAGCCGTCGCCTGGCGTGGCTGGACCTGCACAACGTGATCGGCGTGGTCACCCTCGGCTGGGCACTGGTGGTAGGCATCACCGGCGCCATCAACACCATCGCCAAACCGTTGGAAAGCGCCTGGCAGAGCGAACAGCTGGGTGAGTTCGCGGCCCGCTACGCCGGCCAGCCGCGCCCGACCACGCTAGCCTCGCTGCAGGTCGCGGTGGATACCGCGCGCGCCGCCGAACCGGCGATGCGTCCGGCCTTCGTCAGCTTCCCGGGCACCGGCTACAGCGGCGACCACCACTATGGCGTGTTCATGCAGGGCAACACCCCGCTCACCGAGCGCCTGTACCGCCCGGTGCTGATCGACGCTGGCAGCGGCGAGCTCACCGCGCAACCGCAGCTGCCCACCTACATGAGCGTGCTGCTGCTCAGCCAGCCGCTGCACTTCGGTGACTACGGGAAGCTGCCATTGAAGATCCTGTGGGCGCTGCTGGACCTGCTCACCATCGCGGTACTGGTCAGCGGCCTGTACCTGTGGTTCAAGCGCGGCAGCACCGACGCACGGGTGACCGAGATCGAGCGCGCCGAGAAGACCGGAGGTGCCGCATGAGCCGTCCTTCCGCCCCGAACGGCAGCCCCTTCACCGCCCCGGCGTGGATCGCCGCAGCGAGCGTGCTGGGGCTGGTCAGCGCGTTGATCGGCGACGGCATCTTCGATGTGGTGTCGTGGGTGGTGTTCGCCGCCCTGATCGGGCTGGTGGTGCGGGCGTGGGTGAAGCGGACCCGCTGACGCTGCGTCGTCAGCTGCGATCCAGGAACAGCTTCACCGCCGGCAGCGATTCGTCCGAGCGCACACAGAGATGAAGCTCGAATCCGGCCTCGTCTCCCTGCAGATGCCGGTAGGCGACCTCCTCGCTGCGGAAGCCGACCATGCTGGCCGGCACCACCGAGATGCCGGCTTCCACCGCCACCAGCGAAAGCACCGCATGCATGCCGTGCGCTTCCTGCACCACGCGCGGGGTGAAGCCGGCGGCCGCGCACAGCCGCACCAACTGCGAGTGGAAGCCCCTGCCCTCGCGTGCGGGCCACAGCACGAAAGGTTCATCCGCCAGTTCGGCAATGGTCACCGCATCGCCCTGCGCCAATCGGTGCGCGCGTGGCAGCGCAATCGCCAGGCGATCCGTGTCGAAGGGCTGCAACTGCAAGTCCTCGGCGTCGAACACCGGTGGAATAACCACGCCCACGTCCAGGCGCTTTTCGCGCAGCATCTGGATCTGGCGGGCAGAGGTCGCTTCGATCAGTTCCAGGCGTACGTCCGCATTGGCCAGGCGAAAGTTGCGGATCACTTCCGGCAGGCGACCGTACAACGCACTTCCCACGTAGCCCAGGCGGATGCTTCCGGTGCGACCGGCAGCGGCGTCCTGGGTCGCCAGCAGCGCACGGTCGGCCTGCTGCAGCAGCAGACGCGCTTCGCTTAGAAGTACAGCACCCGACGCGGTGAGACCCAGCGTACGGTTGCCGCGCAGGATCAGTTCGCTGCCCACTTCCTCTTCGAGGCGGCGGATCGCCGCCGTCAGCGGTGGCTGCGACATGTGCAGCCGTGCGGCGGCGCGGTGGAAATGCAGTTCCTCGGCAACGGCGACGAACTGGCGGAGCAGGCGGAGATCGACCATGGCGTCAGTATGACGTGGAAAGCGCTAACTGCGCGGTTCCACCGCCGGTGTTGCGATGCGCGACCATTGCGCGGCGATGTCCTCGATGGTTTCCGCCGTGGTGGCACGCAGGTCGCGCGGATACGCGACGTCCTTTGCTTCCACGCTGCGCGTGGCATGGAACTGCCCGTTGCTGGCGCGCAGTATCCATCCGCCTTCGCGACACGCTGTCGACGCCAGGAACGCCACGCCCGGTGCCACCGCGTCCGGATGCAGCTCGTCGGGCTCGCCTTCCACGCCCCACATGCGGGTCTTGGCGACCGGTGAAATCGCGTTGACCACGATGTTGTGCGACGCGCCTTCGGCGGCCAGTACGTTGACGATGCCTACCGCCGCCATCTTCGCCGCCGCATAGGCCGCCAGTCCCTTCTGCACATACTGGGGATACAGCGCGCGATCGGAGGTGGTGAGCACGATGCGGCCGTAATGGCACGCCTTCATCTCCGCCCAGGCCGCTTCGGCCAGCCACAGCGGCGCCTTGGCCGCGATGGTCATCATGTAGTCGAAGTGGTCTTCCTTCAGCGCATCGATCTGCTGGTATTCCACCCATCCCGCGTTGTGGATGATGAAATCGATCCGGCCATGCCGCGACAGGATTCCGGCGATCAGTCCCCGGCAGCCTTCACGCTCGTCGATGGCCGCGTGCGCGGCATGCACGTCCAGCCCGGTGCCGCGCAGCAGCGCCACGGTGGCGTCGATGCGATGCGGGTCCTGGCCCTGCCCATCCAGCCCGGCGCCCACGTCATGCATGACCACCCGTGCCCCGCGCTGCGCCAGCAGGCGGCTGTAGGCCAGTCCCAGGCCACTGGCCGCGCCGGTCACCAACCCGACCTGCCCCTCGAATGAAACACCGTCTTGCCTATGCATCCCGACAGGATCAGGGCGCGGGGTTATCCGAGGCCAATACGAGTTGCAGGGGGCTGCGATATGCCTGGCATATCGCCCGGCCTGCAGTCAGCGCACCGGCTCCACCACCACCGCCGTGCCATAGCACAGCACTTCAGTGAGCCCGGTCATGATGTCGGTGGCGTCGTAGCGCATCCCGATGATGGCGTTGGCGCCCAGCATGCGCGCGTGCCTGGCCATGTCGCGATAGGTTTCCTCGCGGGCCTGTTCGCACAGCTCGGTGTAGATGGTGATGTTGCCGCCGAACAGGGTCTGGATGCCGCCCAGGAAGTTGCCAACGATCGAGCGCGAACGCACGGTGATGCCACGCACCACGCCCAAGTTGCGTGCGATCCGGTAGCCGGGCAGCTCAAATGCCGTAGTGACCATGGAGTCGTCGAGACGGGGGCCGGTCGATGGATGTGCAGCGCTGTTGTACGGATCTGCCATGAGTTTCTCGAACGTAGGGACCAGCAACGCCCCGGAAGGTATGCAATTACCGCGTCAGCGAATGGCGTCGCGTGCGGGACCACAGCAGGCCTGTCTGCACCAGCAGGCCCAGCCACAGCGCGCAGAACACCAGCACCGAGATGCATCTTGCCGTAAGGTCCGAGTCACCGTAAGTCGGCCAATGCGGCCAGGTATCGAGCTGGAACACCCACAGCCCGGTAACCAGCAGCGCCGTTGCCAGCACTGTCGCCAGCACGC
This sequence comes from Stenotrophomonas bentonitica, assembly GCF_013185915.1. NCBI lineage: Bacteria > Pseudomonadati > Pseudomonadota > Gammaproteobacteria > Lysobacterales > Lysobacteraceae > Stenotrophomonas > Stenotrophomonas bentonitica. Next base: position 125,915 of record NZ_JAAZUH010000002.1, on the reverse strand, counting down.
GCAGCCAGCCAGGCACCTTGCCGCGCAGGAACAGGAGGAGCGCCATCATGCCAACGCCGAGCACCAACACCGGCGTAGCGATCATCCAGGTCAACACCAGATCGTAGCTCGACGCCGACGCCTGCAACGGTACGCACGCAACCAGCGCCAACAGCACCTTCGCCCCGCCCCGCCACCGGGCGCCCATGCGGGCCGATCGTCCCGCATCCGCCCGACCAACGTTATCCATGCCCCAACCTCCCTTTCGCCGCGTTTCCCCGCCAGACTTTATCGAAGCGAATACGCGTCGTACAGACTGTCCTGGCTGATGCCCGGGATGCGCATGACCTGGAACGCCAGGCAGGGCGACATCTACTCCAGCGTGGGTCGGGCACGGATGGCGTCAGCCAAGTGCGGGCACGGTAGGTACCCCAGCGATTCGCAGTCCCCCTTCAACAAGAACCAACGGGACCATCCAGCTTGCCCAGAGCAGTACTGAAATGAGGGCGCCATCTGGCTGCAGGCCCGAGGCGGTGGCCAGCGGCAGCATCAGCCGGAACAGGACCGGTGCGAGCGTGACGGCGTAGTTCCGCGCCATCCACGCACGATGCTGCAGGACGCGGCCGCCGCGGATGGCCCGCAGTGCGAGAAAGCCGGTAACCAGCCAGGCCAATGCAGTGGCGGCGAAGCCGATCCGTATCGACAGCGGGGCCGGTGTCGTGGCGATCAGGCCCACAGCAGCCGCACTGGCGGCCAGCATCCCACCGAAGTAAACCTGCCCCAGCCGACGATGCAGCAAGGGCCGCCTGAGCCACCAGCGGGCAATCAGCTGGAACGCACCGACGACAAGGGTGACCGCGCCGCCGCCGAAGTGCAGCCACAGCCAACCGTGCCGATTTACGAAACGCGCGTAGGCCGGGCCATCGAGTGCGTGGTACTTGCCATGCACGGCCAGCAGGAACTCAGCGGCAAACAACAGCAGCACAAGCCAGAGCACGACCATGGCCGTGGTCCGCAGCACGCTGCCTGTCATTGATCGGGTTGCATCCACGGCAGACGCTCCTGTCCGTAGGTGAAGTTACGGCGCGACCGGAGGTTTGGGCTTGGAATACCACAAGGCGTTGACGATGATCCACCGTTCGCCGAAGCGCCCCATATGGAAGTAGTCAACGAACCAGGGCGTCTCCAGGCGGACCGAAGCGGCGGTGTCGGTGACGTCCAGCACGCGGCAGCTGCGGTCCCATTTGTCCTTGGGCGTTTTCAGGGCACCCTGCCGGGTCAACCCGACCAGCTCTTCCCTGCTCATGCGGCGCAGGCCAAGCCGTTCGTCCGGCGTCTCCCCCAGGACCATGCGCTTGGCCAGGTCTGGGTGCAGCGATCGGGCAACCCGCGCCGGGTCGCCTTCCAGTTGGCCATCCACGTAGTCGAAGCAGGTTGCTTCAATAGCGGCGACGGTACGGGCATCGGGCAGCGAAGGAACATTCGTTGCGGCAGCAGCGGCAAACAGCAGGGCAAGTGCGGGCATGACCACTCCAGGCGAATGCTTGTGGAGGGCTTATAGCACGGGAAGCGTGCGGCGCTGCTGCTGCCGTTGCAGGCAGTGAGGGGCACACGGGGCATGGGTCCCCGCGTGCCCTGAATACATCAGGCCTTGATGAAGGCCAGCAAATCCGGATTGATCACGTCCGCATGCGTGGTCAGCATGCCGTGCGGGTAGCCCTTGTAGACCTTCAGCGTGCCGTTCTTCAGCAGCTTCACCGACAGCAGCGCTGCATCGGCAATCGGCACGACCTGGTCGTCGTCGCCGTGCATCACCAGCGTCGGCACGGTGATCGCCTTCAGGTCGTCGGTCTGGTCGGTTTCCGAGAACGCCTTGATGCCTTCGTAGTGGGCCTTGGCGCTGCCCATCATGCCCTGGCGCCACCAGTTCTGGATCACGCCCGGGTAAATGGTGGCACCGGGGCGGTTGAAGCCGTAGAACGGGCCGGTCGGGAAGTCCACGAACAGCTGCGCGCGGTTGGCGGCCACGCCGGCACGGATGCCGTCGAAGACTTCCATCGGCAGGCCGCCCGGGTTGGAGGCGGTCTTCAGCATCAGCGGCGGTACCGCGCTGACCAGCACGGCCTTGGCGACGCGACCCTGCGGCTGGCCGAACTTCGCGACATAACGCGCGACTTCACCGCCGCCGGTGGAATGGCCGATATGCACGGCGTTGCGCAGGTCCAGGTGCTCGGCCACGGCCGATGCATCCGCGGCGTAGTGGTCCATGTCGTGGCCGTCGCTGACCTGTGCCGAACGACCATGGCCGCGGCGGTCATGCGCGATAACGCGATAGCCGTGCTGCACGAAGAACAGCATCTGCGCGTCCCAGTCGTCCGAGGACAGCGGCCAGCCGTGGTGGAAGACGATGGGCTGCGCATCGCGCGGGCCCCAGTCCTTGAAGAAGATGCGGACGCCGTCTTTGGTGGTGACGAAGTTTTCAGACATGTGCGTGGTTTCCGGTGTGGGGGACGAGGTGCGTGCTGCTGCAAGCGCCGGGAGCGCCATCACGGCGAACGCCGAGGCGCCCACCTGGAGCACCTGGCGGCGGGTAAGCGTCAGCGTGTCCAGCTGGCGTGGGGGCATAGTGCGTCCTTCTCTGGGATGGCGGTACACATGGAACCAGACATGCCTGCGCCCACGCTTGTACGCCGTTGCGCTTTACCCGCGCGGCGCGGGCCGGAGACGCTTCAACAGTGCGCGCACGCGGTCGCGCAGCCCCGCCACACCAGGCCGGTACGGCGATTCCCAGGCGAACGCAGCGGGAATCTGCAGGTCGATGCTGGTACCGCGCCCCGGCCGACCGGAGAGAATCGCCACGGTGCCCCCGGCACGTGCGGCACGCTCATGCATGCCCGCCAGGCCCCAATGCCCTTTCGCGGTGCCCGCCTCCTGGCTGAAACCAATGCCGTCGTCGTCTACCCGCAGCCGGAAGGCATGCCGCCCGTAACCGAGCGACACCTGCACGGTGCCCGCCTTCGCATGCCGGAACGCATTGAGCATCGCCTCGCGGCCGATCATGTACGCCTCTTCGCTGGCGCAGCGCTGCATCGGCCGTGGCGTGCCCTCCACCACCAGACGCACCACCGGCGTATCCAGTCCGTGCGACTCGTCCAGGACCGCCATCAGCGCAGCACCGAGGTCGCGTGCGTGGTCCACGTCGCCACGCAGGCCGCGCACGCGCTCGCGCCCGTCGGCCCCGACCCGCTCGGCCATGGTCATCGCCGCTTCCAGTTCCTGCCGGACCGGGTCGGTCGGCGCCAGTTTGCGGCTGGACGCATGCAGCCGCAGGATCAGGCCCTGCGTGCTCTGCAGCAGGGTGTCGTGCAGTTCGCGGGCGATGCGCTCGCGCTCGCGGTGGCGCTCGTCCAGGCGCGTGCGGATGCGCGCTGCGAGCTGACGCAGCCTGGCCAGGTACAGCAGCCACAGCAGGGCCGCTGCAGCGACCACGCAGAGCACCCGGAACCAGCCGGTTTCCCAGTAATGCGGCGCCACCGTCACCACCAGCTGCGCGCCCTGCTCGTTCCACACGCCGTCGTTGTTGCTTGCACGTACCTTGAACACGTAGCGCCCGGATCCCGGCGCGTTGTACGACGCCGACCGCGCCGCGCCCTCCATCCATTGCGAGTCGAACCCTTCCAGCTGGTAGCGGAAGCGCACGCGCTCGGGGATCGACAGGCTCAACGCGGTATAGCGGATACGCAGGTTGCGTGGGCCGGCCGGCAACTGCACCTGGCCGTCGCGGATGGGAACGTCCGCGCCCTCCACGCTCACCGAGAGGATCTCAACCGGCGGCGCCACTGGATTGTGCACGATCTGCTGAGGGTCGATGGAAACCAGGCCGCTGGTGGTGGCAAACCAAAGGCGTCCGTCGCCGGTGCGGGCGGCGGTTGGCAAGGGCCGGAACTGCGCCGCGATGCCGGGCAGCGCGTCCAGCGCGTTGAAGCGTTCGTAACGCGGGCGGCCGTGCCCGCCGAACAGCCCGGCGACATCGTCGGCGCGTACCCGCACCACGCCGCGCGCACCGTTGAACCACACGTCGCCGGCTGCATCGGCCACGATCCCGCTGATGCCACGCAGGTCCTCGCGCACATCGGCCATTACGTTGCGCAGGCGACCATCGCTCACCCGGGCCAGGCCGCGCTCGCCGCCAATCCACATGCCGTGCGCGTCTTCGAACAGTGCGGTGACATTGCCCACGTCCAGCGGTTCACCTGTCCACGATGTGGTCGCCTTGCCGTGCTCCAGCACCACCGCGATGTTGCGTGCAAAGCCCAGCCACAGTCGCCCGCGCGCATCGACCTGCATCGCCAGCGGCGAACCGTTCGACGGCAGGTTGACAATGTCCTGCAGATGCGTCCAGCGGCCCTGGTACAGCCGGTACAGCCCCGGCGTATTCAACGACAGCCAGACCGCACCGTCGGGCGTGGTCGCGATCGCCTGCACGCCCGAGCGCAGCGACACCGGCAGGTCGGACACTTCCTCGAAGGTGCCGCCGTGCAACCGCCACAGACCTTCGGGGCCGCCCAGCCAGATCCCGCCGTCGGCATCGCGGTGCATCGCGGTGATCGCCGCATGCAGCGGTAATGCCTGCCGCGATGCCATCGCCACCCGCTGGAGGGCGTGGTTGCGCGTCCCCACCAGCAGCGCGTCGCCGTCGGCTGCGATGGCGAAATCCTGCGCGCCCTCCGGCATCGCCACCTGCACCAGGTTGGCGTGGCGGAAGCGGTCCAGGCCCCGGCTGCTGCCCACCCACAGGTTGCCCTCGCGATCTTCGAGCAGCGGCTGCAGGTAATCCGAGCTGAGCCCGTCCACGCGGCGGAAGGTTTCAAACGCCTCGCCTGCACGCGCCGGCGAACGACGCACCAGCCCGGTGCCCAGCGTGGTGGCCCAGAGCACGCCGTCGCGGTCGAACAGCAGGCCGGCCGATGCGGCCGGTGCATCCGGTTGAGCGGTTGACGGGGCAGTGCGCGATGACGACACCGCGCGCACGCCACCGTCTGCTTCGGCGACCCAGATCGCGCCGTCAGGCGCCTGCGCGATCTGGCTGACCCGCCCGACCACGGCAGCCACGCGCTCGAACGTGGCCGCGCCACGGCGCAGCACCACCATGCCGTCTTCGGTGGCGATCCACAGCGTGCCGTCGCGGTCGGTGAACAGGGTGCGTCCCTGGCGCCCTGGGTACGCCATCGCTGCGGGTGGGCGCTGCCAGCGGTGTGCGTGCAGCATGACCGGCCCGGTGAACGTGGCCGCCCACAAGCGACCGCTGCCGTCTTCGGCGAAGCGGTACACGGTACTGGTCGGCAACCCTTCGGCCTGTCCGTAATGGCGCACGTGGCCACCCTCGATCAGGCTGACGCCGCCATAGCGGAAGCCCACCCACAGGCCGCCGCCGGGGGGCGCGTACAGGGTGGACACACTGGTGGCGGGAAACGCCTCGCTGCCGGTGGGCGCGAAACGCGTGAAGCGCACGCCGTCGAACCGGTACAACCCGATCTCGGTACCCAGCCAGAGATAACCGTCGGCCGTCTGCGCCAGTGCAGTGACCTGGCCCGGCGCACCCTGGTTGACGGTCCAGGCCGTGTGGTGGAACTGGCCTACCGCGCGCGCCGGGTCCAGCGCGCCCGCACTACCGGCAATGAGCAGAAGAAAGGCACAGGTGAGGCTTCGAAGTGTGTACGTCATCATCGCCCCCCTGCCCGCGCGCGCGGCGCTGCGCCAACGCATGCGCCATCATACAAAAACGCTTTACTGGCAGGGGCGGTCGGCGCGGGCGTCCTGCAGGTACGCCGACGGCGTGCATCCCAGGCTGCGCCGGAACCAGCGGACGAAATGGCTCTGGTCGTAGAAGCCCAGCTCGCTGGCGATCTGCCCGATGCGCTGGCCGTCGGCACGCAGCAGCTGCCGGGCACGCTCGATCCGGCGCATGCGCAGGTACTCCATCGGGCTGAGCCCGGTCTGCTCGCGGAACATGCGCGCGAAGTGGAAGCGGCTCATGCAGGCGGCTTCGGCAATCGCGCTGAGCTGCAATGGCTCGGAGAGATTGGCTTCAATGTAGTCCACACCGCGCTCGACCGCGCGTGCCGCTGGGGTGGCGTGCACAGGGGGAAACCTCGCCGGAGTTGGCCTGTATGCTGCCCCCGGACCGCACGCGGCCACAGCCCCGATCGGCGGGGTACCCGCCTACTCTTTCGGGTGATCGCCCCGGTCTGGCCGGATCCGACGCCCGCGCTGCGACGCCGGCAGTTCCACCACGCGTCGGCCGAACAGGACCGCATCCACCGAATAGGCGCCGGGCCCCAGCAGCAGCAGGCCGACCAGCAGGCCCGCCGTTGGCCAGCCCTGCAGGCCGGGATCCAGGCAGGCCACGAACAGCGCTGCCAGGATGCCCAGCGGCAGCAAGCTGCCCAGCACGATCAGCAGCGCGGCCATCCAGCCCCAGCCGAGCAGGTCGCCCGTCGGCAGGGTCTCGCGCAGGCCCCACGGCCAGACCAGCATCGAAGCCAGCATCAGCCGCAGCAGGAGCAGCCCGACCCCGGGCGTGCGGTCCGGGAATGTTGCGTAGAGCAGCTGCACCGGTCGCCTCCCGCGTTCGATCAAGCCCCTGCCATTGGGGACCTGTTCCGAGTGACGCGCATGACCCGAAAGAGGTATCCGTGCAGATTGATCACACCTGCATTTGCTATGGTGCCCCGGTCTGTTCCCCTTCCAGGAATCCCATGCCCCGCACGCCGTCCGCCTCCCCTTCCCCGCACGCCCTGCTGCGGGCCGCCACCAAGGAGGCGTATGAACGCGTCACCGTGCTGCTCAGCACCAGCTACGCGGATTTCAGCCCAGAGCAGCAGCGCCGGATCCAGGCACTGGTAGGCCGCGAGGGCGCGCTCCCGGCAGCCAAGGCAGCGAGGGCGCCGAAAGCGCCAAAGCAGGAACTGGCGCCGCGTTACTGGCTGCCGCACAGCCAGGAAACCTGGTCCGGTCGCGGCCGCGTTCCGCAGTCGTTCCTGGCCTGGGAAGGCACCGTGGCCCACACCGAATGGAAGAAGCACCACCCCGATGAGCGCTTTCCGGCATTCCCGGGCTGATCAACGTCGATGAGTCGCGATTTGAAGATGCGCCGCGCCGTGGGCACCCATGGCACCCTGCACCGCATCGAAGACCTGCAGAAGCGCCACGACACGAAGCAGACCCTGCCCACCCTGCTCTGTGACAGCGACGGATGCGGCGCGTCGGTACGGTTCGTTCCAGAGCGCAGCACGACCTCCACCGGTAATCTGCCTGTGCTGTTGCCTGCCTACATCACGTTGAGCAGGGGTGCAGCGCACCAGGCTGGCTGCCGATACGACGCACCCGCACGCCTGCAGTCGATCCTTGCCGCAGGCGCTGACACGACGTTCCTCCCCGCACTGGAAGACGGGAAACACGAGCTTCAGTTACTTGTCCTGCAACAGGGCCTGAAACGTGGCAGCCCCGCGCCTGCACAGCCATTGCAGCGGCAACTGGCCACGCTCGCCGAGCTGCTGGCATTGCGCGCGATGTGCGCGGAGGACGCGCTGCTGGCGGCGCAGCTCACCCTGCGCCTCGGCAAGAAGCGGGTCGACTGGAGCAGCTTTTTCTACGACCAGGATCGCTACGACGCCGCCTGGCAGCGGCTTGGCTCGACCTCCACCGAGCTGCCCATGGCCCTGCAGGGCACGGTACGGTCGCACCGCTCGCCACAGCCGGGTGCAGCCATCGGGACGACGTATCTGAACTGCGCACCGAAGTACCAACGCACCGACGTCGCCGATCGCAGGGATTTCTACGAGGTCAGCGTCGGTCACGAGGATGCCGGCTGGTTGCAGTCTTTCCCGGTGGGTTCGGAGATCGTCATGTTCGGGCTGTGGCGACAGGGCAGGACCAGTACCGCCTCGCGACCGCATCCCACCGACCCGCGCCGAAGCATCACCAGCGTCACCTACAAACTCGCGCTGTGGCCCAGCTTCAAGCAGCAGCTGGTCACGGTCGACTGATACGGAGGACCACCGCCATGCCAACCACTACCTCGTCCCTGCTGCTGGCTGCACTGTGCGGCGCGTCGTTCAGCACTGGCGCTGCGCCAGCCGGATCGACGACCAAAGTGTTCACCGACGTCACCGCCACCCATGTACCCACCGATGCGGATCTGCATGCGCTGGACGGAGCGATGCTGGATGCAGATGGCGATGGCGACCTGGACGTGGCAGTCGCGGTGGAGAACGGCGCCAACCGGTTGTACCTCAACGACGGCACCGGCAGGCTCAGCCACGCGCCTGGCGCATTCGGCACGATCGTCGGCGACTACGAACACGTGCGTGTTGCCGATTTCGACCGGGACGGTCACCCGGATGTGCTGTTCATCGCAGAGGATACCGAACAGCACCAGCTGTACTTCGGCGACGGCAAGGGCGGATTCAGACGCGTGGGCGAGCGCCTGCCCGCTACCAGCCAGGCCAACGGCGTGGAGGTCGGCGATGTGAATGGCGATGGCCTTCCCGATATCGTCATCGGCAACACCACCGAGGGAAAAACCGGCGTTGCACAGCCCTTCCTGTGGTTGAACGACCCGGCGCGTCCTGGCCATTTCATCGACGCCACGCGCACGCACCTGCCGCGCATCGATGTGCAGGCGCAGGGCATCGTGCTGGCCGATCTGGACGGCGACGGCGACCTGGACATGGCCATCGCCAGCCAGGATCCGGTCAACCGCCTGTTGTTGAACGATGGCAACGGCCGCTTCAGCGACGCCACCGACCGGCTCGGCCGGCAGATTCCGATGGAGACCCGCGAAGTCCACGCGCTGGATGCCAACGGCGACGGACGGCTGGACCTGGTGTTCTTCAACCTGACCAGCAACAACCGCGACTGGGACAAGGATCCGCAGACCCGCCTGTTGATCAACCAGGGCGACGCCCGCTTCAAGGATGAAACCGCCGCGCGCCTGCCCAAGCACCGCTTCTCCAGCTGGGGCGGCACCGTCGTCGATTTCAACCAGGACGGTCACCCCGATCTGGTGGTAAGCGCCATCGAGGTGCCGGGCTTCAAGCCGCTGCAGGTCCGCGCCTGGCAGAACGACGGAAAGGGGAACTTCTCCGATGTCAGCGCGGCCGTGATTCCCGCGGAAACCGTAGGCCGCAGTTGGAGCATGGCAGGCGGCGACCTGGACGGCGACGGCAGACCGGACCTGTTCATCGGTGGCTGGCAGTCGCAGGCGCGGCTGCTGTTGAGCGGTGAGTGAGACCGCGCCAGCCGGTTACACCAGCACCAGCATCGCCACCGCCAGCACGACGGCCGTGGTGACCACGAACGAGCCCAGCACCAGCCCGAACGCCTTCGCCCAGCTCGCGGTGTTCAACGCGCGATAGGCTGCAGCGCGCGCCCACAGATACCAGAGGACGCCAACCGCGTGGACCGCCAGCCCCGGCGCCACCCACGCATGGCCCGGCCAGCGCAGCAGCAGCTCGCCCAACGCCAGCGCCAGCACGAACGGGCAGGCCAGGAACGCCTGGATGGAAAACGGCTCGCGCAGCGTTTCGCGAGTCACCGGAATATTCTGCTGCCGCAAGGTTCCCAGCGCGGCGCCCAGCGCGTACACGCAGAAGATCGCCGAGCGGGTCAGCATGATGCCTTCCTCGCTGCCGAACAGGATGCGGCCCACCGGCGACTGCAGGGCGGGCATCGATGCGCGCGAGGCCAGTTCCATCGCATGGGCCAGGGCGACGGTGAGGATCAGCATCAACACCGGGCTGATGGTGGCCTGGAACCGCGCCTCCAGCGGCTTGCCCAACTCTTCCCGGGTGTAGATCGCCATCTGCGCGGGGCGACAGATGATCCGCCAGAACGTACGCGGATAGAACACCAGCCAGCCGACCAGCTCGTACAGGAATTCTTCGAGGGAGCGCAGCAGGCGGATCAGGTCCATGGCGCGAATCTCCCAACTCGTACGGGCCGTGTCAACCCGCTGCGTCCGCGCCTCCGATCAGCCAAGCCAGTACTTCCTCGTGCAGCGCTTCGCTTTCCTGCTCCGTGGCCGTCCCCCAAAGGCTGTGGCGCATTGCCGCAACCTCCAGGTACCGGAAGGCCACGCCTGAACCCTGCATCAGCTCGGCGAGTCTCCGCGCTGACGCCACGGGCACCGAGCCGTCGCGTTCACCGTGCACCACCAGCAGCGGGGCGTCCAGATCGCGCAACACGTTTGCTTCAACGGCATCGAGGCGGCTCGCCCACGCAGCGTAGGTGTTGGACTCCCCCATCCAGTCTCGGGTAGGCACCGGCGTCTTGCGTATCTCGTCCATCTGGGCTCGCGTGGTCGCCTGGCACTCGGCCCGCTTTTCGGACGCAGCGCACATCATCGCCTCCATGGAATCGGCCATGGTGGTTCCACCGCCGAATCCCACCAGCGCGACCGAGCGGGTCTTCGGGTAGTAGGCGGCCAGTTGCGCGCCAATACGGCCGCCATCCGAGAAACCCCAGACCAGCAGCTCGCCGTTCCACCACGGGGCGTTTCGATCCAGATGCTGCAGCACGCGCAGGTGGTCCAGCACCCGCTGCTCGATGGTGTAGTACCGACGAAACTCCTCGCTGCACCTGAAATCCGACCCGATTTCGATGTCTCCGTCCTTGTTGAGAGACGGATCCGTCGGGCCCGGCTTCTCGATCACCGCCAAGGCAAATAGAGACTTACCCTGCAACCGGCCCTGCAACCATGCCACGCTCTGGTTGTAGGTCGAAGGAATGCACAGGGAGCCGTCGATGTAGACCAGCAGCGGCACTTTGTCCGGTGTGGATGGGCGCTGCAGATAGACCTGCAGTGGGCTGCCATCTACACGCAGTACCTGGAGATGGTCCTCCAGGACGGCGTTGCCAGCACCTGCCATCGCAGGGACCAGGGCCAACATCATCCAGGCACATATCCGGCCGGGTACGAAGGAACGTCCATTTCCGCGTCGCACGTCAGGGCTCACCTGCTCAATCGTTCGGCCGATGATGCTGTGAAGCAGGACTGTTCGCAATACAGGGCGCGACCGTTCGCGCCAGCCATCCAGGAAGTTGCGTCCGCTGGAACGGCTCAGCTCTTGGGACGACCCGTCAAGGTGAGTCCGGCCTTTGTCATGGCCGCCTTGCTTCTTGCAGGATCCCGCAGAATCCGGAAGATCGCCGCCCGGACCACAGGCGTGTCCTCCGTGATCGTGCGTCGCTGCGTAATGTCCAGCCCTGCGGCCGTCATCGCCGCTTTGCTTCTGGATGGGTCGTTGAGCAGTTCGGCTGCAGCCGCAGCTACAAGTTCCGCAATTCTATTGCTTGCCATCGTAGATCTCCTGGACCTGCCTGATCATCGCTATGGGGGACGGATCGCGAAATACGATTATCGTCAAAAGCACCAGCAATGAAGAAAATAGCAACGCGGCCACACACCCTGCGGCGACGTTGGCGATGAACGTCGGCCAGAACTTTTTGCTGGACCGAATCGTCGAAAGAACAACCCTATCGATAACTTCCTTTCGATAGCCTTTCTCAATCGACTCCGTGAGAGCGCCGCTGTATTCGTTCAGCACCACTTCTGCCGCGCCCTGAACGCGACGCAGCGCGGACTCAGGTTGATGCTGGTACCAGCGTCTTACCTGGTCGCCTGTTGGAAGTGCGCCAGATGTGGACTCCATGTGTCGCATCCATTCGACTTCCTGCTCCTCCAGTATTGCAAACGCGATGAGACCGCGCAGCCAGTTTCCCTCTGTCTGCTGGACCAGCTTCCTGTAGGTGTCTTCCGGCCCTGAAATGCTGCACATGGAACTCTCTCATCGACGTTGCCAGATTTCGAGAGACACACTGCAGCATGCAAGGAGTAAGGGGAAATCGTTTCTTTCTTCGATTTCTGAAAGTTTAATTGGCCCTACCTAACGCCGTGTCGCATCTGGCCCCCGCCTTCAGCGAAGTGCTTCTGTGGCATCCACCAGCTGCACATCATGCATCTGATTGAGATAGGCCTCGTAGTAGCCCTTGTGCGAGGCACCGACGATGGCCAGCATGCGCTTGCCGGGCGCCTGTCCCAGCACATCGCGGATATTGGCGACCATGCGCAGGTTGCGGGTTTCCCAGTAGCCCACGTAGCCGCGTCCGAAATGTTGCGGAGACGGTTCCATCAGCGCAGCGCCGAAGTCGCTATGGAAAGCCTGCAGCGCGGCTTCCGGGGCGTTGTAGTTGCGGTACAGCGCCAGCATGGCGCCGGGCTTTCCAAGATTGGCCTCGAGCGCCGCATCTGCCTCGGCTCGCGCCTTGGTGTAGGGGTTGTCCCACGCCTTCATGATCGCCTCGCCCCAGGCCTTCTCAAGCGCCTTGGGCGTGGATGAGTCTGCGGTGTGATCGTCTACCGCCCAGACCCGCTCCAGCCCCAGCCGCGCAGCGAGGGTTGCGGCAATCAGAACGGATTCGTCACGCCCCTGGAGACGCTTGTCCAGATAGGCCACGAGATCCGGCGTCAGACCATCGGTCGCAGTCCGTTCGCCCGCGGGCAGGCGCAACCACTGCACCACTGCGGAGTTGCGTTCCCCCGCCGCCAGCCATACCGCGGCCAGCCGCCGACGGTCAGCCGCGCTCGGCGAAGCGGGCCACGATGCCAGCAGCCGCTCGGCCTCGGCATTCGCCGCCGGGACATCAAGCCCCGTCGCCGCGTGTGCCGGAGCGGTATCCGCGCAGTAGCTTGCGACGCTTTCGGCATAGCGAGCGGGATTGCGGCGCATGAAATCGCACTGCAGGCCAGAGACGGCCTCGACTGCAATCACGTCGGGCTTCCAGGCTTCCAACCGCGACAAGACTGGCTCCAACTGATCGGGCGCAAACGTCTTGGGCAGCACCGACAGATGGGGCGAGCCCAGTACAAGCACCTGGTTGGGAGGCCCCACCGGCGGGCCCTTCAACTGGTCTGGATGGAAGCTGGGTGTGTATGCCGGCGTGGCGGCCAGCGCGATGGTGCTGCTGAACCCAAGAACCAACAGACTGCCAATGCGTCCGAACACGGTGCCTCCCTTCGAAAGTCAGTGCGTTGCCTGAACTGGATACTGCACTGCGGGGCGCCTGCACAGAACTCCCGTTGGTCATTGCAACCTTCTGCGCGCTTCCTGCATCACGCACCGCCCAGACGCAAAAAAGCCCCCGTTTCCGGAGGCTTTCTTGTTTGAATCGTGGTGGGCGGTGCAGGTTTCGAACCTGCGACCCTCGCCGTGTGAAGGCGATGCTCTACCGCTGAGCTAACCGCCCAATGCTGCTGAGCTGCTCATTATAGGGCAGCATTTTTTCACGTCAACGGGTTTCGAAGAATTTCTTCACATCGTGTGCGTGGGCTTGTCCGAGTTCAGGGTGCCGGCCAGCGCGGTCTCGATCTTGTTGCGCACGTTCTCACCTTCCTGGCCGTCGGCCAGCTGCACGCCGATGCCCGCCGCGCGGTTGCCCTGCGCGCCTGCGGGGGTCACCCAGACCACTTTGCCGGCCACCGGCAGGCGCTCGCTGGAGTCCGGCAGGGTCAGCAACAGGAACACCTCGTCGCCCAGGAAGTAACGCTTGGGCGTGGGCACGAAGATGCCGCCGTTCTTCACGAACGGCATGTAGGCGCTGTACAGCGCGGCTTTGTCCTTGACGGCCAGCGACAGGATGCCCTGGCGGGCGTTGGTGGCGCTCATGCTCTATTCCCCTTTGCGTGCCGCTCGTTGACCTTGTTCCAGGCCAACAACAATTCCACCACCGCCAGGTCGGCGCGCACGGTGGTGCGCAACAGATCGCGGGTACGGTTGGCGGCGTCGAACCAGGCGCCCAGCTTGTGCAATCGTTCCGGATCGGTCAAGCCACCGCCGGTGGCCTGGGCCAATGCGAGATCGGCAGCATGGCGCAGCCGCAGCGCCGCATGGTCGTCGGCGGTCCAGCGCTGGGCCAGTTCCACCGCGCCGGAGCGCCCGGCCACCAGCGCCTCCAGGTCGCTGGCCACCTGCCGGCGCAGGGCCAGGCCGTCGTTGCGCAGCCAGTCGTCGGCCAGCCCTGGATGCCCACGTGCGGCATCCAGCGCTTCACGGGCGCTGGCCTCGCTGTGGCCCTGGGCCTGCAGCCAGGCCAGGCTTTCCTCGCGCGGCGGCAGCTTGAACTCCAGCCGCTGGCAGCGGCTGCGCACGGTGGCGGGCAGGCGCGCCGGGTCGCTGCTGATCAGCCACAGGTAGCGGCCGGGCTGCGGCTCTTCCAGGGTCTTGAGCAGGGCGTTGCAGGCGGCGCGGTTGATTGCGTCGGCCGGGTCCACCACCACCACCTGGGCGATGCCGTACTGCGGGGTGAGCGCAAGCTTCTGCGAGATCTCGCGGACCTGTTCGATCACGATCTCGGTGCGCAGCTTGTCGCCGGACTTGTTGGGAATGAACGAGACCAGCTGCAGGTCCGGGTGGGTCCCGGCGGCGATCAGCTGGGCACTGCGCTTGGCCGCGGCCGGCTCGCCACGGGTCAGCACGTGGGTGGCCATGCGCAGCGCCACCTCGCGCTTGCCCAGCCCGGCAGGGCCGCAGATCAGCAGGCCGTGGCCGAGCCGGCCGGCGTCGAGCGCGGCGATGGTCTGGTCATAGGCGCGCTGCTGCCACGGGGAGAACTCAGCCATTGCCACCCTCCTTGCCGAGGTACGCATTGATGGCCGTCACGACCTGGGTGGCCACGCCGGCCTGGTCCTGGCTGGCATCGATGAGCCGGAAGCGCTCGGGCTCGGCCGCCGCGCGCTTGCGGAACACCGCGCGCACGCGCTGGAAGAAATCGTCCTGCTCGCGCTCGATCCGGTCCGGGCCTTCCTCGCGGCCGCTGGCACGGGCGCGCCCCACTGCGACGTCCACGTCCAGCAGCAGGGTCAGGCCCGGCTGCAGGCCCACGGCGCGGCGCTCCAGCTCGGCGATCCACGCCGGGTCGAGCCCGCGTCCGCCGCCCTGGTAGGCGTAGCTGGAATCGGTGAAGCGGTCGGTCAGCACGTAGTGGCCCTCCTCCAGGGCCGGCTGGATCACGCTGCGCACGTGCTGGGCGCGGCCGGCAAAGACCAGCAGCAGTTCGGCTTCGGCGCTGAGTGTCTCGCCGGCGATCTCGGCGTCGGGGGTGAGCACCATCGAGCGCAGGCGCTCGGCAACCGGCGTACCGCCGGGTTCGCGGGTCACCAGGACGTTGTGACCGTGTGCGGCCAGTGCGTCCACGATGGCGTTCAGCGCGGTGGTCTTGCCCGCCCCTTCCCCGCCTTCGAGGCTGATGAAGTGCGGGTGGCGGCACAGTGCGGTAGTCATTGCGGTGCGACCTGTTGCTGGGCGCGCTGCTGGCGCAGCTGCTGCAGGTACTTGGCCACGGCTGTGGTGTGATCGGTGTAGTTGGCCGAGAACACATGCGCGCCGCTGCCGTCACCCACTGCTACGAAGTACAGCGCGTCGCCCGCGGCCGGGCGTGCGGCGGCCTGCAGCGCGTCGCGGCCGGGCATGGCGATCGGCGTCGGGGTGAGGCCGGCACGGGTATAGGTGTTGTACGGCGTGTCGGTGGTGAGGTCGCGCTTGCGGATGTTGCCGTCGTAACTGCTGCCGATGCCGTAAATGACGGTGGGGTCTGTCTGCAGGCGCATGCCCATTTTCAAACGACGGGCGAACACCCCGGCGATCTGCGGGCGCTCACTGGGCAGCGCGGTTTCCTTTTCAATGATCGAGGCCAGGATCAGCAGTTCATAAGGGGAATTCAGCGGCAGGTCGTCGGCGCGGCTTTCCCACGCAGCCGCCAGTTCCTTTTCCATCGCGGCGTGGGCGCGCTTGAGCACGTCCACGTCCTTGTCGCCACGCTGGTAGACGTAGGTTTCCGGCAGGAAGCGGCCTTCAGGATGCTGATCGGGGAAGCCGAGCGCCTTCATCAGTGCGGCATCGTCGAGGTCATCGGTAGTGTGGATGAGCGGTTCGGCGCGTTTCAGCGCGGCGCGCAGCTGACGGATGTTCCAGCCTTCAACGATGGTGACGCGGTGCTGCAGGGTGCGGCCCTGGCGCATGCGGGTGAGCAGTTCGCGCGGGGTGAGCTTCGCATCGAGGGCGTACTCGCCCACCTTGAGCTTGCCGGCCGCGTCGAGCTGGCGCGCGAGCAGCTGCCATTGGGTGTCGTTGCCTTCATCCACGCCGGCGTCGCGCAGCTTGCGCACGACGGTGCTGAGGCCGTCGCCCGGGGCGATGACGACGCTGGTCTGCGCCGGGGTGATCGGGGCGTCGGCGAAGCCACGCTGGGAGTGCCAGAACCATGCGCCGGCGGCGGCCAGGAGCGCTGCGCCCAGCAGCAGTATCGCCAGGATGGTTAGACAACCTCGTTTTACGCCTGCCATGCATACCTCGTGTGGGTGGTGCAGCCACGCAGGGCGTGGCTCTACCGGGTGGATCATTTCGCGGGGAACAGCATACCTTGGCTCAGTCCGGGCGGCCGAGCGCGCGCATCAGGCCACGGGCCTTGGCACGGGTCTCGTCCAGCTCCTTGGCCGGGTCCGAATCGACCACGATGCCGGCGCCGGTGCGGAACGCGGCGGTATTGCCGGCGACTTCGGCGGTGCGGATCAGGATGTTCAGGTCCAGGTCGCCGTCGCGGTTCAGCCAGCCGAACGCGCCGGTGTAGGCGCCGCGTGCGGTCTGTTCCAGCTCGGCGATGATCTGCATGCAGCGCACCTTTGGGCAGCCGGTGATGGTGCCGCCCGGGAACGTCGCCGCAATCACCTGGCCCGGGGTCACGCCCGCGCGCAGGCGGCCGCGCACGTTGCTCACGATGTGGTGCACGTGGGCGTAGCTTTCCACGCTCATCAGTTCGTCCACTTCCACGCTGCCGGCGGTGCAGATGCGGCCCAGGTCGTTGCGCTCCAGGTCGATCAGCATCACGTGCTCGGCACGCTCCTTCGGATGGCCGACCAGTTCGCGGATGCGTTCGGCATCATCGTCGCCTTCGAAACGCGGGCGGGTGCCGGCGATCGGTCGCGTCTGCACGTCGTCGCCGTGCACGCTCACCAGCCGCTCCGGCGAGGAGCTGACCACGGCCCTGCCCTGCGCGATGAACAGGCCGGCGAACGGTGCCGGGTTGGCCACGCGCAACTGGGCGTACAGCGCGTGCGGCGAGAGGTCGGCATCGAACCGGGCCAGCCAGCGACGCGAAAGGTTGACCTGGAACACGTCGCCGGCGCGCAGGTAGTCGATGACCCGCTGCACGCCATCGGTGAAGCGCGTGGGTGCGTCTTCATCCATCTGCGCCGGTGGCTGCCACGCGGGCAGCGGCGCCTGCGTGGCGGCGGCGTCGAGGTCGGCCTGCAGCACGTCCAGCAGGGCCTCGCAGCCGGTCTCGCATACGGCGTGATACTCGCCGAGCACGCGGTCGTGCAGTACGGCGGCAGGACAGCGCAGCGCGAGTGCGGAAGGCAGGCCGTCGGCGCGCGCGTGCAGCGCCAGTACGGTTTCAATCTGGCCGGCCAGTTCGTAGTCGAGCATCAGTGCCCAGCCGCCGCGGAATGGCAGACCCGTCTCCTCGCGCGGCAGGCGTGCGGCCTGCCAGTGCCGGTCCAGCACCTCCAGGAAGGTCCCGGCGTGGGCATTGCCGTGGTGGTCGCGCACCACGCCATCGGCCTGCAGCGCCAGCGACGGGCCGCTGGCCATCAGCAGCAGGTCCCAGCGGCCCTGCGCGCTGTTGCTGGCGGTGGACTCCATCAGCAGCGGGTAGCGCTGCGGGGCCACGCGCTGCAACGCGGGAAGGTCGGTGGTGGCGGGCAGTGGACGGGTCTGGAACATGGCGATGGATTCGGCAGGTTGAAGTGCGGGGCCCGGCCCCAGATGCACCGAGGCCGCCCATGAAGGCGGCCCGGGTGGTGAAACAGGTTACGCGGACATGCTCAGACCCGCTTGAACACCAGCGTGCCGTTGGTGCCGCCGAAGCCGAAGCCGTTCGACATCACCACGTCGACCTTGGCCTCGCGTGCAGTGTTGGGCACGTAGTCCAGGTCGCAGCCTTCGCCCGCTTCATGCAGGTTGATGGTCGGCGGAATGATGTTGTCGCGCAGCGCCAGCACCGAGAAGATCGCTTCCACGCCGCCGGCTGCGCCGAGCAGGTGGCCGGTCATCGACTTGGTGGAGCTGACCATCATCTTGTAGGCGTGGTCGCCGAAGGCGGTCTTCATCGCCATGGTCTCGCCCAGGTCGCCCAGCGGGGTGGAGGTGCCGTGCGCATTGAGGTAACCGACCTGCTCCGGGCTCACGCCTGCGTCCTTCAGGGCCATGGTCATGCAGCGCGCGGCGCCTTCGCCGTTCTCGCTCGGCGCGGTCATGTGGTACGCGTCGGAGCTGGCGCCGAAACCGGCGAGCTCGCAGTAGATCTTCGCGCCACGCGCCTTGGCGTGTTCGTATTCTTCGAGGATCAGGATGCCGGCACCGTCGCCGAGCACGAAGCCGTCGCGGTCCTTGTCCCACGGGCGCGACGCTTCGGCCGGGGCATCGTTGCGGGTGCTCATGGCCTTCATCGCGCAGAAGCCGCCCAGCGCCGTCGGCGAGGAGCCGCGCTCGGCGCCGCCCACCACCATCACGTCCGCGTCGCCGTACTGGATCATGCGCATCGCGGTGCCGATGGAATGGTTCGAAGTGGCGCAGGCCGACACCGCCGAGAACGACGGACCCTTCAGGCCGGTGATGATGCTGAGCTGGCCCGGCAGCATGTTGATGATGGTCTTGGGCACGTAGAAGGGCGAGATCTTCTTGCCCTCGTGGAACTCGATGGTCTGCTCTTCGATGCCGAGCAGGCCGCCGATGCCGGCGCCGACGATGGCGCCAACGCGCTCGGCGTTGCCGTCGGTGATCTCCAGGCCCGAATCGTTCAAGGCCATGAAGGCGGCACCGAGGCCGTAATGGATGAACGGGTCCATCTTCTTGGCATCCTTGCCGCTGACCCGGAATTTGCCGAACTGTTCGTTGTCGGCGGTGATGTCGAAGTCCCTGACCTCACCTGCGATCTTGGTGGTGAAACGGTCCAGGTAGGACTGCGAAACGTTGGTCAGCGGACCGATGCCGGAACGGCCTTCGGTGATGCCCTTCCAACTGGTGGCCATATCATTGCCCAACGGCGAGACCATGCCCATGCCGGTAACGACGACGCGACGCTTCATTGCAGATTCTCCTGAACAAAAACACAGGGCCGCAAGCGCGGCCCCATGGGATAACTGCACGCGGTGGCGGTAAGCACCACTACCGCGCGCAAGCCGCCCGACATCACGCCTTGACGTGCGCCTTGACGTAGTCGATCGCAGCCTGGACGGTGCTGATCTTTTCGGCTTCTTCGTCCGGGATCTCGCACTCGAATTCTTCTTCCAGCGCCATCACCAGTTCAACGGTGTCCAGGGAGTCGGCGCCCAGGTCATCGACGAACGATGCGCTGTTGGTGACTTCCTCTTCCTTGACGCCAAGCTGTTCGACGACGATTTTCTTGACGCGTTCTTCGATGGTGCTCATTGGATATCGCTCCAGATGGAGTAGTGGTTCAAAAGTGACGCCATCATTGTGGCGATGGCCGTTGGATAGTGTAGTGGAAACCGCAGGTGCCTTGCATTTTTGCAAAACCCCATTTGGATCAACCACTTGCGGTGCAATCCCTGCACCACATGCTTACGGCATGTACATGCCGCCGTTCACATGGAGGGTTTCGCCGGTGATGTAGCTGGCCGAGGGACCGGCCAGGAACGCCACCGCGTTGGCGATGTCTGCCGGTTCGCCGAGGCGTTCCAGCGCGATCGACTTGACCAGGCCGGTGCGCTGCTCTTCGGGCAGGGCCTTGGTCATGTCGGTGTCGATGAAGCCCGGGGCCACCACGTTGACGGTGATCCCGCGCGAGCCGATTTCCTTGGCCAGCGACTTGGAGAAGGCAATGATGCCGGCCTTGGCCGCGGCGTAGTTGGCCTGGCCGGCATTGCCGGTCACGCCGATCACCGAGGCGATGTTGATGATGCGACCCTTGCGCGCCTTCATCATGCCGCGGATGACCGCCTTGGAGGTGCGGTAGACGCTGGTCAGGTTGGTGTCGAGGATGGCCTGCCAGTCCTCGTCCTTCATGCGCAGCAGCAGGTTGTCGCGGGTGATGCCGGCATTGTTGACCAGGATGGTGATCGCACCGAATTCCTTGGCGATGCCGTCCAGCACGGCGTCCAGCGCGGCCGGGTCGGTCACATTCAGCGCGCGGCCGTGGCCGCCCACCGCCGCCAGGCGCTCGCCGATGGCAGCTGCACCGGAGTCGGTGGTGGCGGTGCCGATGACGGTCGCGCCCTGCGCGGCCAGTGCGTCGGCGATCGCCGCACCGATGCCACGGCTGGCGCCGGTGACCAGTGCGATTTCACCCTGAAGGGGCTTGCTCATGCTCAGTATCCTCGAACGAAATGCTTCAGGCGGCCCAGGTTTCGCGGGCGGTCTCGAAGTCGGCGGGCGTGGACAGCGTGCGCGCGTCCAGGCTCTTGTCGATGCGCTTGATCAGTCCGGTCAGCACCTTGCCGGGGCCGCATTCGGCCACGCGGGTGACGCCACGGGCGGCCAGCGCTTCCACGCAGCCGGTCCACTGCACCGGCAGGTACAGCTGCTGGACCAGGGCGCTGCGGATCGCATCGATGCCGTCGTGCACGCGTGCGTCGACGTTCTGCACTACCGGCAGGGCCGGCACGCGCCAGTCCAGGCCGGCCATGGTTTCGACCAGGCGGTTGGCGGCTTCGCGCATCAGCGGGGTGTGCGAGGGCACGCTCACGGCCAGCTTGACCGCCTTGCGCACGCCCTTTTCGGCGAGCAGGGCGAGGGCGCGGTCGACCGCCTCGGCGTCGCCACCGATGACGATCTGGCCCGGCGAGTTGTAGTTGGCCGGGACCACCACCTGGCTGCCGGACGCCTGCTCGCAGACCTCCTTGACCAGCGCGTCTTCGGCACCGAGCACGGCGGCCATGGCGCCCACGCCGGTCGGCGCGGCGTCCTGCATCAGCTGGCCGCGCAGGCGCACCAGGTGGGCGCCGTCGCGCAGGGACAGGGCCCCGGCCGCAACCAGCGCGGTGTACTCGCCCAGGCTGTGCCCGGCCAGGACTGCGGGCTGGGCGCCGTGCACGGCCTGCCATGCGCGCCACACGCCAATGCTGGCGGCCAGCAGGGCCGGCTGGGTGTATTCGGTGCGGTTGAGCATCTCTTCCGGGCCGCCCTGCGAGAGCGCCCACAGGTCCACGCCGGCGCCATCGGAGGCTTCGGTGAAGGCTTCACGCACCTGCGGGTGCAGTTCAGCCAGTTCAGCCAGCATGCCCAGCGACTGCGAGCCCTGCCCGGGGAACACGAAAGCGAGATTGGAATCGGTCACGCGGAAATCCGCCTGCAAAAAACGAACGGCGAATGATAAGGCGGTTTAGCGCCCTCCGTCTGTACTGGCGCGTATTGAGGACTCACACGAACAGCTGCAGGAAGTCGAGGTCGCCGTCGCTGAAGAAGTCGAAACAGATCGCCACCAGCATCAGCATGCCCAGCGTGGTGGCGCCATGCACGATCAGGATCGCGTGCGCCAATGCCCGCGCCGAGCGGCCCATTTTCATGCTGTAGCGGGCCAGGCGCTGCAGGCGGCCGGAGACCTCGTGGGCATGCGCCAGCACCGGCGCCTGTTCACCATCCATGGCCGCTGCCATCAATGCCTGGAGCCGTTGCGGCCGGTCTTCGTAGTAGCGCGCCACGCCGTAGCCGAACATCAGCCAGTCGCGTGCCTGGGCCTGGGCCAGATCCATCACTTCCAGCGGGTCTTCCTCGAAATCGATGAAGCCGATCTGCTGGCCGTCCCAGGTCAGGTTGCGCGGCAGCGGCTGGCCGAAATACGCGCCCTTGGCATGGGCGGCGGCGATGGCCTGCATCGCCGCCGAGACCAGGGCGTCGCGGCCAGCCGCATCGGCCTGGCGCAGGCAGGTGTTGAAGGAGCTGCCGTTGTCGCCGAGCACCAGCGAGGCGCGGCCGGTACCCAGCACCGGGGGCACGTTCACGCCTTGGGCCTGCAGTTCGCCCAGGCGGCGCGCTTCGGTCTCACGTGCGGCGTCCCCACCCCGGTGCGGCGGCGGGCGCAGCGCGTCGAGCTGGAAACGATGGGCGACGAAATTGAGCAGGGCCAGCGCGACCGCGCGGCTGCCCTGGCCGTACTGCTTGAGCCAGGCACGCTGGCCGTGGATGACGATCTGCTCGACCATGATGCAACTCCGCAAAATGCAGAACGGCCCCATCGGGGCCGTTCGGAGAAGGACAACCGCTTAACGCATTAATAACGCAGCAGGGCGGAACCCCAGGTGAAGCCGCCACCGAAGGCTTCCAGCAGTAGCAGCTGGCCACGCTGCACGCGCCCGGAGCGGACCGCCACGTCAAGCGCCATCGGCACCGAGGCCGAGGAGGTGTTGCCATGCTTGTCGACGGTGACCACCACCTGCTCCATCGACATGTCCAGCCGCTTGGCGGTGGCTTCGATGATGCGCAGGTTGGCCTGGTGCGGGATCAGCCAGTCCAGATCGGCCTTGCTCAGCCCGTTGGCGTCGAGGGTTTCGTCGACGACCGAGTCCAGCGCCTTGACGGCGTACTTGAACACGTCGTTGCCCTTCATCAGGATCGCGCCGCGGGCTTCTTCGCCTTCGCCGAAGCCGGCCGAGACGCCGACGGGGTTCCACAGCAGTTCCTTCTTGCTGCCGTCCGAATGCAGGTGGGTGCTCAGGATGCCGGTGTCTTCGTCGGCCTTGAGCACCACCGCGCCCGCGCCGTCGCCGAACAGCACGCAGGTGGTGCGGTCGTTCCAGTCGACGATACGGGTCAGGGTTTCCGCACCGATGACCAGCACGTGGCGTGCATCACCGGAACGGATGAATTTGTCGGCCACGCCCAACGCGAACACGAAGCCCGAACAGGCGGCGTTGACGTCGAAGGCAGGGCAACCGCTCGCACCGAGCTTGGCCTGGATCAGGCACGCGGTGGAGGGGAAAATCAGATCGGGGGTGGTGGTACCCACCACGATCATGTCGAGCTGGGACGCGTCGATGCCGGCCGCTTCCAGCGCACGCAGCGCGGCGTGGTAGCCGAGGTCGCTGGTGGTTTCCGTGTCGGCGGCGATGTGCCGCTCACGGATACCGGTGCGCGTCTGGATCCACTCATCGGTGGTGTCGACCATTTTCTCCAGATCCTGGTTGGTCAACACTTTTTCGGGCAAATAACTACCAGTGCCCGCGATCCTCGAGTAGATCCGCTTGCTCATTGCATGTCCTGTAAAAGGTAAAGGCCGCTGTCCGACGGACAGCGGCCCTCACGAATCAATCTTCTTCGACGGCCGAGTTCGACTTGGTCGCGATCACCTTCTTGCCACGGTAGAAACCGTCGGCGGTGATGTGGTGACGCAGATGCACTTCGCCGGTGGTCGGGTCGGTGGACAGCTGCTTGGCGCTCAGGGCGTCATGCGAACGGCGCTGGCCGCGGCGGGACGGGGTAACACGGGATTTCTGCACAGCCATGGGATTGCTCCAAACTCGGTTCGATTTGCTTCGTCGTATCGTCGCGCAGGACGCCAGCGCCCAGCACACTTCGCTTTCGCCGCAGCCGCCGACGACACTCCGGCTGCAATTGTTTCTAGGGTTTCTTCAGCGCCGCCAACGCCGCGAACGGATTGGCCTTGCTTTGTTCTTCTTCGGTCGGTGCCCAGTCCCGGTTGACCGCCTCGCCTTCCGGCGACAGTGGCACTACCGGAACGGCCAGGACCAACTCGTCCTCGACCAGGTCCAGCGGACGCAGCTGGCCGTCTTCCGGCACCAGCAGCGCTTCGTACTCTTCCGGCAGCGCCGACTCTTCGTCTTCGTTGCGGATCAGGCCCAGCCGCTGCCTGATCGACACCGGCAGCAGGAAGCGCTGCAGGCTGCGCTGACAGGTCAGCGGCAACGCGGTATCAATCGACAGGTCCACATAGGATACCTTGAGGATCTCGTCGTGGCCGAATTCCAGCGCATAACTGCACGTTCCTTCGGAATCGGCGACAAGGCCTTCCAGGCGGGGCAATTTCGCCAGTTCTACCTGACCGTCAAAGCACCTTCGTGCTGCGACCATCCGCCAGGCATCCAGCGTTTCGGGCACGTTCGCGGACATAAGCCGCTGAATGTTAAGGACGCCATCGGCCGTTGTCAAATGCCGTAGAGTTCGTCCACCCCTGCTGCCCCGGTATTGTCGCATGCTTCCCCTGCTGCTGGCCTCCACCTCCCGCTACCGCCGTGAACTGCTGGAACGGCTGGGCCTGCCGCTGGATACCGCGCGCCCGGAGGTGGACGAGTCCCCGGCCCCCGGCGAAGCGCCGCGGGCCCTGGCGGTGCGGCTGGCGCGGGCCAAGGCCGAGGCGGTGGCGGCCCGCCACCCGGGCCACTGGGTGATCGGCTCGGACCAGGTCGCGGACCTGAATGGAAACCCGCTGGGCAAGCCGGGCGACGTCGCTGGTGCGCACGGGCAGCTGGCCGCCATGTCCGGGCAGACCGTGGCGTTCCACACCGCGATCTGCCTGGTCCGCGACCAGCAGGTACTGGAGGCCTGCGACCTGACCCAGGTGCGCTTCCGGACCCTCGCGGCGGACGAGATCGCCCGCTACGTGGCCGCAGAGCAGCCACTGGACTGCGCCGGCAGCTTCAAGTGCGAAGGCCTGGGCATCACCCTGTTCGAGGCGATCGACAACCGCGATCCCACCGCGCTGATCGGCCTCCCGCTGATCGCGCTGTCCGGGCTGCTGCGACAGGCCGGTTACACCCTTCCCTGACCCCAGCTCAACGCTCGGGAACGGTGAACGACTGTTCCTGCCACTGCTCCACGCTGCCGTCCCGGCCATGCAGCGTCATGCCCAGCCAATGGCGGCCGGGCGGGAGCTGGCGCGTATCCAGGGTCGCATCGAACGCCACGTTGGGATGCTGCGGGTCGGTGGATATCTTCCAGGCCGCCCGGATGTCGTAGGCCCGCCCATATACCGCATCGCCGACCGGCTTACCGTCGACAAGGAGCTCCACGCGCGACAGCCCCACCCCATCCTTGAAGGCCCAGCCACGCACCTGCAGGCTGTCGCCCACCACTTCGTCCTGCAGGGGCGCATCCACCCAGGCCATCGCCGGGGTAACGCACGGGCCCTCGACCCGCTTGGCCGGCAACTGGAACAGCAGGAAGCGCTGGTAGCCATGATCCTGGCTGACCACGCGCGGCGGTGGCAGTGGACCAACCTGCCGGCAGATGTCGTGGTAGCGCTCCAGCAGGTCGCGATACCGCTGGTCGCTGGGCGAGAGCACCAACAGCATCGGTGCGTCGCGCTGGCCATCGTGCAGCAGGCCCCACAAGCCCAGCTGCGCAGTGCGCCCATGCTTGTCGTTGAGCGGATGGTGCAGCACTTCGATGCGCGGGTCGCGCAACTGGAAGCCAAGTTCCGCGCCGACCTTGAAATTGCCGGCCAGCACGCGGGTACCGGCCGGCATCTTGGCCAGCTCGGCGCGCACTTCGTCCGCCAGCGGTGCCCAGCCGGCGAAATTGCGCGGGTAGAACTTGTTGCCGGCCAGCGTCGCGCGAAGGTCGGGGCTGGAGGCCACCAGGTAGGAACCGAAGGCCAGCGCCAGCCCGGCGCCGGCCAGCCACCAGCCGGTGCGGCGCAGCCAGCGCGGCCAGCCATTGAGCACGACCGGTACGGCCACCAGCAGGGCCAGGTAACCCGGCAGCGGCCAGTGGAAGCTGATCCGTTCGACGTCGGTGAAGAACCCCAGCGCGAAGATCGCCAGCGTAGATACCGCCCCCACCAGGCCGAAGTACCGCCATTGGTCACGCGCACCGCCGCCAGGGCGCGTGCCGGCCAGCGCCACTTTCCACATCGCGATGCACAGGATCGGAGTGACCAGCATTGGCTGGATCACCAGGAACCACAGGCCACTCCACTGGAAGGCCCAGGGATGGCGATCCACGACCTGGAACTTGAGCCCTGCATCCTGGTTGTCCGCATTCCACGCCACCAGCGGCAGCCACGCCATCACGCCCACCGCAAGCGCCACCCACACGCGCGGATCACGCAGCGTACGGCGACCCTGCGGAAGCAGCATCAGGGCGATGAAACCAACCACGATCACGCCGATGAAGCGGTAGTGGCTGAGCGCACCGATCACCAGCCCCAGCGACAGTTTCACCGCAGCGGCGGCATCCACGTTGCGCAGCAGCCGTGCACCGGCGTCCAGGCACAACACCGCCGCCAGCGCCATCGGCACATCGGGCACCGCCAGCATGCCCAGCGTCGCCGACAGCGGCATCAACACGGTCAGGCTGCCGGCCTGCCAGCCGGCGACCGCACCGAACCAACGCGTGGCGATACGCGATACCAGCCACGGCAGCATTGCGCCGATCGCCAGGAACGGCAGGCGCAGCGCCAACACGTGATTGCCACCCAGCTCCACGCCCAGCCGCGCCAACCAGGCGGTCAGGCCGGGCAGGTCCGAATAGGCCATCGCCAGGTGCTGGCCTTCCTGCCAATAGAATGCTTCGTCCACGAACAAGGGCAGACGCGCAGCCACCACCAGCTTCACAGCCGTGATGAGCGTCCACAACACCAGAAAAATTGTGCGTGCGCGTTGTTCGCCCTGCATTGCTCTATAGAATCGAAAGAATCATCGACACGAGACGGACATGGAAAATTCGCCCCGCGTGCCCGCCATGCTACCCGAAGAACTGCGACAGGCTTTGCGCAATGCCCAGGACCAGGTCAATGGACTGGTGCTCGGCAAGGCCCAGGAAGTCCGGCTGGCGTTCGTTGCGCTGCTCTCCGGCGGCCACCTGCTGATCGAAGACCTGCCCGGCCTGGGCAAGACCACGCTCGCGCATGCGCTGGCTTCCAGCCTGGGACTGGGCTTCCAGCGCGTGCAGTTCACCTCGGACCTGCTGCCCGCAGATGTGCTGGGCGTCTCGGTTTACGAGGCCACCACGCGCCAGTTCCAGTTCCACCCCGGCCCGGTCTTCACCCATGTGCTGCTGGCCGACGAAATCAACCGCGCGCCGCCCCGTACGCAGAGCGCGCTGCTCGAAGCCATGGCCGAGCAGCAGATCACCCTGGACGGCGTGACCCACCCGCTGCCCGATCCGTTCTTCGTGATCGCCACGCAGAACCCGGTGGACCTGTCGGGTACGTTCCCGCTGCCCGACTCGCAGCTGGACCGCTTCCTGCTGCGGCTGGCGCTGGGCTATCCCAATCCGGAGTCCGAACGCGAACTGCTGCGCGGCACCGATCGCCGCCACCTGATCGCACAGGCCACCGCCTGCCTGGACGACAACCAGGTGCGCGCACTGCGCGACGCAGTGAACCAGGTGCATGCGAGCGAAGCGCTCATCCAGTACGTGCAGTCGCTGCTGGCGCGCAGTCGCCAGCATGCGGGCGTGCGGGTCGGTCTTTCGCCACGCGCGGGCCTGGCGCTGCTGCGCGCGGCCAAGGCGCATGCGTTGCTGCTGGGGCGCGGCCACGTGGTCCCCGAAGACGTGCAGACCCTGTTTGTTGCCGTGGCCGGCCACCGCCTGGTACCGGAAGCGGAAGCCAGCAATGGGCCGGCACTGGCCCGCGCCATCCTGCAGACGGTTGCGGTGGACTGAGTGCGCAGCGGCTGGGGAGACCGCCTGAAACACATACTGTCGGACAGCGCGCGCGCGTTCACGCGGCCGCGCCTGCCCGAAAGCCTGCCGCAGCGACTGGGGCGGCGGCGCATCTATGTGCTGCCGACCCGCTTCGGCATGTTCGTCACCGTGCTGCTGGGCGCGATGCTGCTCGGTGCGTTGAACTACAACAACAACCCCGCCCTGCTGCTGGCCCTGCTGCTGGCCGCGGTGGCCATCGCCAGTACGTTCAGCGCACACCTGCAGTTGTCCGGCCTGCAGATCGACGCGGTGTCGGCCGAACCGGTGGTGGCCGGCGCCACGATGCGACTGCGCATCAACCTGTCGCGGGCCGACACCCGGGCACGCCGTGGGCTGGTGGTGTCGCTGGGCGATGCGGAGGCTTACGGACACCTGGTGGACACCGACCAGATCGAAGTCGACCTGCCGCTGCCCACGCAACGTCGCGGCTGGCTCGACCTCGAGCGCATCCGTCTGTCGACCACGCAGCCGCTGGGCCTGGTGCGCGCATGGTCGTGGGTGTGGCCGGACGCGCCGCTGCTGGTCTATGCCGCGCCCGAAACGCAGGCGCCGCCCCTGCCCGAAGGCGATGGCGATCCCCTGCATACGCGCGTGCATGCCAGCGGCGACGAACTGCACCAGCTGCGCCCCTACCGCGCCGGTGATGCGCCGCGCAGCATTGCCTGGAAGCATTCGGCACGCCGCGACACCCTGCTGGTACGCGAATATGAAAAGCCGGTGGGCGTGGACATCCTGCTCGACTGGCGACAGCTCGCACCGCTGCCCGGCGAGGCGCGCATCGCGCGGCTGGCGCGCTGGGTCGACCTGGCCGAACGCCAAGGCCGCCGCTACACCCTGAAGTTGCCGGGCCAGCCGGAACTGGGCCCTGGCCAGGGCAGCAGCCACCACCACCTCTGCCAACGCGCCCTGGCGCTGATGCCCCATGGCTGACCGTCCCGCATCCCTGCTCGAACCTGCCGCCCGGCGCTGGACCCTGGCCAGCGGTGCTCTGGCACTGCTTCCGCTGCTGCTGCAGTTGCCGCCGCTTCTTGCCGGCGTGCTCGCCGTGGTTGCGGTGATCACGGCCCTGGCCTCGGGCCAGCGCGTACTGCCGGTTCCGGTACGGGTGCTGCTGGTCCTGGGCATGCTGGCGGCGGTGTACTGGCAACTGGGCGCGCGACCTGGCCGCGACACCGGCTGCGCATTGCTGGCGGCCATGCTCGCCCTCAAATCCAGCGAGCTGCGCAGCCTGCGCGACGCGCGCAGCCTGCTCGGCTTTGCCCTGTTCGCGCCGTTCGCCGCGTTCCTGCTCGACCAGGGCCCGTTGACCATGGGCCTGGCCATGCTGGCCGCGCTGGCGACCCTGCTGACCCTGCAGCGACTGGCGCGTGCCGAAGGCGAAGCATCGAACGCACCGTTGCGCGGCCAGTTGCGCGGCGTCGGAAGGCTGCTCGCGCTGGGCCTGCCGCTGGCGCTCGCCGCGTTCTGGCTGTTCCCGCGCCTGAGCGAGCCGCTGTGGGGCCTGCCCGACCGCGCGGTCGGCAAGCCCGGCCTGTCCGACCGCATGGACCCGTCCGAGTGGCTGGACCTCATGGCCGACGATGCCCCTGCCCTGCGGGTGACTTTCTTCGGCGCCGTGCCGAGCCCGGAACAGCGCTACTGGCGCGGCCCGGTGATGACCCACTTCGACGGGCGCCGCTGGGAACGCGATCCCTACAGCGACCGCCGCCCGCCCGCGCCGGTAACGCGCGGGGCGCCGCAGTGGGACTACCAGATCGACTACGAGCCCACCGATCGACGGCAACTGGTGGCGCTGGACCTGCCGTTGCACGCGCCGGCCGGCGCCACGCTGGGCGCCGACTACAGCCTGCGCAGCACGCAGAGCCTCTCCTCGCTGACCCGCTGGCGCCTGCAATCGGCGCCGGCGGCCCGCTACATCGAACCGCTCACCGCGTTCCAGCGACAGGTCGCGTTGCAGCTGCCGCCTGGTTTCAATCCACGCACGGCGGCGCTGGCCCGGCAGTGGCGCCAGGACGCCGGCGACAACGATGCCGCCATCGTGTCGCGCGCATTGGAGTGGGTGCGTTCCACGTTCGCCTACACCCTCTCCACCGAGGCGCCGGGACGGGACAGCGTGGATGAGTTCCTGTTCGACCAGCAGGCCGGCTACTGCCAGCATTTCAGTTCGTCGTTCGTGGTGCTGATGCGCAATGCCGGCATTCCGGCGCGGGTGGTGACCGGGTTCGCCGGCGGCCAGCGCAACCCGTACGGCGACTACTTCGTGGTGCGCCGGATGGACGCGCACGCGTGGGCCGAAGTGTGGCTGCCGCAACGCGGCTGGGTGCGGGTGGATCCGACCGCGGCAGTGGCACCCGAACGCATCTACGACACTCTGGAAGACCGCCTCGGAAGCGACGCCGGTACGACCCTGGAAGGGCGCTGGCTGCAAGTGGGACAGGTCGGCGACTTCCTCCGCCGCGGCTGGAACGACCTGGTACTGTCGTTCGACGCCAACCGCCAGCAGCAGCTGCTGCGCCCGCTGGGCATCGACCGCCTGCAACCGGCGCAGCTGATCGGCATTTTCATTGCCTTCGCAGGCGCTGCGCTAGGCTGGATGGCATGGCTGCTGGCCCGCGGGGAACGCGAGCGCGATCCGCTGTTGCGGGCCTGGCACCGGCTGGGGCGGCGTTACGCGCGGCATGGCCTGGCCAGGGAACCTGCAGAAACCGCCACGGACTGGGCGCAGCGCGTCTACCGGCAGCGCCCCGACCCGGCGCTGATTTCGCTCAGCCAGCGTTTCGTTCAGGCGCGCTACGCTGGCGCAAAGCTCGACCCTTCTCTCGTGCGTGACCTGCACAGGCACCGCCCGTCCACTGGAGCAACATCATGAACGCCAAGATCCTGCTTCCCCTTGCCGCGTCGCTGGCGCTGGCCGCCTGTGCCACGGCCCCCAAACCGCTGCAGGGACAGTTCAGCGTGGTCAGCCCGCGCGATTCGGTCGCCAGCCAGCAGGTCGGCACGCCGGTGCGCTGGGGCGGCCGCATCATCGAAACCACGCCGGGGCAGGGCCAGACCTGCTTCCAGCTGCTGTCGCGCCCGCTCAATGGCAGCGGCCGCCCGAACACCTCGTCCAACGACGCCAGCGACGGACGCTTCGTGGCCTGCCGTGCCGGCTTCTACGACCCGGCCGTGTTCGAGGAAGGCCGTGACGTGACCTTCATCGGCAAGATCGCCGGCTACGAAAACACCCGCATCGGCGATTACGACTACCGCCTGCCGAAGCTGGAAGCCGACGTGATCTACCTGTGGCCGGAACAGCGCCAGGTCGATGTGGTGCCGGTCTACCCGTACGGCCCGTGGGGCCCGGGTTGGGGTCCGGGCTGGGGCTACCGCGGCTGGGGCTGGTGGTAAACGATTCAGAAAAAAACGCCGCTTTCCAGCGGCGTTTTTTTCAGGTTCCGAAGTGGCCCAGCTGCGCCCCTGCCAACAGATGCAGGTGGATGTGGAACACCGTCTGCCCGGCATGTTCGCGGCAGTTCATCACGATGCGGTAGCCGTCCTGCGCGAAGCCTTCGCGGCGGGCGTATTCGGCCGCTGCCATCGCCAGCTTGCCGATCAGGTGCGCCTGCGAGGGCTGCACGTCATCGAGGGTGGGAATGGCTTCGTTCTTCGGAATGAACAGCACGTGCACCGGCGCCTGCGGCGCGATGTCCTTGAAGCCCAGCACCTCGTCGTCTTCATAGACGATGGTGGCCGGAATCTCGCGGCGGATGATCTTTCCGAACAGGGTGTCCTGGCTCATGAGTTCCCTCGTCATTCGACTTCGGTACGGCTACCGAATGCATGCGACAACGTGCCGCGATCCACATACTCCAGCTCGCCGCCCAGCGGCAGGCCCTGCGCCAGTCGACTCGGCCGCACCTTGTGGGCGCGGGCCAGCTGCGCCAGGTAGTGCGCGGTCGCTTCGCCTTCAACGGTGGCGCTGGTGGCGATGATCAGTTCCTGCACCTCGCCCTGCCCCAGGCGCGCCTCCAGCTGGTCCAGCCCGAGTTCGCGCGGGCCTACACCGTCGAGCGGGGACAACCGCCCCTGCAGGACGAAGTAGACACCGCGGAAGCCGGTGGCGGTTTCGATCGCCAGGCGGTCGGCCGGCGATTCCACCGCGCACAGCTGCTGGCGTTCGCGGGTGCCGTT
This sequence comes from Stenotrophomonas bentonitica, assembly GCF_013185915.1. NCBI lineage: Bacteria > Pseudomonadati > Pseudomonadota > Gammaproteobacteria > Lysobacterales > Lysobacteraceae > Stenotrophomonas > Stenotrophomonas bentonitica. The sequence continues at coordinate 94,020 of NZ_JAAZUH010000002.1, read as the reverse complement.
GGCGCACACGGCGCAGACCTCGGTTTCGCTGAAGTCGCGGCACTGCGCGCAGTGGCCGATGCGTTCGATCGCCTTGGCCAGCACCTCGGCCAGCTTCTGGCCACCGGCGCGCTCGCGTTCGAGCACGTGGTAGGCCATGCGCTGGGCGGTCTTCTGGCCGACCCCCGGCAGGACCCGGAAGGCCTCGATCAGCTGTTCGAGCAGGGGCAGGCTCACGCTTAGAACGGCAGCTTCATGCCGGGCGGCAGCTGCATGCCGGCGGTGGCCGAGCCCATGCGGTTCTTCGATTCGGCATCGATCTTGTTGGAGGCGTCGTTGAACGCGGCCGCCACCAGGTCTTCGGTCATTTCCGCATCGGACAGGATCGACGGGTCGATACGCACCTTGCGGCACTCCTTGGCGCCGGTCAGGGTCACGCTGACCATGCCGCCGCCGGCGGTGCCGGTGACTTCCAGCTTGGCGAGTTCTTCCTGGGCCTTCTGCAGGTTTTCCTGCATCTTCTGGGCCTGCTGCATCAGTTGGGCGATGTTGCCGCGCATGTCGTCTTACTCTTCAAAAGGACGGATGGAATCGGTCACGACCCGCGCGCCATGCTGCTGGATCAGCAGCTGCACCGACGGGTCGGCCATGAAGGCGGCTTCGGCCGCCTGCTGTCGTTCGCCACGCTGGCGGTCGGAACGCTGGTGCAGCGTTTCGGCCTCGGCGTTGCCATGTTCGATCACGATCTTGGGGGTCGTTCCGAGCGGGCCGGACAGCGCCTCGGTCAGGGCCGCCAGCGATCGGTCCGAACACAGGTACTCAAATCCGGGCGATACCGCCAGTTTCAAGACACCATGCTGGAATCCGACGAACGCCGCGTGCGCGGCGAGCTGCCGGGAGGGGCCGTTCAGCTGGCTCTGGGCGACCAGCTCCAGCCAGGTTTCGGCCGAGGTCAGGGCGACCGTGCCGCCCTGCGGGGCAGCAGCGCTGGTCGACGCTGGGGTCAGCGAAATGCCCTGCGGGCGCTGCGACGGCACCGGCGCTGCGGCAGGGGCCGGCGGTGCCGATCGCACCGGCGGCGCTTCCCACGGCGCGGCCATGGCCGCGTCGGGGCTGGCCAGTTCCACCGCCAGGGCCTCGTCGCGCTCGTCGGCGCCGGCCTGGTGCCACGGCGGCAGATCGTCATCGGCCGCCGATTCGACGATCGGTGCAGGTGTCGGTTTCGGCACGACTGGTGCGGGGGCCGTGGCGACAGGCGTCGGCGCCGCCACGGGCACAGCGGCGGCCACGGGTGCAGCAACAGCGATCGGCGCGGCCACGGCGGCCGGCGCAGCGGCGATGCCGCCCTGCTCGGAACCGCGCGATCCGGCGCCTGCGTCGGTGCCGGCCCCCGGGTCACGCGGTACCGGCGGCACCGCAGCAGCCGGGCGGAACGCCAGCATGCGCAGCACGGCCATTTCAAAGCCCGCGCGCGGGCTAGGCGCCAGGTGCAGGTCGCGGCGACCGCCCAGGGCCATCTGGTACCAGAGCTGGACCACTTCCGGGCGCAGGCGCTGGGCGAAGGCGGCGGCGTCGATGCCTTCGCCGTCAGCCTGCGCGCCCGGCACCAGCTGCTGCACCTGGATCCGGTGCAGGGCCTCGGCCAGCGCGTCCAGCACTCCGCTCCAGTCGGGCGAGAACTCGGCCAGAGCGGCCACCACCTGCAGCAGGCGTACGCCGTCGCCGTCGGCCAGCGCATCCAGCATCGCCGCCACCTGGGTACGGTCGACCGTGCCCAGCATGGCGCGCACCACGTCTTCACGCAGGGCGCCGCCGGCATAGGCGATGGCCTGGTCCAGCAGCGACAGGCCGTCGCGCAGGCTGCCGTCAGCAGCCTTGGCCAGCTGCACGATCGCGGTCGGGTCGGACTCGATCTCTTCCGCGCTGAGAATGCGGGTCATCTGGCCCTGGATCTGGTCCTCGTCCAGGCGCTTCAGGTTGAACTGCAGGCAGCGCGACAGCACCGTCACCGGCAGCTTCTGCGGGTCGGTGGTAGCCAGCAGGAACTTCACGTGTTCCGGCGGTTCTTCCAGCGTCTTCAGCAGCGCATTGAACGCCGCCTTGGACAGCATGTGCACTTCGTCGATCAGGTAGACCTTGTACTTGCCGCGCGAGGGCATGTACTGGGCGTTCTCGATCACCTCACGGACATCGTCCACGCCGGTATTGGACGCGGCGTCGATCTCCAGCAGGTCGATATAACGCCCGGAGTCGATATCCAGGCAGGCCGGGCACTGGCCGCACGGGTCGGCGCTGGTGCCCTGCTCGCAGTTCAGCGACTTGGCGAAAATACGCGCGATGGTGGTCTTGCCGACCCCGCGGGTGCCGGTAAACAGGAACGCATGGTGCACCCGGCCGCTGTCCAGCGCATTGCTGAGCGCACGGACCACGTGTTCCTGGCCCACCAGCTCGGCAAAACGCTTCGGACGCCACTTGCGGGCAAGGACGAGATAGGACATCAGGCCACCGTCTTCATCGGGACGTCCATTGTGCCACGCCTGTCCATCCCCCCTGCCCCTGCGTGAAGGTGCTTGTGCATCGCACGTTCCCCGGCTAGAATCTGCGCCCCTGCAGCGGGTTCGCAGCAGGTCCGGAGAGGTGTCCGAGTGGTTGAAGGAGCACGCCTGGAAAGTGTGTAAGCGTCTAAACCGCGCTTCGGGGGTTCGAATCCCCCTCTCTCCGCCAGATCAATGAAGAAGCCGCCCCATGGGGCGGCTTTTTTATTGGTTTGGCGGAGAGAGGGGGTGATCGAAGCCACGCCGGGTTCGACGGATTCGCCGCGCCCCAGCAGGGCCAGGCACCCTGTCACGATGAACGCGTCGCCACGCGCCCGAACCTGGACTCGCCCTCAGCAATGCTTGAAATGCCAAGCGGAGTAGCGCGGAGGGGCGGGCCCCATGGATGGGGCCCGCAATCCCCGGCAGTGAAACGGCCACCATCGTCCCAAGTGCGACCAACCCGCCGGACAAATACCGCCGCGCGCAGCGCGACCTTCTCGTAGTGACACGCCACGCGTGTCAGCTCTTCGCCACACATCTCGATGACACGCATGGCGTGTCACTACGCATCACGCAAAGAGCCTGTTCAACTCCCCATACCCCGGCGCCCCCTCCGGCCACGCCAGCGCCCCACCCAACATCGCCTCCGTCGCACCCGCCAACGCTGCCCACGCATGCACATACAACGCAGGCCCGGCACTCAACCTGCGCACGCCAGCAGCGACAAGCTCCGCATGCCCAACCAACCCCGGCAGCCACATCACGTTGAGCGGCAGTGACACCGCATCGGCAATGGCGCGCATCTCCGCAGGCTGCACCCCGCACGGCACGAAAGCCCCGCTAGCCCCAGCAGCGGCATAAGCCTGCATCCGCTCCACGCTTATCCGCACTGCGGCCTCACCCTCAGCCATGCCACGCAGGTACACATCGGTGCGCGCATTGATGAAGAGCGGGCGTCCGGCCAGTGCACGGCGGATGGCGCCAATCTTTTCAACCAACACCCCCGGTGCTCCCGCCCCATCCTCCAGATTGATGCCAACCACGCCCAGCGCCACCAGCTTCGACACCAGCGCCGCCACGTGCTCCGGGTCATCGCTGTACCCGTTCTCGATATCCACTGTGACCGGGATCGAGGTGGCCCGCACGATCTCGCTCACCCGCTGCAGCAGGGCCCCTTCCGGCAAGGCGTTGCCGTCCGGGTACCCGCAAGACCAGGCCATGGCAGCACTGGTGGTGCCCACGGCCTGCGCGCCCTTCTCCTGTGCCAGCCGGGCACTGCCTGCATCCCAGGCGTTGGGCAGGACCAGCAGCTCGCTGGCGGCGTGCAGTGCTTCGAAACGCGCGTGAAGGTCGTTCATTGGGGCAGCTCCGGGAGGAAAGCGCGAGTGTGCGCTTTCCCGGGAGAGGTTGCTGGCCGGTTTCGGACAGCATTAGGAACTGCGCCAGCCGATAGCACGTGGTTGCCACGCAGGGCGTGGCACTACCTGGACTTGGACAGGGTCGCGGGCTTAGGGGCGAAAGCGACAGTTCCAAACCAAGCGGCCGTGCGTGGATCGACTCGGTGGACAGGGCGCTGCCGCTGGATTGATTGCGTTTACGTCATCAGGTGCCTTGCAGGCCTCCTGTGCTGAGGGTAGCGTCTCGACGTCGCCAATGCCGCCGGCCGTTTTCGTTATCCGGGGATTGGCGGCTCAACAAGGCTCCTGTCAGGGCGTCAACCGGTGGCGTCCGGTGGAAGTAAAGATGGCGAAGCCCAGATTGCAGCATTAGGATCTCGCTTCATCATCCTGGGTAGCTCCGCCCATGCCCGATCCTATCGATCAGAACACGCGCCCGTTCCACACCTCCGACACCGCTTCGTGTCTCGCGATATTCGACAGCAATGTGCCGGACTATTTCGGAGCGAACGAGCGCGCGGACTTCGCCGCCTTTCTGCTGCAGCCGCAGCGTCAAGATGACTACCTCGTGTTGGAGCATCGCGGCGAAGTTGCGGCCTGCGGCGGGATCGCCTTTGACGACGATGTTACTGCGGCGTTCTGTTGGGGCATGGTGAGGCGTGATCTGCATCGACACGGCATGGGAACCGCTCTCGCTTCGGCGCGCATTGCACAGGCGCGCGCCAGAGGCGCGACACGCGTGATCCTCAGCACCAGCCAGCACACGCAGGCGTTTTACGCGGCGCGGGGATTCATCGTTACGGGAGTCGTGCGTGATGGACACGCGCCGGGAATCGACGCGGTGGACATGCAACTGGCGCTGCGCTGAGCCGTGCGAACCGATTGATTTTTTTTATCGCAACGACGAGCACGCCATGTAATTCGCGAACTCCTTCCCAGAATTTTTGCGCGAAACAAGCTTAAAGCGTCGTGCATAGGCAACGCCTACCAATACGCGCAAACCAATAGATACAAACAACTTTGCGTGGATGGATCCGGCGCGCATGGTGTTCGGACGGAGCGTGAAAACTCTAGCAGAACCAAAATAGGAGTCGTCCCTATGTCACCGGAGTTCGAGGATGAAGGGGCAATACCGTTCCTGAAACTTCGCGGCCGCTGGCTGCGTGACATGGGATTCAACGCGGGGTCCAAGCTGCAGATCGATGCCGAAGATGGCGTCATCACCCTTACCATCCTTGGCCGACCCAAGCTGCCGCGCCCGGGAGTGCCGCGACGCATCGAACGCCAGATCCACCACACCATGGTGGAAGCAGACCATTTGCCGATCTGTCCCAACGGGAGCCTGCTGTGATCCTGCAGGGCGCGGTGGAGGCCGCGAAACGGAGGCTTGCGATCCAGGTAGAGCTGGGCCCGGTGTTGCATTACCAGTTCCGGCTGGCGGCGTGGCGGTTGAACCAGAACCCGTCGCTGCTGCTGCGGCAGAAGATCAGCAGCTATGTGGCGATGGCAGACAACCCCAAGTCGATCGACCTGAGCGTCACGAGCAATTCGCCCAAGCCCAAGGCAACGCGCTAACGGAGAGGTAGGGCCGTTCGTCAGACGACCCTACCGCCGGCGCCAGGAAGAATAGCGATCAGCGTGCTGCCGCCGCCTTCCGCACCTCTGCGCCCACCCGCTGCTTCACCTTGTCCACGTCCGGGTTGCCCGGCCCGCTGTAGTCGAAGGCCTGGATCACGAACACGGTCTGGTCGCCTGCGCTGATGCAGTACGAAATCAACGAGCGGCCATCTGCGCGCGGGGCTGAAACATGCAGGACCAACGTCTTCTGGTCCTGGTCCACTCGCGTGGAGTAGCCCAATGCCGACGCACCCCGCGCAACGGCTTCGTGGCATTTCTGCATGCTCAACTGGCGTGCCGGGAAACGGTCGACGTCATAGCCAAGACTGAACTCCGCTGCCGCGAACGCCGGCAGGGTCGCAGACACAGCCAATGCGCCCGCGAGTGTTGCCCATGCTGCTTTCTTCATGCCGTTCTACTCCGTGATCGATGATTGAAAGAATCAAGCGCGCACAAAAATTTCCACGCGTCGATTGAGCTGGCGGCCGCCGGGGTTGTCCTTGCCCTGGATCTCGTTCGGTGCCACCGGCTCACGCTCACCGAACCCCTTCGATTCCACCTGCTGCACAGCGCCGCGCGTGCGCAGTGCGGCCAGCACCGCGGCGGCGCGACGCTCTGACAACTGCTGGTTGTAGGCGTCATCGCCCTTGGAATCGGTGTGCCCGCGCACTTCCATCCCACTGGCCTTGACCTGCACAAGTGCACCCGCAAGCGTGTCCAGCAGCTGCGCGGCATCGGGTCGGATCTCGGACTTGTCGAAGTCGAACAGCACCCGGTCGTTCAAGGTGATCATGTAGCCGCATGGCGCGCCGGGGGGTGCGAATTTCGTCAATGGCGGGAAGCGGCCGGCCGGTGGCAGGCGCGGCATCGGCGGCATTTTTACTGCGCGCGCGGGCGGCCCTATGGTGCCGGTTCCATCGCCATTATTGGTGATCAGGCCGGCGTCGCCATTCCACGTACCCGAGCCATCGGCGTTGATTCGTACCAGGCCCATCGGGCCGTTCCAGGTGCCGCTGCCGTCGCCGTTGTTGGTGATCAGGCCACTGTCGCCATTCCAGGTGCCGGCGCCTTTGCCGTCCAGCCGGATCAGCCCGGCGGGGCCGTTGTAGGTGCCGGATCCGTCGGCCTGCACGCTGATGATGGCGCTGTCGCCGCCGTCGCCTGCTGCGGGGCCGTTGATGGTGCCACTGCCGTCGGCATTGACCCGCACCAGCCCGCCTTCGAAGTTGGCGGTACCGCTGCCGTCGGCGTTGATCTTGAACAGTCCCTGCTCCCCGTTTCGGGTAAGGGTGCCGTGCTCGTCGAGGTGGGTGATGCCACCGGCGTTGATCAGGCTGCCGCCCGTGTCGCAGCGCGCGGGCGAGACGGTGATGCCAGCCACGGGGTCGAGGATCGACTGGATGGAGGCTTCCAGCGCCTGCTGCGCGGGGGTCACGCCGAGAATTTCGGGGATGACGATGGTGGGGATGATGGGGAGGTCAGGTACGTCGCTGGGCGCGCCCTGTTCCGGCGGTACGGCAGCAGCCTCGCTCGTGGGAGATGCAGGGGCTTCTGCGGGGGCGCCCGGGTCGGGTGTCCTGGAACAGGCGCTCAGTGCCAGCAGCACGGCGGGGATGAGAAGCAGGCGGGACGTTTGCGGACGTGGCTGCATGAACACTCTGGACCTTCCGTGATGGAGGGCTGGAGTGTTGCGGGTGCGCTGGATGGGTGGTGTGAAGCCCTTGTTGGGGAGTGACCCGGCACGCGGGGGTGTGCGTGCCGGGTGGAGTATCTGCCACGCATGGCGTGGCACTACGTGGTGGAGAGCTTCATCAGGATCAGGCCGCTTACGATCAGTACGGCGGCGCCGATGCGCATTGCACTGACCTGCTCGCCGAGGAACACGATGCCGACGATGAAGGCGCCGACGGCGCCGATGCCGGTCCAGATGGTGTACGCGGTGCCGAGCGGCAAGGTGCGCATGGCGAGCGAGAGCAGCCAGAAGCTGGCGGCCATGGTGGCGAAGGTGATCAGGGACGGGGTGAGCCGGGTGAAGCCCTCGGATTGCTTCATCGAGAACGCCCAGACGATTTCCAGTACACCGGCAACGAGTAGATAGATCCAGGCCATGGGGCCCTCCTTATGGGGCCAGGTCGTCCTGGTGATGTTTACCCGATGTGGGGGAGGCCGTCCTCCGGTTTACGCGTGCAGCGGGGCGGATTCTAGCAAGGGGGGTGGTTGGGGGGCGTTTTGGGGGCTGTTTGGGATACGGGGGATTCAGGCCGTGCGTGGGACACGCGTGGCGTGTCGCTACGGCGCGGTAGGTTTGCTGATATACTAGGGGACTGCACTTCGGTGCAACGTCTCTATGGCGGCCCCGTCGGCCCCTCGCGACGCTAGGTCGAAAATCCCGCCAGGGCCGGAAGGCAGCAACGGTATCGATCGACGCGGGCGCCGAGGTCAGCCGGCGGGGCCGTCACCCGTTTCGGGGGTTGGTGCGGTTGGCGTGGCCAACACCACGCGCTCGCCCGGCAGCGCGACGCGGTGCCCGCGCTGGCGCAACGCCTCCCCGTCTGCCTCGCTGGCGTAGTGATAGAGCATCATGCGCGCCTGCAGCTCAGGCGAATACTCCCGCTCCAGATCGTCCACGCCGGTATGTGACGGGTTGCCATGCAGGCCGCAGTCGTGCGCGATCAGTTCGTTGTCGGCAGCAAAGCGCGCCAGCATTTCGGGGATCGGGCGGGTGTCGCCGCTCCACACCAGGGCACCCTGCAGGCGCAGGCCGTAGGCGGTCTCCGGCCAGTGGTGGCGCACCGGGAATACCTCCAGGCGCACGCCGTCATGCCAGAATGCGTCACCGACCACGATCAGCTGGAACGCGTCCCAGAAGTTGGCGCCGCCTTCGGCCAGCACGTTCGGGTAGTCGGCCACGCGCCGGTGCAGCAGCGGCACTACCGTCGCCGGCACGTAGACGCGGATGCGGCCACGTCGTTCCGGCGAAAAGTACGCATCCACGAACAGCCGCTCGAAGCCGGCCACGTGGTCCAGGTGCACATGGGTCACGAACAGCGCGTCGGGCATGCGCCCGTACTGCGCCAGGTACGCGGTGAGGCCTTCGCCGCCGCAGTCGATGGTCAGCCACGGCTGGCCGTCGCGCTCGATCACCGCCATCGGCGATCCGAGCTGCACGGCCGACGCATTGCCGACCCCCATGAAACGCAGCGACCAGTCCATCAGTAGCCCCGGTTCCAGGCCAGGTCGTAGGCACGGCGCAGCCGCGCGAAGTCTTTCTCGACGTCTTCATGGCTGCGCTCACCGCGCAGCTTGACCAGCGAACGGTGCAGGCGCTTGAGGTTGCGCTCGCGCCAGGCGGTGGCCGGGATGCGCTGCACGCCGCGGTCGAAGTCGATCAGCCAGCCATGGCCGTTGGCGTCGAACAGGATGTTGTGGGCGTTGAGGTCGGCATGGTCCAGGCCGGCGCGGTGGAAGCGCGCGATCAGCCGGCCGGTCTCTTCCCAGGGCGCACCCCGCCCCGCCACCAGCGCGCGGTCGGCCAGCGAACGCACGCCTTCAAGCCGCTCCATCAGGATCGCGGCGCGGTAACGCAGGCCGTCGCGCATGTAGAACGCGGCGATGGGCTGCGGCACCGGCAGCTTGAGCGCGCGCAGGGCACGCATCAGGCGGAACTCGGCAAAGCTGCGGGTACGGTTGGCCCCGCGCCACAGGTACTGGTCGTGGCTCAGTTTGGCCGCCATGCCTCCGCGCAGGTACTGGCGCAGCACGCAGTGCCCGAACGGCGCGTCCACGAAAAAGGCCCCGCCACGGCCGCCCTCGCCCACCGGCCGTGCCCGCTCGCCCCAGTGGGCAGGCGAGAACAGGCTCATGTCGGCTTGCCGCAGGCGTTCGCGGTCGAACAGAATGGCCCCCATGCCGCGTCCGTCGCGGCAGGGCGTCAGTGCTTCAGTGGCGTCGAATGCGACCATTCCTTCGAGTCTAACAACACCATGGCATCAGCGTCCTCTTCCTTGTGTCTTTTGCGTTTGTCCGCGCTGGGCGACGTCACCCACGTGGTGCCGCTGGTGCGGACCCTGCAGCAGGCACGGCCGGGCGTTGAACTGCACTGGATCATCGACAAGGTCGGGCACAAGCTGCTCGACGGCCTGCCGGGCGTGGTCTTCCATGCCTACGACAAGAAGACGGGCGTGGCCGGCATGCGCGCCCTGCGCGCCGAGCTGCCGCCGGGACGCTTCGAGGCGCTGCTGCAGATGCAGGTGGCCTTCCGCGCCAACGTGCTGTCGGCCTTCGTACCGGCGGTGCGCCGGATCGGCTATGACAAGGCACGCTCGAAGGACCTGCATGGGCTTTTCATCAACGAGCGCATTCCCGACCGCCCGGGCATCCACGTACTGGACGCGATCGGCAGCTTCGGCGAGCCGCTCGGCATCCGCCAGACCTCGGTGAGCTGGGACCTGGCGGTGCCGCCGGCGGCCGTGGAGTGGGCACAGGCGCAGTGGCAGGACGATGGCCGGCCGGTGCTGATGATCTCGCCCTGCTCCAGTCACGTGCGCCGCAACTGGTATGCCGACCGCTATGCCGCGGTGGCCAACCATGCGATCGCGCGCGGCTGGCGGGTGGTGCTGTGCGGGGGCCGCAGCGAGCTGGAACGCGGCATGGCCGACGCCATCCAGGCCCAGCTGTCGACCCCGGCGCTGGACCTGGTGGGCAAGGACACCCTGAAGCAGCTGCCCGCCCTGCTCGCCCGCGCCGCGCTGGTGATGACCCCGGACTCGGGGCCGATGCACATTGCCAACGCGATGGGTGCCAAGGTGCTGGGCCTGCATGCGGCCAGCAATCCGCACCGCAGCGGCCCCTACTCGGACCGCCGCTACTGCGTGGACCGCTACGACGATGCGGCGCGCAAGTTCCTGGGCAAGCCGGCCAGCGACCTCAAGTGGGGCACCAAGATCGAGTTCGACGACGTGATGCAGCTGATCACCGTGGAAGACGGCATCGCCGCCTTCGAGCGCTACATGGCGGACCAGGCGACCCGGTAACGTGCCGGGCCCCTCACGCCATCACTTGGCGTGCCTGTACGACTTCTCTTCAACAAACAGCGAACCCAGCGCACTGTTGAGATCCTTCTTGATCCGCGCCCGCTCATCGTTGTTCAGATAGACACTGCGTGCCAGCGCGACGAAGGCCTCATCGAATTCCCCGGCCTGGTCCTTCAGGCGGATGTTGTCCTCGATATCCCAGAGCTTCTCGTTGATGTCCTTGAGCTCCGCGCGCAGCTTGGCGATGTCCCGGACCCCGGCCGGATGCGCCATCCAGGTCTTCTCCAGCGCACTCAACTCCGCACGGATATTGGCCAGCTTGGCCGGATCGCTGATGCGCTCCGACTTGATCTGCAGGATCGAGATCTTGTCGAGCAGCTCACCAAAAGAGACGGGAACCGAAATTTCTGCGGTCATGGGGGGGGCCGTTGATTGGAATGCAATGAGTCTACCGGGCAAACCAGCCACGCAGGGCGTGGCTCTACCCCATCGCAGCAAAGCGCATCAGCAAAGATGTGCACCCGCGCACCCACCCAAATGAAAAAGCCCCTCTGTTGAGGGGCTGCCCCGACAGGGGCGGGGAGAGGAAGCGTGCGGGGGCAACGGCGCAACGCGCCGTTGCAATCCCCCCCTCTCCGTCAGAGACGCAAAAAAGGCCACCCAATGGGTGGCCTTTTTTGCGAATCTGGCGGAGAGGGGGGGATTCGAACCCCCGAGGCGCTATAAACGCCTGCCTGATTTCGAGTCAGGTACATTCAACCGCTCTGCCACCTCTCCAGATGGTCCCCGGCGAACCGGGGAGCGAATAATACGGTGAGGACGCGCCGACGGCAAGCCATTCCGCCGTTGCCGATGAATTTCTTCTGTATCGATGCCTTGCCGGATGTCCGCAGGGCCGCGATCATGCCGTTATCCCTCAGCAATACACTCCCTGGCCTGCGCGCGACCATGATCGAATTCGGACACCTGACCCACCCTGGCCTGCGCCGTGACCTCAATGAGGACACCTATTACGGGGACGGCGAACTGGCACTGTGGCTGGTGGCCGACGGCATGGGCGGGCACGCCTGCGGCGAGGTGGCCAGCGCGCTGGCGCGCGAGACCATCGTGCGCGAGATCCGCCAGGGCGCCACGCTGGCGCACGCGATCCGGGTGGCCGACGAGGAAATCATCCGCACCTCGCGCCGCCGCAACGACAGCCTGCCGATGGGCACCACGGTGGTGGCCGCGCGCGTGCAGGGCAACCGCTATGAAGTGGCCTGGGTCGGCGACAGCCGCGCCTACCTGTGGCGCGACGGCAGCCTGGCCCAGCTCAGCCAGGACCACAGCGTGGTCCAGGAAATGGTCGCCCAGGGCAACCTGACCGCTGAACAGGCCCGCGCCCACCCGCACCGCAACGTGGTGACCCAGGCGCTGGGGGTAACCGATCCGGCGCACCTGAACGTAGCCACGACCACCGGCGAACTACGCCCGGGCATGCAGCTGCTGCTGTGCAGCGACGGGCTGACCGAAGAGGTCGAGGACAAGGACATCGCCCGCACCCTGGCCTACGACGACGCCAGTGCGCAGGAATGCGTGGACACGCTGGTGGCGGCCGCGCTGGATGGCGGTGGGTCGGACAACATCACGGCGATTCTGGTTCGTTGCCATTGAATTACGTGGTTGCCGGCCGGCGGCCGGCACTACGGAATCACGCTACGGCTTCTTCGACCTTCGGGCCGTCCCAGATCGCGTGGCCGGCCTTCTTGCGCAGCTTGGCCAGGCGCGCGTCGTGCGCTTCCAGCTCCGAGGCGGTGGCGACCACGCGCGGGCGTGGCAGCAGGCGGCTGGTATCGAAGGTCTGCGCCTGTGCGCTGCCGGGACGGATGTCGTCGGCCGCACCGAAGCCGATTTCCTCCTGGCCCGAAGTCAGCGCGATGTACACATCGCCCAGGATCTGGGCATCGAGCAGGCCGCCATGCAGCTGGCGGTGCGCGTTGTCCACGCCCAGCCGCTTGCACAGGGCGTCCAGCGAATTGCGCTGGCCGGGATAGCGCTCGCGCGCCATCTTGAGGGTATCGATGACCGTGCAGCGGTCGGTGATCTTCCCGTACTGGTCGCCCAGCAGCGACAGCTCGTAATCCAGGAAGCCCAGGTCGAACGCCGCGTTGTGGATGATCAGCTCGGCGCCGTCGATGTAGGCGAGGAACTCCTCGGCGACCTGCGCGAACGCCGGCTTGTCGGCCAGGAATTCCAGGGTCAGGCCGGTGACTTCCTGCGCGCCCTGTTCGAACTCGCAGTCGGGCTTGAGGTATTGGTGGTAGTTGTTGCCGCTCGGGCGGCGCTCAAGCAGTTCCACACAGCCGATTTCGACGATGCGGTTGCCCTTGCGCCATTCCAGGCCGGTGGTTTCGGTGTCGAGGATGATCTGACGCATGCGCTCAGTGTACCGGGCCGCCGGCGCGGATACGGATCGCGGCGTCACGCGCCAGCGTGTCCACCCGCTCGTTGTCCGGGTCGCCGGAATGCCCCTTCACCCAGCGCCAGTCGATGCTGTGCTTCTGCGTGGCCGCGTGCAGCCGCTCCCACAGGTCGCGGTTCTTGACCGGGTCGCCGCCGGCGGTCTTCCAGTTCTTGCGGATCCAGCCCGGCAGCCACTGGGTCAGGCCCTGGCGCACATACTGGGAATCGGTGAACAGCACGATCTCGCACGGCTCGGTCAGCGCTTCCAGGCCGGAAATGGCCGCCATCAGTTCCATCCGGTTGTTGGTGGTATGCGCTTCGCCGCCGCTGAGCTCGCGCTCGTGGCCCTTGTAGCGCATCAACGCGGCCCAGCCGCCCGGGCCGGGGTTGCCCAGGCAGGAACCGTCGGTGTGGATTTCAATGGTTTTCAATACAACTCCAGATCAGGTCGCCACGGTACCGTGCCAGCGGCGTACCGGCAGTGGCTTGGGTCCCGGCAGGGCCAGGGTGCGTTTTTCGGCGGAGAACAGGCAGGCCGCGCGCAGCGCGGCAACGCTGCGCCGCCCCGGTGCCTGGTCGCGCCACATCGGGCCCAGCCAGTCCAGCGCGTCGCAGGCCAGCCCGGCCTGCTCCAAGGTGTGCCGCAGCCGTTGCGGGGTGCGCACCACCAGTCCGTGGTGGCGCCACTGGCGGCGGAACGGACTGAACGGGTTGAGCGTGGACAGCCACAGGCGGCCACCCGGCATCAGCACCCGCTCGCATTCGGCGATCAGCTGCTCTGCGTCGCGCGCGGTCACGTGCTGCAGCACGATCGCGTTGACGCTTTCGCTGGGAAACGGCAAGGGCAGCGCACAGGTGACATCGCCGGTGTAGCCCCGCGCGGTGCGGTACAGGCGTATTCCCTGGCCCGGCAGGGTTACGGACTCCTGCCACGACGGGGTCGGCGCGATCCACAGCCACGGGGTCACCGGGTGCGAGGCCAGCACCGGCTCCAGCGCCTGCCGCTCCAGATCGCGCAGCACCTGCGCCGGTTCAGTATCAAACCAGGATGCGACGGAAGCTTGACGGAGGCTCGGCACGGCGGGCATGGTCCAATTCTATGCGACTGACTGCCCTACCCGCATTCGCGGACAACTACATCTGGGCGCTGGTCGCCGACGACGGCCGCGCGATCGTGGTCGACCCCGGCCAAGCCTCTCCGATACTGGCTGCGGCAGCGCAGCAGAACTGGCGTCCGCACACCGTTCTGTTGACCCACCACCACGACGACCACATCGCCGGGGTGGCCGAGCTGCAGGCCCGGTATCCCGGGCTTGCGGTGCTGGCCCCGGACGATCCGCGCATTCCGATGGCCACCCGGCGGGTCGCCGGGGGTGAACGCGTTCAGGCACTGGGGCTGGAGATCGACGTAGTATCCGTGCCCGGACACACCCGTTCGCATGTCGCGTTTCACACTGCTGAACATCTTTTCAGTGGCGATTCGCTGTTCAGCCTGGGGTGTGGACGCATGTTCGAAGGTACGCCGCCCCAGCTTCTGGCATCGCTGAAGAAGCTGGCGTCCCTGCCGCCGCACCTGTTGATGTGCTGCGGACACGAGTACACCGTGACAAATGCCGTCTTCGCGCGGCATGTCGACCCCGCCAACGCCGCGCTCGCGCGACGCCAAGAGGAGGCCCTGGCCATGCGCCGCGATGAACGCCCTACGCTGCCCGTTGCACTGGCCAGCGAGCTGGAATGCAATCCGTTCCTGCGTACCAACACCGATGCTGTCCGTGCTGCGGTAAGCCAGCACCTCGGCCGCCCCGTTACCGATGAAGTCGATGTCCTGGCGGGTCTGCGGGGCTGGAAAGACGGATTCCGAACATGAGTCGGCGATGGTTGCCGCTCGCGGCCGGCCTGGCAATCGCCCTGGCCGGCACCGCGGGCGCCCAGTCGTTGAGTGCAGGAATGTCGCAGAACGTGGCCGGGCTTTCGCAGCTGCCGCTGGATCCGGCTGCCCTGCCCCCGGCCTCCGTCCGCAACGGCCAGGATATCTTCGCCAGTTTCCGCGAGGGCCTGGCCGAACCGACCTGCGACGCCGAGGCCACCAGCCCGCGCTGGCAGAAGCAGTTCGCACACGCGCCGTCGCGCCTGGCCAACCAGGATGACGATGCACTGGTGTTGTTCGGCTACGTGGTCGAAGAACTGCGCAAGGCCGACCTGCCCACCGAATTCGCACTGATCCCGTTCGTGGAAAGCGGCTACCGGCCCAATGCCCGCAATGGCAGCGGCCCGGCGGGGCTGTGGCAGTTCATCGCCAGCACCGCGAAGAACCACCGCGTGCAGATGACCAGCGGCTATGACGGTCGCCTCTCGGCCGCCGATTCCACCCAGGCCGCGGTGCGCTACCTCAAGACCCTGCACGGCATGTTCGGCGGCGACTGGCGCCTGGCCACCATGGCCTACAACGCCGGCGAGTACCGCGTGCTGCAGTCGCTGCGCAAGGCCGGCATGAACGCGCAGAACGCGCGCCCGCAGGCGCTGCCGGGGCTGTCGCCGATCACCTACGCCTATGTCGAGAAGCTGCACGCGCTGGCCTGCGTGCTGGAAGACGCTGAAACCTCGCCCGGCGTGATGGCCTCGCTGGACCGCACCGTGCCGGTGCTGAAGGGCCATACCTTGCCGGCCGGCACCAGCGTGCAGCAATGGGCGGCACAGCGCGCCCTGGATCCGGCCCGCATTGCCCGGCTCAACCCGGCCCTGGCCAGCGGCAAGGGGCGTCCCAGTGGCCAGGTGACGGTTCTGGCCCCGGCGACGCATGCGCCGGCCGATACCTCGGTGATGGTGGCGCAGGTGGAAGCGCCGGTGGCCGACACGGTCAGCCCGGGTACGGACGCCGTGGCTGCCAGCCGCACCGTGGCCAGTGCCGACCGTCCGCGTGCGCGCCGCCACACGGTCCGCAATGGCGAGTCTGCGTGGACGATTGCCAAGCGTTACGGAATGCCGTTGAAGGCGCTGCTGTCGTTGAACAACCTCAGCGGCAGCAGTGTGTTGAAGCCAGGCGCTGTACTGCGGGTGGAAGACTAGAGCTCAGCTTCGGTTGGGGTCATGCCCTATCGGATGTTGGCGATGCACGTGCGGTCGATTGGGATGCGACCCTACCTCGGAAGGTAGATCGCGGAACGCAGAACGCAGAAGGCCCGGCATTGCCGGGCCTTCTTTGTTTCCAGAATCAGCGCACCGTTAGAGGTTCGCTTCTTCTACCTGCACTTTGTAGGACTTGCGCAGGGCCTGCACGAAGTCCTTGGCGGCGGCCATGCCGTCGACCTGGTCGAGCTGGTCGCGGAACTGCTTCTGCTGCTCGGCCGGCACTTCGGCCAGGTTCGGCGGACTCACCTTGTTGACCGCGAACACGACGTAACGGTCCTGCACGGCGACCTTGCCGTAGCTCGGCTTGCCTTCAGCCGGCACCGGGGCGGCGAACACGGCCTTGTTGATCTCCGGGGTCGGCACCGGCTGGGTGCGCGGCAGGCCCGGCAGCGGGCTGAGCTGCAGCTTCTCTTCAGCAGCCAGCGCCTGCAGGGTCTGACCGGCCTTGAGCTTGGCCAGCAGCGCGTCAGCGGCCTTCTCCGAGGCCTGGCGGGTACGGTCGGCGCGGATCGCGGCGATCACCTGGTCGCGCGCCTTGTCCAGCGGCAGTGCCTGTTCCGGGCTGTGGTCGGTGACGCGGATCAGCACGCTGTGGTCCGGCGCGAGCGGGATCGGATCGCTGACGGTCCCGTCCTGCACCAGCACGTCGGAGAACGCGGCACGCAGCACCGCCGGGTTGGCGGCAATGCCGCTGGCGGTGGCACGGCTGAACGGACCAATGGTCTGCACCGGCAGCTTCACCGTGTCGGCCGCGCTCTTGAGCGAGGTCGGGTTCTTGTAGACCTCGTCGACCAGGCGGCCGCTGAGTTCGGAGAACGCGCCTTCGGTGTCGGCCTTGAGCTGCTCGGCGGCCAGCTGGTCGCGCACTTCTTCGAACGGACGCTCCTGGCCACCCTTGATCTCGCGCAGCTGCAGCACGTGGTAACCGAACTCGGTCTTGACCGGTGCACTCACCTCGCCCGCCTTCATCGCAAACAGCGCGTCTTCGAACGGCTTGACCATCGCGCCACGCTCGACCCAGCCGAGGTCGCCACCGGTGCCCTTGGAACCGGTGTCGTCCGAATTGGCCTTGGCCAACGCAGCGAAATCGGCACCCGGTGCCTTGGCCTGTGCGGCCAGCGCGGTGGCCTTCTCTTCGGCGGCCTTGAGCTTGGCCGGATCGCTGCCGTCGGCGGCGATCAGGATGTGCGACGCCTGGCGCGCTTCGGGCGTGGCAAAGCGTGCCTTCTCGTCGGCATAGCGCTTGCGCAGCGCCGCCTCATCGGCCGGCGCGGCAGCCGGCAGGCTCGCAGCGTTGATGTCCACGTACTCCAGCGACACGGTTTCCGGCTGGCGGAAATCCTTGCCGTGGCTGTCGTACCACTGCTTGATCTGCGCGTCGGTGACTTCTGCGGTGTCTGCAGGCAGTTCCGGCAGCGCGGCGATTTCCACGTCGCGGGTTTCGCCCAGCAGGTTCATCATGCGCGTCGCTTCGGCACTGGTGACGAAGCCGGAGTTCTGCAGCGCGGTCGGAATGACCGACTGCTGGATGTTCTCGCGCACCAGCGCTTCGAACTGGGCCGGCGTACGCGGCGGATTGCCGGTGCTCAGCGCCAGGCGGTACTGGTCCTGGTTGAACTTGCCGTCGGCGCCGACGAAGGCCGGGATGGAGGCGATGGTCTCGCGCACCAGGGCGTCGCCGATGACGATGCCGGACTGTTCGCCGGCCAGGCGCACGACCTGTTCGTCGATCATCTGGTCGAGCACGGCCAGCTTGCTTTCGGTGCTTTCGAACTCGCGCGGGTCGAAGTTCTCGCCCTGCTGCTGGCGGGCCTGCTGGCGCGCCTGTTCGAAGCGGGTACGGAAGTCCTGTGCGCTGATCTCATGGTGCTGCCACAGGAACGAGACCGGCCACCACGACGGCGCCGAACGCCACCAGGTCGGCGGTGCTGCCACCTTGGCCACGTTCTGCGCACCGACACCGCCCAGATAGCTGGAGTCGATCACGAACAGGAACGGGATCATCAGCAGGCCCAGGATCACGGTAACGATCCAGCCCGAGGTCTTGTCGCGAAGTTTCTGCAGCATGGGAGAAATCAAGGCCCGATTGGCGAATCCGGCAGTGTACCCCGCTTCGCGCCGCTCCCCAACAGGGACGGGCGACAGGCAAAAGAAAAGCCCCTGGTTTTCACCAGGGGCCTTCAAGAATTGGCGGAGCGGACGGGACTCGAACCCGCGACCTCCGGCGTGACAGGCCAGCATTCTAACCAGCTGAACTACCGCTCCGCGCTTGAAACTTTGCAGGCGCTCATTATATCCGAAGATATTCAGAAAACCCACCCCGATATGCAGCTTTTCGAGGATTTTTTGTAACTGGCGGAGCGGACGGGACTCGAACCCGCGACCTCCGGCGTGACAGGCCAGCATTCTAACCAGCTGAACTACCGCTCCGCACTAAAACCTTCTGCTGCCTTCCACCACGATCTGGATCGTCGCAGAAAACAAGGCCCCCGATCGCTCAGGGGCCTCGTTGAAACTGGCGGAGCGGACGGGACTCGAACCCGCGACCTCCGGCGTGACAGGCCAGCATTCTAACCAGCTGAACTACCGCTCCACATTTCAAACTTCTACTGGCGGTGCCTGGTGGGTGCTGAGGGTTTCGAACCCCCGACCCTCTCCGTGTAAAGGAGACGCTCTACCGCTGAGCTAAGCACCCCAGCAAGCCGCTTAGTTTACGGCATCCTTCAGGGCTTTGCCAGCCTTGAACGACGGATTCTTCGACGCAGCGATCTTGATGGTGTCGCCGGTCTTCGGGTTGCGGCCGGTACGAGCGGCGCGGTCACGCACCTGGAACGTACCGAAGCCCACCAGGGTCACTGCGTCGCCGCCCTTCAGGGCCTTGGTGACGGCAGCGATGACAGCATCGACGGCGCGAGCCGAATCGGCCTTGGTCAGGTCGGCGGTTTCGGCAACGGCGTCGATCAATTCGGTCTTGTTCATTCTGTACAGCTCCTTTGGCGGGGACTCCGCATGTTCGACAGTAGAGCATCCGACCCGCAACGTGGCCGGACACCAGTGAGTTCTCGATTCGCACCGATCAACGTTCTGCTGACCTGCGAGTGGTGCTTTTATACCAGCGCACCCCTACCCGCGCAAGCTGAAAAGCCAATAACGACGCGGGTTTCGGGCAATTCCGCAGCGCGCGTCAGTGCTTGACGCGCGTTGTGGAAGCTGTCTTGCCCTTGCTCCGCACTGTGACGCGTTGCCCATCCTTCTTCGGCTTGGGCTGCGTCAGCGGCGTTTCCAGTGCCAGGTCGAGCACCTCTTCGATCCACTTCACCGGAATGATCTTGAGGTCGCGGGTGACGTTGGCCGGAATGTCGGCCAGGTCCTTGCGGTTCTCCTCGGGAATGATCACGGTGGTGATGCCACCGCGCAGCGCGGCCAGCAGCTTTTCCTTCAGCCCGCCGATCGCGGTGACGCGACCACGCAGGGTGATTTCGCCGGTCATCGCCACTTCGGCACGGATCGGCACCTTGGTCAGCATCGACACCAGCGAGGTCACCATTGCGGCGCCGGCACTGGGGCCATCCTTCGGCGTAGCACCATCGGGCACGTGCACGTGCACGTCGTGCTTCTGCAGGAAGTCGGCGTCGATACCCAACCGTTCGGCACGCGAACGCACCACCGACAATGCGGCCGAGGCCGATTCCTTCATCACATTGCCGAGCTGGCCGGTGAGGATCATGGCGCCCTTGCCCGGCACCAACGTGGATTCAATCTGCAGCAGGTCGCCACCGACCTCGGTCCAGGCCAGGCCGGTCACCAGGCCGATCTCGTTCTGTTCCTCGGCACGGCCGAAGTCGAAGCGGCGCACGCCCAGGTACTTCTCCAGGTTCTTGGCATTGACCACCACCAGCGCCTTCTTCTTCGCCGCGACCTTCTTGCCGGCCTTGGCCTGCTTGACTGGTGCGACCGGTCCGCCCAGCGCGATTTCCTTGACCACCTTTCGGCAGATCTTGGCCACTTCGCGTTCGAGGTTGCGCACGCCGGATTCGCGCGTGTAGTAACGCACCACGTCCTGGATGGCGTCGGCTTCGATCTCCAGTTCCTCCGGCTTCAGGCCGTTGGCCTTGAGCTGCTTGGGCACCAGGTAACGCATCGCGATGTTGAGCTTTTCATCCTCGGTGTAACCGGGGATGCGGATCACTTCCATGCGGTCCAGCAGCGGGCCGGGAATGTTGAGCGAATTGGAGGTCGCCACGAACATCACTTCGGACAGGTCCAGGTCCACTTCCAGGTAGTGGTCGTTGAACGCGTTGTTCTGCTCGGGGTCGAGCACTTCCAGCAGCGCCGAGGACGGGTCGCCACGGAAGTCCATCGACATCTTGTCGATCTCGTCGAGCACGAACAGCGCATTCTTGCTGCCGACCTTGTTGAGGTTCTGCACGATGCGGCCCGGCATGGAGCCGACGTAGGTACGACGGTGGCCACGGATCTCGGCTTCGTCGCGCACGCCGCCCAGGCTCATGCGCACGAACTTGCGATTCGTCGCCTTGGCGATGGACTGGCCCAGCGAGGTCTTGCCCACGCCCGGCGGCCCGACCAGGCACAGGATCGGGCCCTTCATCTGCTTCACCCGCGACTGCACCGCCAGGTATTCGAGGATGCGGTCCTTGACCTTGTCCAGGCCGAAGTGGTCGGCGTCCAGGGTGTCCTGCGCGACCTTCAGATCCTTGCGGACCTTGGTGCGCT
Source organism: Stenotrophomonas bentonitica (assembly GCF_013185915.1). Lineage (NCBI taxonomy): Bacteria > Pseudomonadati > Pseudomonadota > Gammaproteobacteria > Lysobacterales > Lysobacteraceae > Stenotrophomonas > Stenotrophomonas bentonitica. Next base: position 73,152 of record NZ_JAAZUH010000002.1, on the reverse strand, counting down.
TCTTCCACGGCACGCCCAGCAGCCAGTCCAGGTAGTTACGCACCACCGCGGCTTCGGCCGACATCGGCGACATCTGCTTGAGCTTGTTGAGTTCGGCCTTGGCCTTGGTTTCCACCGGCTTGGGCATGCCGGCGTCGGCGATCTTGCGCGCCAGCTCTTCCAGCTCGCCGGGCGCGTCGTCGAGGTCGCCCAGTTCCTTCTGGATCGCCTTCATCTGCTCGTTGAGGTAGTACTCGCGCTGGCTCTTCTCCATCTGCGACTTGACCCGGCCGCGGATGCGCTTTTCCATCTGCTGCACGTCGATCTCGCCGTCGACCAGGCCGACCAGCATCTCCAGGCGTTCGCCGATCTGCAGGGTTTCCAGCAGGCGCTGCTTGTCGGCCAGGCGCACGCTGATGTGCGCGGCGATGGTGTCTGCCAGGCGCGCCGGTTCATCGATGCCGGCCAGGGTCTGCAGCAGCTCCGGCGGCAGCTTGCGGTTGGTCTTGACGTACTGCTCGAACAGCGACATCAGCGAGCGGGCGATCGCCTCGATCTCGCGCGGTTCGCGCGACTCGTCCGACTCGATTTCCGAGGCCACGCCCTGCAGCGCGCCGTTGCGCTCGGTCACCTGGGTGACGTTGACCCGCGACAGGCCTTCGACCAGCACCTTGATGGTGCCGTCGGGCAGCTTCAGCAGCTGCAGGACCTGGGCCAGGGTACCGACCTGGTAGAGGTCGGCCGCGGTCGGGTCGTCGGTCTCGGCCGACTTCTGCGCGAGCAGCAGGATGCGCTTGTCCGCTTCCATCGCCTGCTCCAGCGCGTGCATGGACTTGTCGCGGCCGACGAACAGCGGAATGACCATGTGCGGGAACACCACCACGTCACGCAGCGGCAGTACCGGCAGGTCGAGAGTCTCAGTAGGGGAACGGGCCATGAGGGCTCCAAAGGAACGGTGGGGATGGCCTCCGGGCAGCTTCACCCGGATACAAAAAAGCCGATGGCCCCGTTATGGGGCCATCGGCGTCCAGATGCAAGATGCTCTGAAAAAACTCCATCAATTCAATTATTTGAATCGATTATTCAGCACCTGCGGCCTTCTGTTCAGGGGCCGGCGGGGTCTGGTAGATCAGGTACGGTTCGGACTTGTGCTCGATCACCGATTCGTCCACCACCACCTTGCTGACGTTTTCCGCCGAAGGCAGGTCGTACATGGTGTCCAGCAGGACCGATTCGACGATTGTGCGCAGGCCACGGGCGCCGGTCTTGCGCTTGAGCGCCTTGCGGGCGATGGCCGACAGGGCGTCCGGGCGGAACTCCAGCTCCACGTGCTCCATCTCGAACAGCTTCTTGAACTGCTTGGTGATGGCGTTCTTGGGCTCGGTCAGGATCCTGACCAGGGCGGCCTCGTCCAGCTCCTCCAGGGTCGCCACCACCGGCAGGCGGCCAACGAATTCCGGGATCAGGCCGAACTTGATCAGGTCTTCCGGCTCGACTTCGGCCAGCACCTTGCCCACTTCCTGCTTGCGCTCGGAGCTCTTCACCTTGGCCCCGAAGCCGATGCCGCCGGCGTCGTTGGAACGGGCCTGGATCACCTTGTCCAGCCCGGCGAACGCGCCGCCGCAGATGAACAGGATGTTCTTGGTGTCGACCTGCAGGAATTCCTGCTGCGGGTGCTTGCGACCGCCCTGCGGCGGCACGCTGGCCACGGTGCCTTCGATCAGCTTCAGCAGGGCCTGCTGCACGCCTTCGCCGGACACGTCACGGGTGATCGACGGGTTCTCGCTCTTGCGCGAGATCTTGTCGATTTCATCGATGTAGACGATGCCCTGCTGCGCCTTCTCGACGTCGTAGTCGCACTTCTGCAGCAGCTTCTGGATGATGTTTTCCACGTCCTCGCCCACGTAACCGGCTTCGGTCAGCGTGGTGGCGTCGGCCATGGTGAACGGCACGTTGAGCAGGCGGGCCAGGGTTTCGGCCAGCAGGGTCTTGCCCGAACCGGTCGGACCGACCAGCAGGATGTTCGACTTCGCCAGTTCGACTTCGTCGTTCTTCTGGCGGCTCTCGATGCGCTTGTAGTGGTTGTACACAGCCACGGCCAACGTGCGCTTGGCCCGGTTCTGGCCAATCACGTACTGGTCGAGGACTTCGAGGATTTCCTTCGGCTTGGGCAGCGAACTGCGCGCCGACTGCGCCTTTTCCTCGAGCTCTTCACGGATGATGTCGTTGCACAGCTCCACGCATTCATCGCAGATGAACACGCTGGGCCCAGCAATCAGCTTGCGCACCTCGTGCTGGCTCTTTCCGCAGAAAGAGCAGTAGAGGATCTTGCCGGTGTCCGTGGAACGACCTTGGCGGTCTTCGCTCATGCTTCGCTTACCCAGTTACCCCACCCGCTGAACGGGGGTTCGATTCGAGAATAACACAGGGCCGGGAGGACGCCAGTCCACCCGGACCCTGCGGAAACAGGCCATCAGGCCGGGGTGATCGACTCTTCCGGACGGCGCTCCAGCACCTGGTCGACCAGGCCGTAAGCTACCGCGTCGGCCGCGCTCTTGAAGTTGTCGCGCTCGGTGTCGCGCGCGATGGTCTCCAGCGACTGCCCGGTGTGCTTGGCCAGCACCTCGTTCAGGCGCGCACGCAGGGTGAGGATCTCACGCGCGTGGATGTCGATGTCCGTGGCCTGGCCCTGGAAGCCGCCCAGCGGCTGGTGGATCATCACGCGCGAGTTCGGCAGCGCATAACGCTTGCCGGCCGCGCCGGAGGCCAGCAGCAGCGCGCCCATGGAGGCGGCCTGGCCGACGCAGATGGTGCTCACGTCGGGCTTGATGTACTGCATGGTGTCGTAGATCGCCATGCCGGCGGTGACCACGCCACCCGGCGAGTTGATGTAGATGCTGATGTCCTTTTCCGGGTTGTCCGCTTCCAGGAACAGCAGCTGCGCCACCACCACGTTGGCCATGTGATCGTCGATCGGGCCCACGAGGAAGATCAGGCGCTCCTTCAACAGGCGCGAATAGATGTCATAGGCGCGCTCGCCGCGGCTGGTCTGTTCGACCACCATCGGAACCATGTTCAGGGCTTGGGTTCGGTTGTCCATTTCTGAGGCACCTATTTGGGGGAAACCACCCCGCGCCTGGGGCGCGGGGCATGTAACGCCGCCCGCTTACTGGCGGATGGCGTCCTGGAACGACAGCGACTGCTCGGTGTGCTGGGCGCGCTCGGCGATCCAGTCGATCACCTGCTCTTCCATCACGCGGTTCTGCAGCCCACTCATCAGCTGGGGGTCGTTGCGGTACATCTCAATGACCTGTTCCGGCTCTTCATAGGTCGAAGCAATCAGGCGCATGGTTTCGTTCAGGCGCTTCGGGTCCAGGCGCAGATCGTTGCGGCGGGCCACTTCACCGACCAGCAGGCCGACCAGCACGCGCTTGGCGGCGGCGTCCTTGAAGCCTTCGTGGGCGTCGGCCGGGATCTCGCCCGGGTTGCGGCCGCTGCGGCGGATCTGTTCGACCTGCTGGGCCAGCATGGCGCGGGCTTCGTTGTCGACCAGGCGCGGGGGCATTTCCACCGAGGCGTAGGCGGCGATCAGCTGCTCACCGACTTCCTTGCGCAGGCGGTTCATCAGCGCGCCCTTGAGCTCGCGCTCCAGGTTGGCGCGGATGTCCTTGCGGAACTGTTCCACGTCGCCGCCCTTCACGCCGAAGCTCTTGATGAAGTCGGCATCGACTTCCGGCAGCACCGGCTCGGACACGTCCACCGCCTTGACGGTGACCTTGACCTGCTTGCCGGCCAGGGCCGGCACGCGCCAGTCGGCCGGGAATTCGACGTCCAGGGTCTTCTCTTCGCCCTTGGCCAGGCCGACCAGGCCCTGTTCGATCTGCTCGAACATCATGCCCTGGCCCACCACCACACTGCCCTTCTCGGTGCCTTCGGCCGGCAGGCGCTCATCGCCGGCCTGCGACCAGGTTTCCAGTGCGACCAGGTCGCCGTCCTGGGCGCCACGGGTCACCGGGCTCCAGCTGCGGCGCTGTTCGCGCAGGTTGGTGATCATCTGGTCGATGTCGCCGTCGTTGATCTCGGCAGTGTGGCGCACCACGGTCAGCTTGCTGACGTCGACGTCGCCGAAGTCCGGCACCAGTTCGACGGTGGCGACGAACGAGAACTCGCCGTCATCGCCCTTGTCGATGCGCGGCGCACCGGCGATGCGCAGCTCGTGCTCGCGGATGGCGGCATCGAAGGTTTCGCGCAGCAGGCCGTCGACGGCTTCGCTGCGGACCTGCTGGCCGAAGCGCTGCTCGATCACCTTGGCCGGCACCTTGCCCGGGCGGAAGCCCTTGATGCGCGCGGTGCGGGCGATTTCGCCCAGACGGCCGCTGATGTGGGTCTGCAGGCGGTCTTCCGGCAGCGAGAAGGTCAGGCGGCGTTCCAGATTGCCGGTGGATTCGATCGAAGCTTGCATGTTGACTCCTGCCAACCGGTGGGCACGCCCCCGGCACGATGTGATTGGATGAAACGGGTTGGGAACGCGGGTCGTGGACGCGCCTGCCCGCCGCAGCCCTGTAGTTTCGCCGATAACGGCCAGCGCCGCCAGCATGCGGCCGGAAGCGTCAATCAGAGGCCTGTTCAGGCAATCCCGTCCGGGGCCGATGCCCGGTACCTGGTGCGAAAGGGGGGACTCGAACCCCCACGCCTTGCGGCACTGGAACCTAAATCCAGGGCGTCTACCAATTCCGCCACTTTCGCAGGACGCGCAGTATACCCGGGGATGCATGCCCGATTGGGTAGAGCCACGCCCTGCGTGGCTGCACCGCCGGATCACGCCCAAGAAAAAAGCCACCTGGCTGACCAGGTGGCTTTCGTCTTGGTGGGCTGTCAAGGATTCGAACCTTGGACCTATTGATTAAGAGTCAACTGCTCTACCAACTGAGCTAACAGCCCGAAAATCGGGAGGCGAATTATGACGCACTGCCGCAGGAGTGCGCAAGGGGTTTGTATGAATGAACGATCACGGATCGGGAAGGACACGCATGGCGTGTCGCTACGCGTGTCCGCGGCCGTGGCGTAGAGACATGCCACGCGTGTCCCACGCAATCCCGGAGCGCGCGCAAGAAAAAAGCCACCCGGCTGACCGGATGGCTTCTGTCTTGGTGGGCTGTCAAGGATTCGAACCTTGGACCTATTGATTAAGAGTCAACTGCTCTACCAACTGAGCTAACAGCCCTGAAACTCTCAGGCGACAAGTGTAACGTTTTCGCCTTTTTTTGCAACCCCGATTCACTTTCGGCGAATCGGATACATCAAATCAGTGGGGTGGCTGAGGGGATTCGAACCCCCGACCACCGGAATCACAATCCGGTACTCTAACCAACTGAGCTACAGCCACCACTGAAACCTTTGAATTCTTTTGAATCACCTGCCGCATGCGCCAAGTGGCGCGCCCGACAGGAATCGAACCTGTAACCGCCGGCTTAGAAGGCCGGTGCTCTATCCAGTTGAGCTACGGGCGCCCTGACCGGATTGTCGCATTCCCATCCCGGTTTGAGCAGCGGGACGTGGTCGGGGTAGAGGGATTCGAACCCCCGACATCCTGCTCCCAAAGCAGGCGCGCTACCAGACTGCGCTATACCCCGGTGGTTTCATCCCTCGAGGTTCCCCCCGAAAGAGTCGGCTATTGTGGGAATCGTCGGCCCATCTGTCAACGGTTTTCACAGAGTTTTTCACATCCGCTATGCTCGGCCCAGTACCGGATGGACCGGAACCCTACCCCTTCAAGGAGATTGGCAATGCGCAGCGGCAACCCCGCACTTTCCGAGTCGACCTTCCTCGACCTGGCCAGTGGCTCGGTCGTGACCTCGCCCGACCAGGCGATGACCATCAACGGCACGGTCAACAAGACCGGCATCCTGCTGCTGCTGACGGTCATCACCGCCGCCTTCGCCTGGAGCCAGACCATCGGCGCCGACGGCCAGATCGCACCGGGCGCGATGATCTACGCCATCGGTGGCGCGATCGGCGGGCTGATCCTCGCCCTTGTCACGGTGTTCAAGAAGGAATGGTCGCCGGTGACCGCGCCGATGTATGCACTGGTGGAAGGCTTCTTCCTCGGTGCGATCTCGGCCGTGTTCGAAGCACGCTTCCCGGGCATCGTGTTCCAGGCCGTGCTGCTCACCTTCGGCACCCTGTTCGCGCTGCTGGTTGCGTACCGCAGCGGGCTGATCAAGGTCACCGAGAACTTCAAGCTGGGCGTGGTCGCGGCCACCGGCGGCATCGCGCTGCTGTACCTGGCCTCGTTCGTGCTCGGCTTCTTCAACATCAACGTGCCGGTGATCCATGAAGCCAGCTGGCTGGGCATCGCCTTCAGCCTGTTCGTGGTCGTGGTCGCCGCGCTGAACCTGGTGCTGGACTTCGACTTCATCGAAAACGGTGCGGCAGCGCGCGCGCCCAAGTACATGGAGTGGTACGGCGCGTTCGGCCTGATGGTCACGCTGGTGTGGCTGTATGTCGAGTTCCTGCGGTTGCTGTCCAAGCTCAACCAACGGTGATGCTGTAGTGCCGGCCGCTGGCCGGCTCCACGGAACCCCAAAAAAAAGGGCCGCGAAAGCGGCCCTTTTTCGTTCCGTCGCGAACCCCTTACAGGCGGCTGGCGATGGCCTGGGCGAAGCCCATGGTGTTGCCGGTGCCGCCGAGGTCGCCGGTCAGCGAGTCCTTGGCTTCCAGGGTAGCGACGATCGCCTTGCGCAGACGCTCGGCGTTCTCGGTCTGGCCGACATGGTCCAGCATCTGCGCGGCCGCCAGCAGCAGCGCGCACGGGTTGGCCTTGCCCTGACCGGCGATGTCCGGCGCGGTACCGTGCACGGCTTCGAAGATCGCCGCGTTCTCACCGATGTTGGCGCCCGGGGCCAGGCCCAGGCCGCCGACGAGGCCGGCGCACAGGTCGGAGATGATGTCGCCGAACAGGTTGGTGGTGACGATCACGTCGAACTGTTCCGGACGCATCACCAGCTGCATGCAGCAGTTGTCGACGATCATTTCCTGGAACTCGATGTCCGGGTACTTGGCCGCCACTTCGCGGGCCACGGCCAGGAACAGGCCCGAGGTCGACTTGATGATGTTGGCCTTGTGCACCGCGGTGACCTTCTTGCGGCCGGTGCTGCGGGCCAGCTCGAAGGCGTAGCGCACGATGCGCTCGGAACCCTTGCGGGTGATGCGGGTGCCGGAGAACGCGGTCTCGCCGTCGGCCGACACTTCCTGGCCTTCGGCCAGGTAGGCGCCTTCGGTGTTCTCACGCACGGTGATCAGGTCCACGCCGTCGCCGAAACGCGACTTGGTGTTCGGGAACGACACCGCCGGACGCACGTTGGCGTACAGGTCGAAGTGGCGACGCAGGCTGACGTTGATCGAGGTGAAGCCACCACCGACCGGCGTGGTCAGCGGGCTCTTCAGGGCGATCTTGTTGCGTGCGATCGACTCCAGGGTCGAAGCCGGCATCAGGTCGCCATGCTTTTCCAGGGCGACCAGGCCCGCGTCGGCGTCTTCGTACTCGAAGCCGGTGTTGAGCTTGCCGAGCACGAACAGGGTGGCGTCCATGATCTCCGGGCCGATGCCGTCACCGCGGATGACCGTGATTTTCTGCGTCATTTGATCTGTTTCCGAACCGAGGGGGAGCGCCGTCAAGCAGGTGCAGGAGCACCGGCGCAAGGGAAGTTTCACCCGCAATTATGCCTTACCCGGCCCGGGGACCCCAAATAGACCAAGGTGGCAGGCGCTGCACCGGCTGCCGGCCGGTGCAGCCCGATTCATCAATGTTCGTGGGCGTCCGGGGCGGCGGCGCCGCCTTCCAGCTGGTCCAGGAAGTCCACCGCCCGGCGCAGGTGCGGGATCACGATGGAGCCGCCGACCACCAGGCCGACCGAAAAGGTCTCGAAGAACTCTTCACGGGTCACCCCGGCGTCCTTGCACTGGGCCACGTGGTAGCTGATGCAGTCGTCGCAGCGCAGCACCATCGAGGCGACCAGGCCTAGCAGCTCCTTGGTCTTCACATCCAGCGCGCCGGCCTGGTAGGTCTGGGTGTCGAGCGCGAAGAAGCGCCGCACCACCTGGTTGGGCTCGCCCAGGATGCGCTGGTTCATGCGCTGGCGGAACTCGGTGAACTCGGCGATCCGGTCCTTGCTGGCGTCGTCGGCGGCGCTCATGCGGCGGTCCCGTTCAGCAACGGCTCAAGCTTTCCGGCCTGGTGCAGCGCCATCATGTCGTCGAAGCCGCCCACATGGGTCTCGCCGACGAAGATCTGCGGCACGCTGGTGCGCTTGGTCTTGGCCATCATCTTCTGGCGCTCTTCCGGGTCCAGGTCGATGCGGACCTCGGTCCACTCGCGGCCCTTGCTCTTCAGGAAGTTCTTGGCCGCCACGCAGTAGGGGCAGACCGCGGTCGAATAGATGGTGATGGCGGGGGTCCCACCCGGGTTGGAAGCGACATCTTGGCTCACGGGAAACTCCACAACGGAACGATTGTCTGTATATGGTAGCCCTGCGTCGGATATTCCATGTCATCACCGCAACACAGTGACTCAACCACCGCTTCCAGGAGTACCCGCTTGCGCCCTCTGCTGCTCTCCGCCGCCCTGACCCTGGCCCTGGCCGCGCCGTGGGCGTCGGCCCAGGACAGCAAGCTGCCGGACATCGGCTCCTCGGCTGGCGAGCTGCTGACCCCGGCGCGCCAGGCCGAGTACGGCGGCATGATGCTGCGCGAGCTGCGCAACTACGGCTACCTGCTGGACGACCCGCTGGTGGATGACTGGCTGCAGACCATGGGCGCCCGGCTCGGCTCCAACAGTGCCCAGCCGCGCCAGTCCTACACCTTCTTCATGCTGCGCGACCGCCAGATCAACGCATTCGCCACCCTCGGCGGCTATGTCGGGGTCAATGCCGGGCTGGTGCTGACCGCCGAGCGCGAAGACGAGGTGGCCGCCGTGCTGTCCCACGAAATCGCCCACGTCACCCAGCAGCACGTCCTGCGCGGGGTGGAACGGGCCCAGCGCGACCAGATCCCGATCCTGCTCGGCATGCTGGCCGCGGTGGTGGCCGCGCAGCAGGCCGGTGGCAATTCCTCCGGTGACGCGACCATGGCCGCGATCACCTCGGGCATGGGGTTGATGCAGCAGCGCCAGATCAACTACACCCGCAGCAACGAGTCCGAGGCCGACCGCCTGGGCATCCGCACCCTGGCCCGCAGCGGCTACGACGTGGACGCGATGGCCGGTTTCTTCGAGCGTATGTCCGCCTCCATGCGCGGCAATGCCGGCGGCTACTCGGTGCCGGACTTCCTGCAGACCCACCCGGTCAACACCACCCGCATCAGCGAAGCCAAGGCCCGCGCCGAGCAGATGAAGAAGGACACGGTGCTGCTGACCACCGAGGTCCCCGGCGGGGTCCGCCAGGAGCGGGTGAACCCGACCGACCCGGCGCTGTCCGAGCCAGTCGTCCAGCGCAACAACCCGCTGCTGCCGGCGTCCATGCAGTTTTCGGTGAACGCGCTCAGCCGGGGCGCCAGCGGCCAGTTCGACTGGGCCCGGGAGCGCCTGCGCGTGCTCAGTGCCGACACCCCAGGCGACCTCGCCACCGAGTACCAGAACCTGCAGCGCGCGCAGAAGAACGGCCTCACCGAACCGCAACGCTACGGCCTGGCCCTGGCGCGGCTGCGCAACAGCAACCCGACCGAGGCGCGACGCGACCTGGCCGCGTTGCTGCAGGACCACCCCGATAATCTGTGGGTGGCGCTGGCCCTGGGCGAGGCCGAATCGCGCAGCGGCCAGAAGGCCGAGGCCAACGCCCGCTTCGACACCCTGCTGCGCCAGCACCCGGGCAGCCGGCCCGTGGCGCTCACCTACGCGGAAATCCTCAACGAACAGGGCGGCCGCGAGGCCGGTCAGCGCGCCCAGGCGATGCTGCGCCCGCTGCTGGCCCAGAGCGGCAACGACCCGGTGTTCCAGCAGCGCTATGCCCGCGCCAGCGAACTGGCCGGCGACACCCTGCGCGCCAGCGAGGCCTACGCCGAGGCCGCGTTCCTGAACGGCCGCCCGGAACAGGCGCTGATCCAGCTGCAGGCACTGAAGAAGCGCCCGGACCTGGACTACGTCGGCCGCGCCCGGGTCGACGCCCGGATCGAGAGCATCACCCCGACCGTGCTGGAGATGCGCCGCCAGGGCATCGACGACCCCGAACTCGAGCGCCGGTAGCCCCGGCCGTTGGCCGGATCTGGGTGCCGTAAAGATGACGTGAAGATTGCAGCCCCGTCATCATGGTCACAAACATGTCATGAAACCGTAGTCTACTGGGCCCAATCCCGGTCTGATGAGCAATACGGTGGGCACGTGCAGAAACGCATCCTGATCGTCGATGACGAACCCGCGATCCGCGAAATGGTCGCCTTCGCCCTGCGCAAGGGCGACTACGACCCCATTCACGCCGGTGACGCCCGCGAGGCGCAGACCGCCATCGCCGACCGCGTGCCGGACCTGATCCTGCTGGACTGGATGCTTCCGGGCACCAGCGGCCTGGACCTGGCCCGGCGCTGGCGCAAGGAGGCCCTCACCCGCGAGGTGCCGATCATCATGCTCACCGCGCGTGGCGAAGAGAACGACCGCGTCGGCGGGCTCGAGGCCGGCGTGGACGATTACGTGGTCAAGCCGTTCTCCGCGCGCGAGCTGCTGGCGCGGATCCGCGCGGTGATGCGCCGCGCACGCGACGACGATGAAGACGGCAGCGTGGCAGTGGGCAGCATCCGCATCGACGGCGCCGCGCACCGCGTGTTCGCCGGCGACCAGCCGGTGCCGATCGGGCCGACCGAGTACCGCCTGCTGCATTTCTTCATGACCCATCCCGAGCGCGTGTATACCCGCGCCCAGCTGCTCGACCACGTGTGGGGCGGCAGCGTGTACGTGGAGGAACGCACCATCGACGTGCACATCCGGCGCCTGCGCAAGACGCTGGAACCGTTCGGTGCGGAGAACATGGTGCAGACCGTACGCGGCGCGGGGTATCGTTTCTCGACGTCCACGTGAACCACGAGACTGCAATGCCGCGCCACATCCGTTCTGCCTGGCTGAAAACGCTCGCGACCCTGGCCGTGCTGCTGCTGGCTGCGGTGCTCGTGGGCCTGGCCACCGGGCAGGTCTGGATGTGCATCGCGCTGGCTTCGATCGGCGCGCTGGCTTGGCATTACTGGCGCCTGCGCAAGGTGCTGCGCCGCCTCACCGCGCGCCAGCGCTGGGACATGAGCGGCGGCAACGGGGTCTGGAACGAACTGGACCGCCTGCTCTACCGCAACCAGCTGGAAATGCGCACGCGCAAGCGGCGCCTGCTGGACATGCTGCGCAGCTACCGCGCCGCCGCGGCGGCCCTGCCCGACGCGGTGGTGGTGGTGGACCGCAACAGCCAGCGCGTGCAGTGGTTCAACGAATCGGCGACCACCCTGCTCGGCCTGCACCATCCCGGCGACCTCGGCGAGGCGCTGGTCGAACGGCTGCAGCCGATGCCGCTGGCCCATTGGCTGGCCGGCGGCCGCAATGCCGAGCCGATCCTGGACGTGCCCTCGCCGGTCGATCCGGCGATCCGCCTCAACCTGCGCCTGATTCCGTATTCGCCCGACTACTGGCTGCTGATCGCGCGCGACGTGAGCAAACTGCTGCGTCTGGAGCAGGTCCGCCGTGACTTCGTGGCCAACGTCTCGCATGAACTGCGCACGCCGCTCACCGTGGTGCACGGCTACCTGGACATGATGGAGCCGGAAGATTTCCCCGGCACCGGCCCGATGCTGGAAGAAATGCGCAAGCAGTCGCAGCGCATGGCGCAGCTGGTCGAAGACCTGCTGACCCTGTCGCGGCTGGAGTCGCAGGAACACACCGAAGAAGAAACCGTGGCGATGGCGCCGATGCTGGCCACGCTGCGCCGCGAGGCCGAAGCGCACAGCCAGGGCCGCCACACGATCAGCGTGATCGACAACGCCGGGGTCGACCTGCAGGGTTCCAACAAGGAACTGCACAGCGCGTTTTCCAACCTGGTCACCAACGCGGTGCGCTACACCCCGGCCGGTGGCCGGGTCGAGGTGGAACTGGCGCGCGAAGGCCAGGGCGTGGTGCTGGCGGTGCGCGACACCGGCTACGGCATTCCCGCCACCCACCTGCCGCGCCTGACCGAACGCTTCTACCGGGTCTCCAGCAGCCGTTCGCGCGAAAGCGGCGGCACCGGGCTGGGCCTGTCGATCGTCAAACACATCCTTGGCCTGCACCACGCCCGCCTGGAGATCCAGAGCGAAGTCGGCAAGGGCAGCACGTTCTCCTGCCATTTCGATGCCGACCACGTGCGCGAGCGCACCGACGCGGCCCTCCTTCCTTCCGCAGAAGACTTTTCCGCATGAGCAGCCTCGTTCCCATCGCCGTGCCGGCGGAAACCGATGACCTGCGCGACCCCGCGCTGTACATCAACCGCGAGCTGTCGCAGCTGGACTTCAACTTCCGGGTGCTGGCCCAGGCCATGGACCCGCAGGTGCCGGTGCTGGAGCGGCTGCGCTTCATGTGCATCTCCTGCACCAACCTGGACGAGTTCTTCGAGATCCGCGCCGCCGCGGTGCGCCACGCACAGGAATTCGGCCTGCCGCCGGCGCCGGACGGCATGACCCCGCAGGCGATCCTGAGCGCCATCCACGACCGCGCCGCCGAACTGGTGGACCAGCAGTACCGCTGCTGGAACGACACCCTGCGCCCGGCCCTGCACGAAGCCGGCATCGACGTGTTGGGGCGGCATTCGTGGAACCACCGCCAGAAGCGCTGGCTGCGCGCGTACTTCCGCAACGAGATCATGCCGGTGCTGTCGCCGCTGGGCCTTGACCCGTCGCACCCGTTCCCGAAGATCCTCAACAAGTCGCTGAACATCGTGGTGGTGCTCAAGGGCACCGACGCGTTCGGCCGTGCCGGCCACCTGGCGATCGTGCGCGCACCGCGCTCGCTGCCGCGCATCATCCAGCTGCCGCAGACCCTGGGCGGCCCGCAGACCTTCGTGTTCCTGTCCTCGGTGCTGTCGACCTTCGTGGGCGAGCTGTTCCCGGGCATGGAAGTCCAGGGCGCGTACCAGTTCCGGGTGACCCGCAACTCGGAACTGGTGGTGGACGAGGAAGAAGTGGAAAACCTCGCCCTGGCCCTGCGCGACGAGCTGGTCGACCGCGGCTACCGGCCGGCGGTGCGGCTGGAGATCGCGCAGGACTGCCCGCGCGACATCGTGCGCACCCTGCTGCAGAACTTCGGCCTGACCGAAAACGCGGTGTACCAGATCGACGGTCCGGTCAACCTCAACCGCGTGATCCAGCTGTACGACCTGCTCGCCCGCCCCGAACTGAAGTACCCGCCGATGAGCCCGCGCACGCTGCGCGACAGCGACGGCATCTTCGAGGTGGTGGCGCGCAAGGACGTGCTGCTGCACCACCCGTTCGATGCGTTCACCGCGGTGCTGGACCTGATCAAGCAGGCGGCGGTGGATCCGAACGTGCTGGCGATCAAGCAGACGCTGTACCGCACCGGCAAGGATTCGCAGATCGTCGACGCGCTGATCCTGGCTGCGCGCAACGGCAAGGACGTCACCGTGGTGGTCGAGCTGCGCGCGCGCTTCGACGAAGAAGCGAACCTGGGCCTGGCCGACCGCCTGCAGGAAGCAGGCGTGCAGGTGGTGTACGGCGTGGTCGGCTACAAGACCCACGCCAAGATGCTGCTGATCGTGCGCCGCGAAGGCCGCAAGCTGCGCCGCTATGTGCATCTGGGCACCGGCAATTACCACAGCGGCACCGCGCGCGCGTACACCGATCTGAGCCTGATCACCGCCGATGCGGACATCGGCAATGACGTGCACCTGCTGTTCCAGCAGCTCTCCGGGCTGGCCCCGCGCACCCGCCTGAAGCGCCTGCTGCAGTCGCCCTTCACCCTGCACGACGGCCTGCTGCAGCGGATCGAACGCGAAATGCACCTGGCCCGCAAGGGCCGCCCCGGGCGCATCATCGCCAAGATGAACGCCCTCAACGAGCCGCAGGTGGTGCGGGCGCTGTACGCGGCCTCGCAGGCCGGCGTGCAGATCGACCTGATCGTGCGCGGCGCGTGCACGCTGCGCCCGGGCGTCCCGGGGGTCTCGGACAACATCCGGGTGCGTTCGATCGTCGGCCGCTTCCTGGAGCACAGCCGGGTCTACTGGTTCGGCAACGACGGCGCCGCGGAGCTGTACTGCGCCAGCGCCGACTGGCTCGAGCGCAACCTGCTGCGCCGGGTCGAGACCTGCTTCCCGATCCTGGACCCGGAGCTGGCCCGCAAGGTCTACCGCGACGTGCTGCAGAACTACCTGGACGACAACCTCAACGCCTGGGAACTGCAGGCCGACGGCACCTACCGCAAGTGCGCGCCGGGCCACGACGAGCCCCCGCATTCGGCGCAGATGGCATTGATGGCCGGGCTGTAGGCCATCGGCTACCATTCGTCCATGCCGCATACCTCCACGACACCGCCCGCCCTGCAGGATGGCGACCTGCTCGCCGCCATCGACCTGGGCTCCAACAGTTTCCACATGGTCATCGCGCGCTACACGCTCGGCCAGCTGCGGGTGGTCGACCGCCTGCGCGAGACCGTGCGCATGGCCGACGGCCTGGATGGCAAGGGCGGCCTGTCGGCCGAAGCGCGCCAGCGCGCGCTCGAGTGCCTGGCCCGGTTCGGCCAGCGCATCCGCGGCATTCCCTCGGTGCGGGTGCGTGCACTGGCCACCAACACGGTCCGCCAGCTGCGTTCGCCGCAGGCCTTCCTGATGCCGGCCGAAACCGCGCTGGGACATGCCATCGAAGTGGTCAGCGGGCGTGAAGAGGCCCGCCTGATCTACCTGGGCGTTGCCCACGCGCAGCCGCCCAAGCCGGACCAGCGCCGGCTGGTGATCGACATCGGCGGCGGTTCCACCGAATTCATCATCGGCCAGGGCATGCAGACCCTGGAGCGCGAAAGCCTGCAGGCCGGCTGCATCGCCAGCACGCGGCGCTTCTTCCCCGGCGGCAAGCTGAGCAAGAAGCGCTGGAAGGACGCACTCACCGAGATCGGCGCCGAGTTCCAGCAGTTCGCCACCAAGTACCGCTCGCTGGGCTGGAACGAGGCCCTGGGGTCGTCGGGCACGCACAAGGCGATCAGCGAGATCTGCGCCAGCATGAAGCTGAGCAAGGGCGCGATCACCGCCGAAGCGCTGCCGCAGCTGCGCGACGAGCTGCTCAAGGCCAAGCGGATCGAAGACATCGACCTGCCCGGCCTGTCGCCGGACCGCCGCCCGATCATCGCCGGCGGCATCCTGGTGCTGGAAGCGGCCTTCCACGCGCTGGGGCTGCAGAAGCTGCTGGTCAGCAAGGCGGCGATGCGCGAAGGCATCCTGTACGACATCCTCGGCCGTGCCAGCGAGAACGACCTGCGCGACGAGTCGGTCGACGCCCTGACCCAGCGCTATGGCATCGACACCGTGCAGGCCGACCAGGTGCAGCGCACCGCGATGGAGCTGTTTGGCCAGGTGGAAAAGGCATGGAACCTGGACCCGGACGACGCGCGCATGCTTGGCTGGGCCGCGCGCCTGCACGAGCTGGGCCTGATGATCGCGCACAGCGGCTACCACGTGCACGGCAGCTACGTGCTGGAGAACTCGGACATCGCCGGCTTCTCGCGGCAGGAACAGCAGCTGCTGGCCGCGCTGGTCCGCAGCCACCGCCGCAACGTGTCCAAGTCCGCGTTCGACGCGCTGCCCGAGCGCCTGCTGCTGCCGGCCCGGCGCATGACCGCCCTGCTCCGGCTGGCGGTGCTGCTCAACCGCGCCCACGAAGACAGTCCGATGCCGGATCTGGAGCTGAGCGCGGACGACAACCGGCTGTCGCTGATCCTGCCGCAGGCCTACATCGATGCCCGCCCGCTGCTGCGCGCCGACCTGATCGGCGAGACCGACGGCATGGCCGGACTCGGCATCCTGTTCCGCCCGTTCGTGGCGTAATCGCCCCGCGTTGCGCAGATCTGCGTGACGCGCCGCACCATCCCGATACATTTCGATACATCAGGACACAGTGCCTGACGGGCGTATTTTGTCACAATCCGTTGATTTACAAGGCAATACATCTCATTGGTTACGAGATGATGAAATTTTTTTGGCGAAAAGCTTTACATCGGCTTAACGACTGGGACTAAGATCGAATCACCGGCCCACTTGGGGCGGTTTTTCGGGGAACGCGGGGCACTTGGGACCCCGCCGACCTCTTTTGATTCAGTTCCGAACCAGAGAGAGAGCCAAATGACTTCACGCATCAACGTACTGGGGCAGGCAATCCGCTATGCCCTGGTCGCCGGTACCGTCGGCCTGGTGGCCGCCCCGGCCATGGCACAGGACGCGCCGAGCCCCACCAACCTGGATCGCATCGAGATCACCGGTTCGCGCATCCGTACCGTTGACGTGGAGACCGCCCAGCCGGTGTTTGCGATCAGCCGCACCGACATCGAACGCCAGGGCTTCAGCTCGGTGGCCGACATCCTGCAGAACGTCACCGCCATGGGCAGCCCGACGATCAGCCGCGCCAACGCGCTGACCGCCGGTGAGAATGCCGGCGGTACCTACATCGACATGCGCAACCTGGGCACCCAGCGCACGCTGGTGCTGGTCAACGGCAAGCGCCTGGGCATCAGCACCTCCGGTTACCAGGACGTGTCCACCCTGCCGGTTTCGGCGGTGGAGCGCATTGAAGTGCTGAAGGACGGCGCCTCGGCGATCTACGGTTCGGACGCGATGGCCGGCGTGGTCAACATCATCACCCGCAGCAACGTCACCGGCACCACCGTGAACGTCTACCACGGCCAGTACAGCGAAGGCGACGGCGCGCGCGACCGCATCGACGCGGTCACCGGCTGGAGCAACGACCGCCTGTCGCTGACCCTGGCGCTGGAGCACTCCGAAGAAGACGGCGTGTGGGCACGCAACCGCGGCTTCAGCCAGTACGGCATGACCGACCGCCACCCGCTGGACTCGAGCAACTGGACCACGATCAGCCAGTACGGCCAGATCACCGGCCTGCGCGGCCCGGGCTGCACGGCCACCGCCGGCTGCGGCTACTCGCTCAACCGTGGCACCGACCCGACCCGTCCGGGCAACTACCACCGCACCGACACCACCCCGTTCACCGGTGACGTGAGCAACGCCAACGACCAGATGCACGTGATGTATCCGCTCAAGCGCGACTCGGTGTACTTCGATGGTCGCTTCGCGATCACCGACAGCATCAACTTCCGCACCGAGCTGGGTTACAACGAGCGCGAGTCGACCCGCCAGATCGCCGGCTACCCGCTGCAGTCCAGCACCGCCGGCGTCGGTTCGATGTCGATCAACAGCTACTTCAACCCGTTCGGCAACCAGCACGGCTACGCCACCCCGACCGCGGTGGCCTGGAACCGCCGTACCTGGGAAGTGCCGCGCGTGACCACCAGCGATCTGAAGACCTACCGTGCGGTGGCCTCGTTCGACGGTTCGTTCGACATCGGCGAGCGCTACTTCGACTGGGAAGCGGGCTACCAGTACAACCGCAACGAACTGGAATCGACCGCCACCGGCAACCTGCACAAGGCGCGCGTCGCCGGCGGCGTCGGTCCGTCGTTCCTGAACGCCGCCACCGGCAAGGTCCAGTGCGGTACCGCTGCGGCGCCGATCGGCTACGACGTGTGCAAGCCGTGGAACCCGCTGGTTCCGTACGGCACCACCGCTCCGGACGGCCTGTACGGCAATGCGGAACTGCAGGCGTGGCTGTTCCCGGAGGAAATCACCAAGGGCCGCACCACCTCGAAGAACTTCTTCGCCAACATCGCCGGTTCCATCGTCACCCTGCCGGGCGGCGACCTGGGCTTCGCGTTCGGCGTTGAAAGCCGCAAGGAAGACGGCCGTTACACGCCCGATCCGCTGGCCCAGACCGGTGCCACCACCAACCTGGCCGCAGGCCCGACCGGTGGCGACTACACCGTCAACGAGGCGTACCTGGAACTGAACGTGCCGGTGCTGGCCGACCTGCCGGGCGCGAAGGAACTGACCTTCAACGGCGCGACCCGCTTCTCCGACTACGACACCTTCGGCAACACGCTCAACAGCAAGTTCGGCTTCAAGTGGAAGCCGATCGATTCGCTGATGGTGCGCGGCACCTGGGCCGAAGGCTTCCGCGCCCCGACCATCAACGACCTGTTCGGTGGCGGTTCGGAAACCTTCGCCCAGTTCAGCGATCCGTGCGACACCGTGTTCGGTTCCTCGCGCACCAGCGCCGAAGTGCGCGCCCGCTGCTCGCGTGACATCGCCAACGCCGCCACGTTCCGCCAGCTGCGCCAGGGCGGCACGCCGGTGACCGTGGCCACCGACGCCACCCCGGTGCCGTTCACCAGCGGCTCGAACCCGGACCTGACCCCGGAAACCTCCAAGAGCAAGACGCTGGGCCTGGTCTGGAGCCCCGGCTTCATCCAGAACTTCAACGCCTCGCTGGACTGGTGGAAGATCCGCATCGACAACACCATCATTGCCGATACGCCGTCCCAGATCCTGATCGACTGCTATGAGCAGGGCATCGACGCACGCTGCACCCGCTTCGATCGCGACCCGGTCACCGGCATCGTCACCAACCTGAAGTTCGGCAACCGCAACGCCGGTTTCCTGGAAACCGAAGGTTACGACCTGGACCTGAGCTACCGCCTGGATACCGCGTTCGGCAAGTTCTCGCTGAACTCGGCCACCACCTACGTGTCCAGCAACATCTACCGTTCGACCAACGACGCCAGCATCGTCCCGACCCCCACCAACGGCATCGGCAGCGGCTTCCGCGTCCGTTCCAACCTGGTGCTGGGCTGGGATCGCGAAGACTTCGGCATGAGCTGGACCGCGCGTTACTACTCCGGGGTGAAGGAACAGTGCGCCAACATCGCCCTGTACCCGGACGAGTGCTCGGATCCGGGCCAGTACGCTCCGTGGTACAAGGGTTCGCGCAACTACAACGAACGTGGTTCGGTCACCTTCCACGACGTGCAGTTCCGCTACAACCTGCCGTGGGACGGCACCGTGTCGGTCGGCGCCAACAACGTGTTCGACCGCCTGGGCCCGATCATGTACAGCAAGCCGAACTCGGCCTTCTCGTACTACGGCGGCTACGACATCGGCCGCGTGATCTACATGAAGTACCAGCAGCGCTTCTGATCGCCCCCCGTGGGTGATGGAACATGACCACGGCCCTTCGGGGCCGTGGTTTTTTTGTGCCCGGTCACGGCGTCATCTGGTGGTCATGGCCGCGTCATGTCGGCTACATGGCCGCCCGCGAGCATGCGCCAAACCGGGAGGTTCCCCATGCGCTACGCGATCGTCACCGAAACGTATCCCCCCGAGGTCAACGGCGTCGCGTTGACCGTACAGGGCCTGGAGCAGGGACTGCGCGCGGCCGGGCACGAGGTGGACCTGGTCCGCCCGCGCCAGGGCGATGAGACCGACACCAGCGGCGCGCTGCTGGTACAGGGCGCGGGCCTGCCGCGCTACCCCGGGCTGCGCTTCGGCCTGCCCGCTCCCAAGC
This sequence comes from Stenotrophomonas bentonitica, assembly GCF_013185915.1. NCBI lineage: Bacteria > Pseudomonadati > Pseudomonadota > Gammaproteobacteria > Lysobacterales > Lysobacteraceae > Stenotrophomonas > Stenotrophomonas bentonitica. Next base: position 53,547 of record NZ_JAAZUH010000002.1, on the reverse strand, counting down.
GGCTGGCCCGGCAGTGGCAGCAGCAGCGGCCGGATGCGATCTACATCGCCACCGAGGGCCCGCTGGGCTGGTCGGCGCTGCGCACCGCGCGGCGGCTGGGCATTCCAGTGGCCACCGGCTTCCACACCCGCTTCGATGAGTACCTGCCCGACTACGGCGTGGCCTGGCTGCAGGCCGCCGCACTGCGCTGGATGCGACGCTTCCACAACCAGGCCGATGCGACCCTGGTCCCCACCCAGGAGCTGCAGCAGTTCCTGGCCGGCCAGGGCTTCGACCGGGTCCGCCTGCTGGCGCGCGCGGTGGACAGCAGCCAGTTCGAGCCGACGCGGCGCGACCCGGCACTGCGCGAGGAATGGGGCATCGACGGCACCGGCTTTGCCGCGATCTACGTCGGCCGCATCGCCGCGGAGAAGAACCTGGCGTTGGCGGTGAAGGCCTTCCGCCGCCTGCAGCAGGTGCGCCCCAAGGCGCGCTTCGTGTGGGTCGGCGATGGCCCGGCGCGCGAGAAGCTGGCGCATGAAAACCCGGACTTCATTTTCTGCGGGGTGCAGCGCGGCGACGCGCTGGCCCGGCACTTCGCCAGTGGCGACCTGTTCCTGTTCCCCAGCCGCAGCGAGACCTTTGGCAATGTCACCCTGGAAGCAATGGCGAGCGGCGTGACCACGGTCGCCTTCGATTACGGTGCCGCGCGCGAGCACCTGCGCACCGATGAAACCGGGGTGGCGGTCGACGACGATGCCGCCTTCGTCGAGGCCGCCGTGCGCCTGGCCGGCGATGATGCCGCACGCGAACGCATGGGCCGCAACGCGGCCGTGGCGATGCAGCGACTGCATCCGCAGCAGGTGGTGGCCGAGTTCGACGCCCTTCTTGCCGAACTGGCCCACGCCCGGAGGCCACATGCGGACCACGCCGCTTGAGGCCCTGCGCGGGCGCGAAACCCGTCTCTGCCGCCGCGCCAACCACTACTGCCGGCACCGCCGGGTGCGCCGCGCATTCGCGGTGGTCAGCCGGCTCGGCGACGGGGTGTTCTGGTATGCCTTGATGGGCGCGCTGGTACTGGTCGACGGTTTCGACGGCCTGCGCGCGTCGCTGCACATGGCCGGCACCGGGTTGATGGCGCTGCTGCTGTACAAGGGCCTGAAGCGCTGGACGAGGCGTCCGCGGCCGTACGCGGCCGACCTGCGGATCCGCGCCTGGGTGGCGCCGCTGGACGAGTTCAGCTTCCCGTCCGGGCATACCCTGCACGCGGTGTCGTTCACCATCGTGGCGCTGGCGTATTACCCGTGGCTGGCCCCGATCCTGGTGCCGTTCACCGCAGCGGTCGGGGTATCGCGGGTGGTGCTGGGTTTGCATTACCCCAGTGACGTGCTGGCGGCGACGGCGATTGCCACGGCGCTGGCTGGCGCCAGCCTCAACTGGTTACCTTTACCGGTGTAGAGCCACGCAGGGCGTGGCTCTACCGACGTTGCGGCCGGCGCCCGCCGTTTTACAATGGCCGCATGACCACGCTGTTCATTTCCGATCTGCACCTGGACCCCAGTCGTCCAGCCATCACCGAGCTGTTCCTGGCGTTCCTGCAGCGCGAGGCGATGCAGGCCGACGCCCTGTACATCCTGGGCGATCTGTTCGAGGCCTGGATCGGCGATGACACGCCCTCGCCCGCCGCCGACGCGGTGGCCGACGCGCTCAAGGCCGTGTCTGCGGCCGGGGTGCCGGTGTACTTCATCCGCGGCAACCGCGATTTCCTGGTCGGCGACGACTACGCGCGCCGCGCCGGGTTCCGGATCCTGCCCGACCCCAGCGTGATCGACCTGTACGGCCAGCCGGTGCTGCTCCAGCACGGCGACCTGCTGTGCACCGACGACGTGGCCTACCAGCAGTTCCGCGCGCAGACCCGGGACCCGGTGTTCCAGGCGCAGTTCCTGGCGCAGCCGCTGGCCGCGCGCATCGCCTTCGCGCAGAAGGCGCGCGATGCCAGCCAGGCCCGCCAGTCGGAAATGAAGCAGGGCGACCGCGCCACCTTCGAGACCGTCACCGACGTCGCCCCGGACGAGGTCACCGCCACCTTCGTGCGGCATGGCGTGGACACCATGATCCACGGCCATACCCACCGCCCTGCCATCCACACCCTCCAGGCCGGTGGCCGCAGCTGCACGCGCATCGTACTTGGCGACTGGTACGAACAGGGTTCGGTACTGCGCGTCACGCCACAGGGCTGGACCCTGGACGCATTGGCCTGACGCGCAGCCCCGGAGCCTCTTACCGGAACGCGGCGACCGCTGCCTTGGTGTTGACCAGCACGCGCTGGTTGTCCGCGCTCGAAGCGATGCCCATCGGCACCCCGTTGTAGCTGATGTTGGGGTTGGACCAGAAGTTCAGGCGCGGGCAGCCCGAGGTGCAGTCGTAGGCCATGATGGTGCGCCAGCGCGCGCCGGTGGCCGGCTGGTAGCGGTACCCGTGGCCATACGCATACGGCGTGGTGCTGGAGTCGGTGGCGATGTCGTGCCGCGCGCTCTGCAGGTGGCCGATCTCATGCGCGAACGAGTAGTAGCCGGTGGCGCAATCCCAATACACCGCCGCGAACGCGGTGGACGCGGTCGAACCGATTCCGGACGCCAGCCCGCAATAGCTGCTGTTGTTGAGGATCAACACCGCCACGTCTGCCGCCGTGCTGTTGCGGGTGGTGTGGATCGCATCCATGTAGCCGTCATTGGTGGAGCGGAAGCGCGCCAGGTCGGTGCTGAAATTTCCGGTCTCGGTGTACGCCACGGCCTGGTACCCGGCCAGCTGCATGGTGATGCCCACGTTGCTGTTGGTGTAGCCCTGGTTCGACTCGGCCACCGCCAGCTGCACCAGCTGCTGCATGTTGCCGCCGTAAGCACTCACCGCTGCATTGGTGGCGGCCACCAGCACGCGGATGGTGGCCGGACTGCCTGACGACGCGGCGGCGATGCCGGCGCGGTCGCTGGCCGGCATCTCGATCTTCGGCAGCGTGTTGTAGTCGGCCGGATGCTCGGCCGGCATCCGCGATTCGTCGACCTGGACCAGCACATGGCGGCCATCGCTGAGCGGGCGCAACCGGTACAGCGTGCCGTTCTTCCGGATCGATCCGGTCACCGTGCCGCCGGACTGCACCAGGATCACCGAATTGCCCGGGTCGTTGCCGCCCGCCTGGCGGGTCAGTTTCGATCCCGCATCCTGCAGGCTGCCGTACCAGATGCTGCCGCCATCGGGCAGGCTCTCCACCCGCTGCTGCTGCGCCTGCACCGGCGTCCCCAGCAGCTCGAATTCCAGCTGGCGCTGGCCGGCCACCACCGCACCTGCATCGACCCGGACTTCCTGCACCGCCGCCGTGGACGGCGCCGCCAGCACCGCCTGCGCGGCCGGCTGGCTGGCCGCACTGGCACGGCTCAGCACCGTGACCGGCGAGAACAGGGGCGTGGCCGCCGCCGTGCCGACGGTGGCCAGGAACAGCGTGATCGCAACTGCGGTCTTTCTCATCGGACTGGACATCATGTCGCCTCTCTATGAGTGAACTTCAGTAAGGAACGTGTTCGCGCTGCCACCCCTGTCAGCAGGCGTACCCATCTGGCGCCACTCGGTCGCGTGAATTCAATAGAGGCTATCGATCACATGTCGGAACTGTGACCCCGACCCAAAGCGGTTCAGTTACGTCGCGCTCGTGTCGTTTTCGCGCTACCTTTGGCCTGCATCGACAGGGGACACCGAGGCATGGCTGGGCATCCCGATCCGACCACACCCGTGCCGGTCACGCTGCAGATCGGCCTGTTCTTCGACGGCACCCGCAACAACGCCGACAACCTGCGGCACGCCTCGCGCCCCGCCGGCCGCACCGCACCCGCCCCGCTCGCACCGGCACCGGCCGTGCTCGCCGACGACGCCTCTCCCTACCAGAGCCGCCTGACCAGCAGCTTCAGCAACGGCCTGACCAACATCGCGCGCCTGCACGCGCTCTACCCCGACCATCGCAACGGCGCCCCTGCCACGCCCGGCCTGCTGTCGCTGGCGATCTACATCGAAGGCGCCGGCACCCGTACCGGCAAGGACGACGACCTGATGGGCCTGGCCTTCGGCATCGGCGCCACCGGTGTGAAAGCCAAGGTCCACCGGGCGCTCGACGTACGCCTGCCCGAAGCCCTGCGCGCCCTCGCCCGGACCCTGCCCGCGCATCTTCTCGGCCGCGTACGCCTGGACCTGTTCGGCTTCTCGCGCGGCGCCGCCTCCGCACGCGACGCCGTCAACCGCCTCAACGCCGCCGACGGCCGCAGCTGGCTGCAGGAACAACTGCGGCGCACCGGCTGGACCGCCGCCGCCACGGCAACCGCCCGCCCGGTGCGCTTCGTCGGCCTGTTCGACACCGTGGTTGCCATCGATGCCCGGCAGCGCGACGAAATCCCCCGCGTGGCGCTCGCCCCGGACTGCGCCGACAAGGTCGTGCAGGTGGTCGCCCGCGATGAACACCGCCACTATTTCGCCCTCACCACCGTCGCACCGGCGCATGAAGAAATCGCCCTGCCCGGCGTCCACGCCAACATCGGCGGCGGCTACGACCAGCGCATCGAAGGACCGAAACTGCTGACCCGTCCACAGGGACAACGCCTGCGCAATCACGGGGTGCCCGACACCACAACCCCACCGCTCGCCGTACTCCAGGCCACCCAGGTGTACGCGCGCGCACAGGCCGACTGCCGACGCTGGCAGGCAGCGCTCGGACTGGATGACAGCAGCATCTGGGTCGACGTATGGCACCGCTGGCAGCAGATGCGCGTGGCCGGCAGCGACAGCGTGCTGCCGCAGTGGGTGCTGTTTGCGCATGCCGCCGTCGTGCTCAAGCGCGAGATCGACTGGCGTTACCAGTTGATCGCGCTGCGCCTGGTGCATGCGCGCGCCGCAGCGGCGGGCGTGCTGTGGGCGCGCACGCCGGATGCCGAACCGGCATTGGCGTTGCCGGCGGAACTGCAGCCGATTGCCACGCGTCTGGTGGCTGGGCAGGTACTGGATGCCGCGCAGGAAACGTTGTTGCGACAGCGCTACCTGATGCAGTCCGCGCATTGGAATTTCGATGCACTGGGCGACACCGCGTTGTTGTATGCGGCTGATGAAGCGACGCGGGAATTGCCGTATCGGCCAGGGCCTGGTTTGTTTTACATCAACCGACCAACAGAAGATGGAAAGCGCGTGGTGTTGGGGAACGTTTGAGCGGTGGGACCGCGATTCCTGCGTTTGCAGTCATGCCCTACAGAACGTTTCACCGCCATCGGCGGTCGATTGGGATGCGACCCTACCAGCTGCTCTTCTCTGGCGACCGGCCATGTGTCGATGGTGGGTCGGTGTGGGTTTGCGGGGGAATGAGCCGCATGGATGCGGCGACTTAGCCTCCATGGACGGATTCACGGCGTCCCCCGCAAAACCACACCGACCCGCCAACCGCAGGGCACCCATCACCCAACGGCTGTTCGCCTGAATCCATCAGCAGCCGGGCAAAGCCCGGCGTCAGCGAATCGCCTGTGCCTGAAGGTCAGCAAGCTCATCATGGTCGAACCCCGCCAGCAAACGCGCTTCAAGATTGAACGGTCCATTGAGATAACCGCCCGCGTGTTCCTTCAACAGCGCAATGAAGCGAGCGCGAGGTTCCACACCTTCGCGCGCACAGTACCAGCGGTACCACCGCGTTCCCGCCGCCACATGCGCCACCTCTTCGCGCAGGATGATCTCCAGCACGTCCGCCGTTGCGTGGTCGTTTGATGAGCGCAGCTTGGTAATCATCCCCGGCGTCACGTCCAGCCCGCGCGCCTCCAGCACGCGTGGCACCAGCGCCATCCGCGCCAGGCCATCGTGCGCCGTTTTCTCGCACATTTCCCACAACCCGTTGTGCGCCGCGAAATCCCCGTAGTCGAATCCGTACGCCTGCAACCGCTCGCGCAGCAGCAGGAAATGGCGCGACTCATCGTCGGCCACCCCCACCCAGTCCGCATGGAACGACGACGGCAGCCCCCGGAAACGGTACACCGCATCCCAGGCCAGATCGATCGCATTGAGCTCGATATGCGCAATCGCGTGGATGAACGCCGCACGCCCTTCCGCATTGCCCAACCCACGCCGCGGTACCTCGCGCGGATGCACCAGCCGCAGCTGCGCTGGCCGACCCGGCATCCGGATCGGCTCCGGCATCGGTGCGTCCGCCGCCAGCTTCAACTGCCCCGCCCGGTACAGCGCCGCGTACTCCCGCGTCAGCGCCACCTTGCGCAGCGGATCCGCTTCCGCCATGCACTGCTGCGCCGCGCGCAGCAGGTCACCGGCCGCCGCGTCCTGCAGCACGCTCGCACTCACCGCCAGGCCTCAGGCGCGGCGCTTGTGCTTGGCGTCGTCCGAACGCAGCTGCTGGATGCGCTCGAAATAGCCCGGCTCGATCCCGGTCGGGTACACCCCGTTGAAGCACGACGAATCGAACGACTTCAGCTCCGGGTTGCCTTCGCGCACTGCCGCTTCCATGTCCTCGATGTCCTGGTAGATCAACCAGTCGCACCCCAGGTGCGCCTCGATCTCCTCCACGCTGCGGTTGTGCGCCACCAGCTCCTCCGCCGCCGGCATGTCGATGCCGTAGATGTTCGGGTAACGCACCGGCGGCGCCGCGCTGGCCAGGTACACCTTGCGCGCACCCGCGTCGCGCGCCATCTGCACGATCTGCTGGCTGGTCGTGCCGCGCACGATCGAATCGTCCACCAGCAGCACCACCCGGTTGCGGAACTCCAGGTGGATCGGATTGAGCTTGCGGCGCACCGACTTCACCCGCTCACCCTGCCCCGGCATGATGAAGGTGCGGCCGATATAGCGGTTCTTGATGAAGCCTTCGCGGTACTTCACCCCGAGCACGTTGGAGATTTCCAGCGCAGCGTCGCGCGACGTATCCGGGATCGGAATGATGGTATCGATGTCGTGGTCCGGGCGCAGGCGCAGGATCTTCTCGCCCAGCTTGATGCCCATGCGCATGCGCGCCTTGTGCACCGACACGTTGTCGATCATCGAATCCGGACGCGCGAAATACACGTACTCGAAGATGCACGGGCTGTGCTCGACCGGCTCGGCGCACACCTCCGAGAACAGCTCACCGCGCGCAGTGATCACCAGCGCCTCGCCCGGGCGCACGTCGCGCACGCGCTGGAAGCCCAGCACGTCCAGCGCCGACGATTCCGACGCCACGATGTACTCATCGCCTTCGGCATGCGCGCGCTTGCCCAGCACCAGCGGACGGATCCCGTGCGGGTCGCGGAACGCGACCAGGCCCAGGCCCAGCACCACGCTGATCACCGCATACCCGCCCTTGCAGCGGCGGTGCACGCCGGCCACCGCGCGGATGGCCGCCTCCGGGCTCAGCTGGCGCTGCGCGTCCAGCTCGAACGCGAACACGTTCAGCAGCACTTCGCTGTCCGAATCGGTGTTGACGTTGCGGCGGTCCTGTTCGAACACCTGCTGGCGCAGCGTTTCGGTATTGATCAGGTTGCCGTTGTGGGCCAGCGCGATGCCGTACGGCGAATTGACGTAGAACGGCTGCGCCTCGTCCATCCCTTCCGAACCCGCAGTCGGGTACCGCACATGCGCGATGCCGACCCGGCCTTCCAGGGTCGACATGGTCTTGGCGTCGAACACGTCCCGGACCAGGCCATTGGCCTTCTGCACGCGCAGGCGGGTGCCGTCGGCGGTAGCGATGCCCGCCGCGTCCTGGCCGCGATGCTGGAGGACGGTCAGGCCGTCATACAACTGCCCGGCGACGTTCTGGTTGCCGACAATACCGACGATGCCACACATGGTGCGAATCTCCGCTGGGCTGGGCCCATCTACTGTGAAGGTGGCCGTGCCTGGCCGGGGGAACCGTTCCGTGCCGGACCGGTGTCGTCCGGCCGCACGAGCGCCGGATCGGTGTTCTGGGGGGAGCCTGGTCGTGCCTGGTTGGCCCACACATCGGCGGGGTCCACCGCCTGCTGCGGGGTCTCATCCAGTGGTCGCGGCCATCCGCGCCCACCCAGCAACTGGCCAAGTACGCCATTATCGCCTGTCGCGCCCGGCTTGCCCAACTCCACGCCGGGCAGTTGCGCCATGTTCACCTCCGGCAGCGCGGCAGGCAGGGCCTGCAGGCCCTTCATGGCGTCCAGATCGGGCAGCGCCGGCAGGTCGGGCATGCGCGGCATGTGCGCCTGCATCCAGCCCACGCCGGGGTCCAGCGCAACGCGCAGGTAGGAATTCCGCCAGGTCGGCTCACGGGTCAGCGGCGTGTAGGAGCCCAGCAGCAGCAGCACGCAGGCGATCAGCCCGCCACGCGCCACGCCCAGGCCGCCGCCCAGCATGCGGTCGGCGCCGTTCAGGCTGGTCGAACGGACCGCCTGGCGGACCACCAGGCCGATCGCCCAGACCGAGACCATGACCAGCAGGAACACGGTGAGATAGCCGGCCACGTAATGGCCGCTGCCCGGCGCCGCCGGGGCCGACCACCAGGCCGCCGCGCTGCGCCCGAACATCAGCGCGGCCCAGCCGCCGAGCAGCCATGACAGGGTGCCGATGACGATGCTGACGAAGCCTTTCATCAGCCCCAGCAGGGTGGAAATGCCGATTACCGCCAGCAACACGACATCAAGCATGCCGCGCTCCCGTCAGGTCATGGCTACGCCGCATCAGGGATGCGGCCGGACCATGCCGGCCACGCCGACCTTCGACGCAACCTGGGCCTTGAGGTTCTCCGCCTCGGCACGGTTGGCGACCGGCCCGACACGCACGCGGTTGAGCGTGCCCTTGTCGGTGCGTACCTGCTCCACGAATGCGCTGAAACCGGCGGCGCGGACCTTGTCGCGCAGCGCGTTGGCGTCGCTGGCCTGGCCGAACGCGCCCAGCTGTACGGCGAAGCCGACGCTGCTGGCGGCCGGCGCAGCCGGTACCACGGCCGGCTTGGCCGCCGCGACCGGCGCTTCCGGCTTGGCCGGGGTCGGCTTGGGCGCTTCAGGCTTCGGCGTTTCAGGCTTCGGCGCCGGCTTGGCGGCGGCCGCCGGTTCCGGAGGCAGCGCTTCGGTCTTGACCGCAGCGGCGGCCGGGGCGGCGCTGGCACTGGAGGCCGCGGCAGGCGCCGGGCTGGCCGGGGTGGTGGTCGGGGTCGGGGTCGGTGCGGTGGCCACCGCACTGTTCGCACCGGCGTCCAGGGTCACCACTTCGGCCTTGACGTCATTGCGCACCTTGATCGCTTCCAGGCGCGCGGCTTCGGCCTGCGCGCGGTCGGCGTACGGTCCCACCCGGACCCGCCAGGCCGGGCGGCCGTTGATCGTGGCGGCCTCGCTGAAGCCCGGCAGCTGCGCCTTCTTCAGGAAGGCAATGACCGCATTGGCGTCGGCCTGGCTGCCGTAGGCGCCGAAACTGACCGCATAGTTGCCCGCAGCTACGGCCGGCGAGGTGTCGGCAACGGCCGCTTCGGCCGGCGCGGCAGCGTCCTGCAACGGCGCGGTGGTGCTGGTCGCACCCTGCAGGCCGGTGGCACCGCCGGTGGGCGCTACCAGCGGCAGCTCGCGGGTCTGGAACTGGCCGTCGGCCGGGGCGTCCGGAGCACTGATCGGAACATTGGCCACGCCGCTGTCGGGCGCAGGGCCCTTGACCAGCATGGGCAGGAAAATCACGGCCAGCGCCACCAGGACGATGGCACCAATCAGACGCTGTTTCAGAGGAGTATCCACGGAAGGCAGGCAGGCGGCGCGGCGGAATGCCACGGCGATTATACGGGCGCGCGCGGGTGCGGCGTCGAAGACAACTGAACGAGGTGGCCGGCCGCCCGCGTCAGCGGGCGTGTTCCAGCCACTGCAGGGCCTGGGCGGCGGTGTGGAAGGAACCGAACACCAGCACGCGGTCGCCCGCCTGTGCGGTCGCCAGCGCCTGCTGCAGCGCGACCTCCACGCTGGCGTGCGTGGAGGCGCCAGCAGCGGCGGTATCGGCCAGGCGCGACTGCAGTGCGGTCGCGCTCTGCGCGCGCGCGCCGTCGAGCCCGGCCAGGTGCCAGGCATCGACGCGGTCGGACAGTGCCTCGACCACGCCCACCGCGTCCTTGTCCTGCAGTGCGGCGAACACCGCCACGGTGCGTCCGCTGCGCGGCGCCGCCTTCAACGCGGTGGCCAGTTCGCGGGCCGCCTGCGGGTTGTGGCCGACGTCGACCAGTACCTCCACCCCGTCACGTTCGAACGCCTGCAGGCGCCCACGGATGCGCGCCTGCGCCACGCCGTCGATGATCGCCGGGCGTGGCAGCGGCTTGCCCAGCGCGCGCAGTGCGGCAATCGCCGACGCCGCGTTGCGCAGCTGGATCGGGCCGCGCAGGGCCGGCATCGGCAGTTCGATGCGGAACCCGACATCGCGCCAGCGCCAGCGCTGTGCGTCGATCACGTCGGCGAAGAAATCGCTGCCGCCGCGGATCGCATTCGCGCCCAGCAGATAGGCGCGCGCCAGCACGCTCGACGGCGGATCGGTCTCGCCCAGGATCACCGGCTTCCAGCCGCGGATGATGCCGGCCTTCTCCACGCCGATGGCCTCGCGGTCCTCGCCCAGCCAGTCGGCGTGGTCGATGTCCACCGTGGTGATGATGGCGACGTCGGCGTCGACGATGTTGACCGCGTCCAGGCGTCCGCCCAGCCCCACTTCCAGCACCGCCAGGTCCAGCCCGGCGCCTGCGAACAGGTGCAGCGCGGCCAGCGTGCCGTACTCGAAATAGGTCAGCGTGGTGTCGCCGCGGGCGTCTTCGATCGCGTTGAAGGCCGCGACCAGGGCCGCGTCGGAGGCGTCCTCGCCATCGATGCGGATACGTTCGTTGTACTGCAGCAGGTGCGGCGAGGTGTACGCGCCCACCTTCCAGCCGGCCGCCCGCGCGATGGCCTCGACGAAGGCCACGGTGGACCCTTTGCCGTTGGTACCGCCGACCACGATGGTGTGCGGGGCCGGCTGGCCCAGGCCCATGGCGGTGGCGACCGTGCGTACGCGCTCCAGCCCCATGTCGATGGTGGCCGGGTGCTGCTGTTCGATGTGGGCAAGCCAGTCGGCGAGCGTCTGCGGGCGGGCGGTATTCATGGCGATGGATCGTGTCGGTCGGGGTTACAGCGCGCGGTGCTTGGCTTCACCGAAGAACGGGGTGTGGTGGGCGCAGTCGTTCAGGCGCACCACTTCCAGGCTGTCCAGGTCGGCGCCTTCGAGCAGGTTGAGCGTGGTCGGTGCCTGGCGGAAGGTCCACAGGCGCGACAGCGGCAGGCCCAGGATCCGGCACAGGATCACCCGGTTGACCGCGTCATGGGCTACCACCAGCAGGGTGTCGTGCTCGCCCAGGCCTTCGGCGGCGCGGGCCAGGCCGCGCCAGCTGCGGTCCAGCACCAGCCGCAGCGACTCGCCGCCGGGCATCAGCACGGTGTCCGGTTCCTCGCGCCAGGCCTGCAGGCGCGACGGGTCTTTTTCATGGATTTCGCTGGCCAGCAGGCCTTCCCACTCACCGTGGGCGATCTCCTGCAGGTCCGGTTCGGTCAGCAGCATCGGCGCCCGTTCTGCACCCAGCGCCAGCTGCGCGGTGCGCTGCGCGCGCGACAGCGGCGAGGCGACGGCACGGGTGATGTCCACCGACTTCAGGCGTTCGCCCAGCGCCTGGGCCTGGGCCTCGCCGATCGGCGACAGCGGGATATCGATCTGGCCCTGGTAACGGCCTTCGGCATTCCACGGCGTTTCACCGTGACGGGCAAGCAGGATGCGCATGCGAACTTGGGATCCTTGGCAGTCGCAATCGTTCACATTGCGTGAACGATCGTGGGGGGAACCGCATGATACCTAAGAAAAAACCCCGCGGTTTTGGCCGCGGGGTCTTCGGTGAATCAGTGGGTCAGGTTCAGCTCTTTGAGCAGCTGCGGCGCGGGCGCCACCTCCTGCATGATCCACTGCATGTAGCGGCTGTCCACCGCGATCATGCGGGTCATCACCGGGTCGAACACCCAGTTGGAGCTGACCGATTCCCAGTTGCCGTCGAAGGCCAGGCCGACCAGCTTGCCGTGCGCGTCGAGCACCGGCGAACCGGAATTGCCGCCGGTGATATCAAGGTTGGAGAGGAAGTTGACCGGCACCGAACCGATCCGCTTGTCTTCCAGCCCGCCGTAACGCTTGGCCTTGACCGCGTCCAGCAGCGCCTTGGGCGAGTCGAACGGATCTTCGCCGGTTTCCTTGGCAGCCACGCCTTCCAGGGTGGTGAACGGGGTGTAGTTCACGCCGTCCTTGCCGTAGCCCATGACATTGCCGAAGGTGATGCGCAGCGACAGGTTGGCGTCGGGATAGACGAAGCCGCCCTGGCTCTTCTTGTAGTCGGCCACGGCCTGCAGATAGGTCGGGCGGGCCAGCAGCGATTCGCCTTCGCGGGTCTTCTTCTGCTCTTCCTGCTTCAGCAGCGCCGGCATCGCTGCCACCGCGTACTGGATGGCCGGGTCGGTGCTCGCTTCGAAGGCGGCGCGGTCGGCCTTGAACCAGGTCAGGCGCTCGTCCAGGCTGCCCAGCTTGGTGCCGGACAGCTTGCGGACCAGGCCGTCGACGGCGGCGGCATCGCTGCCGGCCAGCCACTGGTTCAGCACCTCGTTGCTGCGCTGTGCCGCCGGCAGGGCCGCGTACTGGTTGAGCCAGTACTGCTGAAGCTGCTGGTCCATCTTCGCCACGTAGCGGCGGTCCATCTGGCGCAGGTTGCCTTCCAGGGTCGGCAGGTCGCGTTCCTGGTACCCGGTTTCGCGCTCGGCGTCCGGCTTGGCGCGCTCGATCGACAGGCGATACAGCGACAGCGCGGCGCCGACCGCAGACGTGTTGTTGAACTGGCTGACGAACAGGTCGCGCTCGCGGGTGGTGCGGCTGGTGTCCAGGTGCTTGACCAGCTGCGCGTGCGCGGCCAGTGCCGGCTTGCCCGCCGCGCCCTGCTTCTTCAGCCAGGCCAGCACGGCCGCTTCCTCGGCCTGCTTCTGGCCCGCCGCGTCGATGCGCTTGAAGCCTTCCAGCTGGCCTTTGTAGTTCTTGGCCACGTTGTTCATGCTGGCGGCCGTGTTGGCGTACTTCACCTTCACGTCCGGATCGGCCTTGCCGGCCTTGTCGATCAGGTCCAGCACCGCGTTGTAGTGGCGGGCGATGGTCGGGTAGGTCCAGTCGGCGGTTTCATTGAATTCGCCAGCCAGCGCGTAGCGGTTGGTGCGGCCCGGGTAACCGGCCACCATCACGAAGTCGTCGGCGCCCAGCGGCTGGTCGGCGAACTTCAGGAAGTGCTTTGGCTGGTACGGCACGTTGTCGGCCGAGAACGCCGCCGGCTTGCCGTCCTTGCCGACATAGGCGCGGTAGAACGAGAAGTCGCCGGTGTGGCGCGGCCACATCCAGTTGTCGACGTCGCCGCCGAACTTGCCGACGCTGCCGGGCGGCGCGTAGACCAGGCGCACGTCCTTGATTTCCATGTTGCGGAACAGGCGGTACGTGTTGCCGCCGGAGAAGCTGTACAGGCGACAGCGGAAACCGGCGTCGGCCTCGCAGGCGGCGGTCTGCGCCTTGTCGAACGCTTCCAGCGCGCGGGTGCGGGCCAGCGGATCCTTGCCGGCGGCGGCAATGGCGGCCTTGGCCTGGTCGGTAACGTCGGTGATCTGGTCGAGCACGAAAACGCGCGCGTTCGGGCCGGCGCTCAGTTCGTCCTTCAGGGTCGGCGCATTGAAGCCGTCCTTGATCAGGTTCTTCTCGGCGGTCGAGTTGAGCTGGATCGCGCCATAGGCGCAGTGGTGGTTGGTGACCACCAGGCCCTGCGGGGAGACGAAGCTGGCGGTGCAGCCGCCCAGTGCCACCACGGCGCCCATCGGGTCGCCGGTCAGGTCGGAGATCTGTTCCGGCGACAGCTTCAGGCCGGCCTGCTTCAGCGGCCCGGCAATCTCCGGCAGCTGTTGCGGCACCCACATGCCCTCGGCGGCAGCGGCGGCCTGGACCAGCCCAAGGCTGGCAACGATGGAAAACGCAAGCAGATTCGAGCGCATGAAGCGGCCCCTGGTGAAAGAACCGCCGATTGTAGCCGGGTCCGCCACACGGCCCGTCGGCCGAACGTCATGGACGCACCGCAACATGCCCCCGCCCCCACACCCCCTATAATTCCGCCTTTCCCCCAGATGAGCTCCACCCCGATGGCGCAGCAAACAATGAAGGCCCTGGTCAAGCGCGAAGCCGCCAAGGGCATCTGGCTCGAAGACGTGCCGGTGCCGGTGCCGGGCCCGAACGAGGTCCTGATCAAGCTGGAAAAGACCGCCATCTGCGGTACCGACCTGCACATCTACCTGTGGGACGAATGGAGCCAGCGCACGATCAAGCCGGGCCTGACCATCGGCCACGAATTCGTCGGCCGCATCGCCGAAATCGGTCCGGGCGTGACCGGCTACGAGCTCGGCCAGCGTGTCTCGGCCGAAGGCCACATCGTGTGCGGCCACTGCCGCAACTGCCGTGGCGGCCGTCCGCACCTGTGCCCGAACACGGTCGGGATCGGCGTGAACGTCAATGGCGCCTTCGCCGAATACATGGTGATGCCGGCCAGCAACCTGTGGCCGATCCCCGACCAGATCCCCTCGGAACTGGCCGCCTTCTTCGACCCGTACGGCAACGCCGCGCACTGCGCGCTGGAGTTCGACGTGATCGGCGAAGACGTGCTGATCACCGGCGCCGGCCCGATCGGCATCATTGCCGCGGGCATCTGCAAGCACATCGGTGCGCGCAACGTGGTGGTGACCGACGTCAACGACTTCCGCCTGAAGCTGGCCGCCGACATGGGCGCCACCCGCGTGGTCAACGTGGCCAACACCTCGCTCAAGGACGTGATGAAGGAACTGCACATGGAGGGCTTCGACGTGGGCCTGGAAATGAGCGGCAACCCGCGCGCCTTCAACGACATGCTCGACTGCATGTACCACGGCGGCAAGATCGCGATGCTTGGCATCATGCCCAAGGGCGCCGGCTGCGACTGGGACAAGATCATCTTCAAGGGCCTGACCGTGCAGGGCATCTACGGCCGCAAGATGTACGAGACCTGGTACAAGATGACCCAGCTGGTGCTGTCCGGCTTCCCGCTCGGCAAGGTGATGACCCACCAGCTGCCGATCGACGAGTTCCAGAAGGGCTTCGACCTGATGGAACAGGGCAAGGCCGGTAAGGTGGTTCTGAGCTGGAACTGAGCGACATGAAAAAAGGCACCCACCGGGTGCCTTTTTTCTGCGTGCAGACGCCGCTTACTGCCCGACGGCTACGCTGAACACCACGCGGTTGTCGGCGAGCTTGCCGCTGTTGTAGCGGCCGTTGCCGTCGGTGCCGTAGTAGCCCAGGCCGAGGGTGAACAGGCCCCAGGTGCGGTTCACGCCGATGTTCCAATCGGTGTAATCCTTCGCGATCTCGTCCTTGAAGGTGTTGCGGCCCACGTTCGCGGTCAGGGTGAATTCCTGCGGCAGCGCCCACTCAGTGCCGGCGGCGAAGTACCAGCCGTCGGTGTCGGTGTTCCAGACGTCGTTGGTGTAGGCCACGGTCACGTTGTAGTGCTCGGCGAAGCTGGTCTTGGTGATCAGCTCGGTATAGGCCAGCTCGCTGGAACCCGGGTAGCTGTAGTGGTTGAGCATCACGTCGAAGTTGACGTTGTCGGTGACATCCACGCCATAGCCGATGAAATAATCGACCTCGGCATCCGGGCCGCCGTCGCCGAAGTCCACGCCCGAACCCCAGATGCCGGCGTACAGGCCGACCGGCGAGGTGTAGGTGAAGCCGGCCTGCAGGGTCGGGTCTTCATCGGTCTGCGAGACACCCCGGAACACGTAGTCGGACACGCCGGTCACGTTCCAGCTGAACGGCGATTCGGCCTCGTCCTGGGCGCTGGCGATGAACGGGGCAAACAGGGCGGCGCAGAGCACAGCGGCGGCAGTACGGCGCGTGGCGTGGTTCATGCGGGTCTCTCCAGACGGTGGGGGTGAAGGGGGTGGGGAGTTTACGGATTTTTAACCCGATTGATATTGCGATGCAACAATTCCATGCGTAACCGATGCCGGGCCGCCCTGCCCTCGTCCGCGCCAATGACCGCCCCGGGCAACGGCCCGGGCAGGTAAAATCCCGGTTTTCCCGTGCCGATGACTGCCTGCCATGACCGACGCCCAGACCGCCCCGCTCACCCAGCACTATGTTGAGGAACTGGAGGCGATCCGCGCCCAGGGCCTGTTCAAGTCCGAGCGCGTCATCACCAGCCCGCAGTCGGCCGAGATCACCCTGGACGACGGTCGCCAGGTGCTGAACTTCTGCGCCAACAACTACCTGGGCCTGGCCGACCACCCCGACCTGATCCAGGCGGCCAAGGACGCGCTGGACAGCCACGGCTTCGGCATGGCCTCGGTGCGCTTCATCTGCGGCACCCAGGACCTGCACAAGCAGCTCGAACAGCAGATCGCCGGCTTCTTCGGCAAGCAGGACACCATCCTGTACGCGGCCTGCTTCGACGCCAACGGCGGCCTGTTCGAGCCGTTGCTGGGCGAGAACGACGCGATCATCTCCGATGCGCTCAACCATGCCTCGATCATCGACGGCGTGCGCCTGTGCAAGGCCAAGCGCTTCCGCTACGCCAACTGCGACATGGCCGACCTGGAAGCGCAGCTGCAGGCCGCCGATGCCGCCGGCTGCCGCACCAAGCTGATCACCACCGACGGCGTGTTTTCGATGGACGGCTTCATCGCCCCGCTCGACGAGATCACCGCGCTGGCGAAGAAGTACAACGCACTGGTGCATATCGACGAATGCCACGCCACCGGCTTCCTCGGCGCCACCGGCCGCGGCTCGGCCGAGGTCAAAGGCGTGCTGGACCGGATCGACATCATCACCGGCACCCTGGGCAAGGCGATGGGCGGTGCACTGGGCGGCTTCACCACCGCCAGCGCCGAGGTGATCGAACTGCTGCGCCAGCGCTCGCGCCCGTACCTGTTCTCCAACTCACTGCCGCCGCACGTGGTCGCCGCCGGCATCAAGGCGTTCGACATGCTGGCCAGCGCCCATGACCTGCGCACCACGCTGCAGGAAAACACCGCGTACTTCCGCGAGAAGATGACCGCAGCCGGGTTCGACGTGAAGCCGGGCGTGCATCCGATCAGCCCGGTGATGCTGTACGACGCCCCGCTGGCGCAGAAGTTCGCGCAGCGCCTGCTTGAAGAAGGCATCTATGCGATCGGCTTCTTCTTCCCGGTGGTGCCCAAGGGCCAGGCGCGCATCCGCACCCAGATCAGCGCCGCGCACACCCGTGCGCACCTGGACCGCGCGATCGATGCGTTCACCCGCATCGGCGTGGAGCTGGGTGTGATCAAGGCGTAACGGCAGCGCACCACGGAGCGGGGCAGAGCCCCGCTCCATGTCATTTTTTCCTGGTCTTGGGCGCCGCGGCCGCGGTCGGGCTGCCCTTCGCCACGCGAATCCCGTTGGCCTTCATCCACGCGTCGAACTCTTCGGCGGTCATGCGCTTCTCGCCGTCGCTCATGTGGAACCGGTAGGCGCCGCGGGCATCGCGTTCGGATGCGGGCAGCTGCACTTCGACTACCTTGTCGGTGACCGGCGGGGTGGCCTTGGCCGCCTGCTTATGCCCGCCGCAGGCGGCCAGCAGCAGGGCGGACAGCAACAGGCCGGCACCGCCCAGAAGCGGGCGGCGGTGGATGCGCGTTTTCATGACACTTCTCCCGGTAGTGGTCAGGCATTGAGCGGCAGGCCATCCCTTGCCCGGTGGTGCGCCCGCTCCCCAGCGGGCCACGCACTACGATGCGACCACGGCGCGTCCGGCCGTGGTGTAAAGCAATTCCAGTTCATCCGGCTGCAGCTCGCGCCAGGCGCCCTTGCCCAGCGTCCCCAGTGCCAAGTCGCCGATCCCTACCCTTACCAAACGTAGAACATCGATCCCGAAGGCCGCCAGCAGCCGGCGGATGTGCCGGTTGCGGCCCTCTTCCAGCACCACCTCGAGCCAGGCGGTCTTTTCCCCGCTGCGCAGCAGGTGCACCGCGCGCGCGCGCAGGAACTCGCCGTCGTCCTCGACCCCGGCGCGCAGCGCAGCCAGCCGGGCCTCGTCGGGAATGACGTCGACCTGCACGTGGTAGGTCTTGTCCGGCCCGGTTTCCGGGTCGGTCAGGCGGGCTGCCCACTCCGGGTCGTTGCTGAACAGCAACAGGCCTTCGCTGGCCTTGTCCAGGCGCCCCACCGGGGCAAGCCATGGCAGGCCGGCACCGTCAAAGCAGCGGTAGACGGTGTCGCGGCCACGCTCGTCCTGCGCAGTGGTGACCAGCCCGCGCGGCTTGTTGAGCATGATGTGGATCCGCCGGGCGCTGCCCAGCGGCTGGCCGTCGACGCGGACCACATGGCGACCGTCGATAATCGGGAATTCGGGGTTGTTGATGGTGCGGCCGTCGACCGTGACCCGGCCGTCGGCGATCCAGCGCGCGGCTTCGGTGCGTGAGCACAACCCGGCCTTGGACAGCACCCGCGCCAGCCCATGGCGTGGCGCTTCGGGGACGCGCGTGGCGCCCGGCCTGGTCGGGGCGGACGCACGCCGCGTGTCGCGGCGTGGTCGGTTCGGGGGCGCCGCGGGGGGCCGACGTGTGCTCATCGGTCGCAGCGCGCGGGTCTTACTTCTTGCCTTCCGGCTTGGTTTCAACCGCCGGAGCGGCGGCAGGCGCGGCCGCAGCGGCCGGCGCCGGGCGTGCCTTGACCACGCGCACGCCCTTGGCCTTCATCCAGGCGTCGAACTCTTCGGCGGTCATGCGCTTCCCGTTCTGGCTCATGTCGAAGCGCCACGGCGTGTTGTCGAACTCGGTCTGCGGCTTGTAGGCGGCCGGATCGTTCGGCTTCACCGCCGGTGCGCCCGGCATCGCCTTGGCGATGTTCTGGCAGCCGTCGATGCGCAGGCGCTGCAGCACGCGGTCCAGCGACTGCTGCTGGTCGAAGTTGGAGGTCAGCACGCCCGCCGGCATGCCCAGCTGGACGTTGCGGATGTACAGCTCGTTGGCGACCGGCGCGATCGCGGTGGCCGGGAGCGGCAAAGGCGCTACGGCGGTTGCCGTGGCCGAGCAATCCACGGCTGCGTAAGCGGTGGGAACCAGGGCCAGGCCGAGGGCGGCGGCCAGTGCGATACGCAGCATGGGATGCATCCAGGAAAGAGGGTGACGCACCAAGTTTAACAGCGCCACAACCGCTTTCAAGATCCCACATTCAATGAATACGGCAACTTGTTGAATTTAATTCCAATTTGTTGGATCGCACACAAAAAACAGGGCCCGGCATTGCCGGGCCCTGTCCTGAGACTGATGTTCCCGAACGATTAGTTCTGGACGTTCAGCTCGGTACGACGGTTCTTCTCGCTCTTGCAGGCCGGGAAGGTCTGCGGGGTCTGCTCCAGCGGACGGCTCTCGCCATAACCGATCGGACCGGTCAGACGGCTGGCAGCAACGCCGTTCTGGGTCAGATAGTTGTACACGGTGGTCGCACGACGCTCGGACAGCTTCTGGTTGTAGTCTTCCTTGCCGCACAGGTCGGTGTGGCCAGCCACTTCGACGCGCAGGTCCGGGTAACGCACCAGGATCTGGGTGGCTTCGCTCAGGATCGCCACGGCGTCCGGACGCAGGTTCGACTTGTCGAAGTCGAAGTTGACGCCCTTCAGGTCGATGGAGACCGGCACCGGGCAACCGTCCGGACCGATGGTCTGACCCGGCTGCGAATCCGGGCACTTGTCGTCGCAGTTGTTGACGCCGTCACCGTCGTCATCCAGGTCGGCGCAGCTCGGGGCAACCGGAGCCGGGGCGGCAACCGGGGCAGCCGGCGGCGGGCCCAGCGGGATCACGACGCCGACCGAGGCCAGCACGTCGCCGAACCAGCTTTCGTCCGGAGCAGCGATGCTCTTGTCGTCGAAGTCACCGCGGTAGGCCACTTCGGCGCGCACTGCAACGCGCTTGTCGAAGGTGGTCTGCAGGCCGACGCCGACCTTGGCGGCGAAGTTGCCGTCCTTGCGCTCACCCGGGCTGTCCGGCGACGGGAAGTTGTTGAACTCTTCTTCCGACTTCTGGTAGCCCAGGCCCATCAGCAGGTACGGGTTCCAGCCACGGCCTTCCTGGATGAAGTGGTAGCGGGCATCCAGCGAGACGCCGTACTGGCTCCAGTTCAGATCCTGGTTGTCGTCGAAATTCGGGTTCTGGTAGTTCAGCTCACCGTCCAGGGACCAGTTGGGGCTGAGGAACTTACCCAGGCCCAGGGTCACGAACGGAGCATCGTTGGTCAGACGGTCGCTATCCTGGAAGTTGAAGCCAGCCGAACCGGTCAGGTACCAGCGGTCATCAAAGGACGACTGCGCGGAAGCTGCCTGGGCAAACGCCAGGCCGCCCAGCAGCGCGGCAGTGAGGATCTTCTTGTTCATGTAATACAGCTCCTATTTCGGGGGTATGAAACCGGTAGAGGCATGGGCCAGCACTACTGCGTCGTTAAGACTGCCGATTCAGCACGCCACCGCCGCGAACATTATGCTCAGGGGAGTGAAGGCGATGTTAACGGTCACATAACATGTGAAATCGACCGCCAGACCTCCACCGGTCCAGCTGGAGGCACCCTATACAGGTTGGTGAACTTCCGCAAGACCCAACAATGACAAGGGTTTTGGGCACTTTCCCAAAGATTTCAACGACTCGCTACAGTATTTGATGCAATTCGGCGGTGTGTCGCGATTCAGCTCAAAAACAGGTTTGAAAGCGTCCCTATGATGAACGTGTTTCACCTCCCAGGAGCCGATATGAACGCTGTAGGACTGAGCCGCTACCTGCCCATCGACGACCCTGACGCGCTACGCGATCTCGTCATTCCTGAACCGGGGGCGCCGCAGGGACGTGACCTGCTGGTGCGCGTTCACGCGGTTTCGGTGAACCCGGTGGATACCAAACAGCGTGCACCGCGTGCGGGTGAGGTGTCGCCACCCCGCATTCTCGGATTTGACGCTTCCGGCACCGTTGTAGCGGTCGGCGCGCAGGTCACCGCGTTCGCGCCGGGCGATGAGGTGTATTACGCAGGTGATGTCACCCGCCCCGGCAGCAACGCGCAGCTGCAGTGGGTGGATGAGCGGATCGTTGGCCGCAAGCCGACCACGCTGAATTTCGCCGAAGCGGCGGCGCTGCCGTTGACCGTGCTGACCGCATGGGAGCTGCTGTTCGAACGCATGCCGCTGCACTTCGATGATCGACGCCATGTCGGGCAGACGCTGCTGGTGATCGGCGGTGCCGGTGGCGTGGGATCCATCGCGATCCAGTTGGCGCGCCACGCGGGATTTACCGTGGTTGCCACCGCATCGCGCGAGGATTCAGCGGAATGGTGCCGGCGGATGGGCGCCGACCATGTGGTCGACCACCGCCAGCCCCTGCCGGCGCAGCTGCAGGCGTTGGGTATCGCGCAGGTGGAGGTGGCGTTGAACCTGGCCGACACCGACCACTATTGGGAGGTACTCGGCGAGCTGCTGGCCCCGCAGGGGCATGTGGGCCTGGTGGTGGAACCGCGCGGGCCCTTGCGGATCGGCGATCCCTACAAGGCCAAGTGCATCGGCATCCACTGGGAATTCATGTTCGCGCGCTCGCGGTTCCAGACCGCGGACATGATCGAGCAGCATCGCATCCTCAGCCGCGTGGCGAGCCTGGTCGACGCAGGGGAACTGCGCAGCACCGCGCATACCTCGCTGGGCACGATCAACGCAGCGCATCTGCGCGAGGCGCACCGGTTGCTGGAGGGGGGTGGGGTTACCGGGAAGATCGTATTGTCCGGCTGGTGATGCGTGGAGCCGGCGGGCGGCCGGCACTACTTGTCGTCTGGCGGTTTTCGCGTCACGCTTCATGCCTTCCGTACGCAAGCGTATCGACATGTCGCCAGCCGCTGAATCCCCCACCTACCCCCATCTGTTCGCCCCGCTCGACCTGGGCTTCACCACCCTGCGCAACCGCGTGCTGATGGGGTCCATGCACACCGGGCTGGAAGACCGTGCGCGCGATTTCCCCAGATTGGCGGCGTACTTCGCTGAACGCGCGGCCGGCGGGGTCGGGCTGATTGTCACCGGCGGCTACGCGCCCAACGTGGTCGGCTGGCTCAAGCCGTTCGGCGGCAAGCTGTCCTGGCCGTGGGAAGTGGGTCCGCACCGCCAGCTCACCCGCGCGGTGCACGACCACGGCGGCAAGATCTGCCTGCAGCTGCTGCATGCCGGCCGCTATGCCTACCACCCCCTGTCGGTGGCGCCGTCGAAGAAGAAGGCGCCGATCAACCCGTTCACGCCGCGGGCGTTGTCGGCGCGTGGGGTGGAACGGCATATCGCCGACTACGCGCGCAGCGCACGGCTGGCCCGCGAGGCAGGCTACGACGGCGTTGAAGTCATGGGTTCGGAAGGCTATCTGATCAACGAATTCATCGCGCCGCGCACCAACCTGCGCAGCGACCGCTGGGGCGGCGATGCAGGCCGCCGCATGCAGTTCGCGGTGGAGATCGTGCGCCGCATCCGCGAAGCCTGCGGCCCGGATTTCATCATCATCTACCGGTTGTCGCTGGTCGACCTGGTCGAGGACGGCAGCAACTGGGACGAGATCGTGCAGCAGGCGCGGGCGATCGAAGCGGCCGGTGCCACCTTGATCAACTCCGGCATCGGCTGGCACGAAGCACGGGTACCGACCATCGCCACCTCGGTGCCGCGCGCCGCGTTCGCCGGGGTCACCGCCAAGCTCAAGCCGCATGTGCAGCTGCCGGTGATCGCCACCAACCGGATCAACATGCCCGACGTGGCCGAACGCATCCTGGCCGGCGGCGGCGCCGACATGGTGTCGCTGGCGCGCCCGCTGCTGGCCGACCCGGAGTGGGCCAACAAGGCCCGCGCTGGCCGTGCGCAGGCGATCAACACCTGCATCGCGTGCAACCAGGCCTGCCTGGACCACGTGTTCGAGAACAAGACCGCCAGCTGCCTGGTCAACCCGCGCGCCGTGCATGAAACCGAGCTGGTGTACCGCCCGACCAGCGCGCCGAAGAAGATCGCCGTGGTCGGTGCCGGCCCGGCCGGGCTGGCCTGCGCCACCGTGGCCGCCGAGCGCGGCCACGCGGTCACCCTGTTCGATGCCGGCAGCGAGATCGGCGGCCAGTTCAACGTGGCCAAGCGCATTCCGGGCAAGGAGGAATTCCACGAAACGCTGCGCTACTTCCGCCACAAGCTGGACGAGACCGGCGTCACCGTGAAGCTCGACACGCAGGCCGACGTAGCCGCCCTGGTCGGCTTCGACACGGTGGTGGTGGCCACCGGCATCCGCCCGCGCGAGGTCGACTTCCCCGGCGCCGACCACCCCAAGGTGGTCACGTACCTGGACGTGCTGCTGGGCCGGGTGCAGGTCGGGCCGGAGGCCGCGATCATCGGCGCCGGCGGGATCGGCTTCGACGTGGGCGAGTTCCTGGTCCACGAAGGGCCTTCGCCGGCGCTGGACCCGGCCCGCTGGATGGCCGAATGGGGGGTGGACCCGAGCTTCGAGGCCCGCGGCGCACTGGCCCGGCCGCAACCGGAAGCGCCGGCGCGCAAGGTCTGGCTGCTGCAGCGCAGCCCCGGCAAGCCGGGCGCGCGGCTGGGCAAGACCACCGGCTGGATCCACCGCGCCACGCTCAAGGCCAAGGGCGTGAAGATGCTCGGCGGCGTGGAATACCTGGGCGTGGACGACGGTGGCCTGCGGATCCGCATCGACGGCCAGGAACAGACCCTGCCGGTGAGCCATGTGGTGATCTGCGCCGGCCAGGAACCGCGCCGCGACCTGCACGCCGCGCTGCAGGCGGCGGGCGTGGACGCGCACCTGATCGGCGGCGCGGACGTGGCCGCCGAACTGGATGCCAAGCGCGCGATCAACCAGGGCAGCCGGTTGGCCGCCGCGTTGTGAGGAGCCGGCCGCCAGCCGGCACGACCCGCGTTTGATCAGGGTAGAGCCGGCCTCTGGCCGGCTGCACGCGAAACCTGAATACGACTATCCGCCCCACCCCTGAACCTGAATGTCAAGCTTTCCGGTTCAGGATGCGTTGCGAAATCCCCCCCTATCGTGCGCCAACTTTCCCGCTCACCACCCAGTTCGAGTGAGCGCGCGGCCCCCATGTCTTTCGGGAGCTGCTTACGGGCGGCCCCGATGGCCGCCTCCCCATGACGCCAAGTCGTACCCCCCGCCCCGTCCCGTTGATCGGATGGACAGCCAGGTGCGGCCCATACGGAGCAAGGAGATACATGAAACTGGCCTGGATACTCTGGCTGTCGCAGTTGTTGCCGCAGCCGGCCGCCGATTCGTTGTGCCTGAGCACGACCGTCTACCTCGAAGCGCGTGACCAGACCCTGCGCGGCCAGCAAGCCGTTGCGGAAGTGGCACTGCGCCGCCTTGACAGCGGGCTGTGGGGCGACTCGATGTGCAAGGTGGTGACTGCGCGCAAGCAGTTCGCCCCGACCATCGTCGCGCCCGGCACCCAGCTGGCCAACAGCGATGCTTGGGAAGAAGCCATGACCGTGGCCTTCGATGCCGAGCGCAACTGGGCCCTGCCGGCCGGCGAGCGCAAGGAGATCGTGCCCGGGGCCAGCCACTTCGCGGCGCTGTCGATCGCCAACCCGAGCTGGCGCAACGCCTACCAGGTGGCCACCATCGGCGACCACACCTTCTATCGCGTGCAGAAACTCAAGCCACGCGCGTCGTAACGGTCTGTTACGGCCATACCGTTGAGGATGCGGAGGCGGCTCTGGAATAGTGGGCCGTTCATCTTTCCCGCAATCCGACGGAGTTACCCATGAAGCTGTACAGCAAGCCCGGAGCCTGCTCCACCGCCGACCATATCGCCCTGCAGTGGACCGGCCAGCCGTATGAGGTGGAGCTGCTCGACAAGGACACGCTGAAGGCCCCGGCATTCCTGGCGATCAATCCGGCCGGCGCGGTGCCGGCGATCGTCGATGGCAGCTTCGTGCTGACCCAGAACTCGGCCATCATGGGCTACATCGCCGACAGCTATCCGCAGGCCGGCCTGGCCGGCGACGGCAGCCCGCAGCAGCGCGCCGAAGCCAACCGCTGGCTGGCCTTCGTCAATTCGGACGTGCACCCGGCGTTCTCGCCGCTGTTCGGGCCGGGCAAGTTCATCGGCGACGAAGCGCAGTACGACGCGGTCCGCGACGCCGCCCGCAAGCGCCTGCGCGGCCTGTTCGAAACCGCCAACCGCCAGCTCGCCGACAAGCCGTGGCTGGCCGGATTCCGCAGCTACGCCGACCCGTACTTCTACATCACCCTGCGCTGGGCGGCTGCGGCCAAGATCGATCTCAGCGGCCTGGGCAACCTGGCCGCGTTCAAGACCCGCATGGAAGCCGACGCGGGCGTGAAGTCGGTACTGCAAGCCGAAGGCCTGCAATAACGCGCATCACCGCGAACGAAGCCCGGTGAGCCGAGGCTTCGTTCGTTTCAGGCCGGTTGCGCGTCGCTCTGCAGCAACGCCCGGGTCTCCTCCATCCAGCGGTTGGCCAGCGCCGGGCTCTTTGCCTTGGACACCGCAGCGGCCATGTCCGGCCACAGTTTTTCCAGGCCGGCCGCGTCGGTACAGCGTTCGATCTTGAGCTGCATGAAGTAGCCCTTCAGGCCCAAGTGCCTGCGTACCGATTCGCTCATCCAGTCATACAACTGCTTGTACAGCACCGGGTCCTGCTCGCGACCGGTGGTGAGCGCGCGCGGCGCGCTCGGCGCCAGCGCGCCGCCGACCACTTCGATCAGTCCCATCTCTGCCAACTGCGCCAGCGCGTCGTCGGGCGCGCGCAGCCCCGGCAACATGGCCGTCAGTTCATTGTCATCACGCTGACCATCGACCATCAGCAGAATGGAGCGCAGCCCCGGCAGCAGCCGGCGCGCACGATCTTCGATTTCCTGACGGCCAGCGGCCGTCTTGGCATGGATGTACGCCATTGGTGTCCCCCTGTACCACTTCTACTGCCACGCCCTTCCCGGACATCTGAGCCCGGCGGTACGCCCCCTTGCGATTGCCTACTCCCCCGAGCAGCTGCCATGGGTAGATTCGGCACATTGCCCCTGAAGCTTAACCGACGTTCATAAATTGGATTGGTGCAGCGCACCAAGGGCGGATGACCCGGGCGATGCATGCCCGGGCCACCTGAGGTCAGCGCCCCAGCGCGCGCCGGATCTCGTCCAGCGCGCCCGGGTCGTCCAGGGTCGACAGGTCGCCCGGGTCGCGGTGTTCGGCCAGGGCCTGCAGGGAGCGACGCAGCAGCTTGCCGGAGCGGGTTTTGGGCAGGGCGTTGACCAGGTGGATGTGCGCCGGGCGCGCCACCGCGCCCAGGCTCTGGGTGACCCGCTGCATCATTTCGGCGACCACTGCAGCGCCCTCCTCGCCCACGGCCTGCTTGAGGGTGACGAACACCAGCGGCACCTGGCCCTTCAGTTCGTCCTTGACCCCGATCACCGCTGCTTCGGCCACCAGCGGGTGCCCGGAAATGCACTCCTCGATCTCGCGGGTGCCGAGCCGGTGCCCGGCCACGTTGATCACATCGTCGGTGCGGCCGAGGATGAAGGTGTAGCCGTCTTCGTCGCGGATCGCCCAGTCCAGCGAGCTGTACAGCAGTTCCTTGAAGTGGCTGAAGTAGCTCTGCAGGAAGCGCGCGTCGTCGTTCCAGACCGTGCTCATGCAGCCCGGCGGCAGCGGCGGCACCATCACCAGCACGCCCTTCTGCCCCGGCTGCACTTCGAGGCCGGTGTTCTCGTCGATCACCTTCATCCGGTAGCCGAGATTGGGGAAGCCCGGCGAGCCGAAACGCACCGGCTTGAGGTCCACGCCCGGCAGCAGGGTCAGCGCCGGCCAGCCGGTTTCGGTCTGCCAGTAGTTGTCGATGATCGGCTTGCCCAGCGCATCGTTGATCCAGTGCGCGGTGGGTTCGTCGAGCGGCTCGCCGGCGAGGAACACATATTTGAGTGCGGCCAGGTCGTGGCGCTTGATGAAATCGGCGTCGTGCTTCTTCAGCACGCGGATCGCGGTGGGTGAGGAGAACAGCGTGCGCACGCCGTACTGTTCGCACAGCGCCCACCAGATGCCCGGATCCGGATTCGTCGGCAACCCTTCGTACAGCAGCGAGGTGCAGCCGCCGATCAGCGGGCCGTACACGTTGTAGGAATGGCCGACGGCCCAGCCGACGTCCGAGGTGGAGAACATCACCTGGCCCGGCTTGCAATCGAACACGGTTTCCATCGACTGCGCCATCGCCACCGCGTAACCGCCGACGTCGCGCTGCACGCCCTTGGGCTTGCCAGTGGTGCCGGAGGTGTACAGCAGGTAGCTCGGTTCGTTTGATTCCAACCACACCACCGGTACATCCTGGTCGCCCACTTCCTCGCGCAGCGTGGCGTAGTCCACGTCACGGCCCGGCACCTTGGGCTCGGCCGGGTCCAGCCCACGCGACACGATCAATACATGCGGCGGCGGCGACTGCGCTTCGGCGCAGGCCGCGTCGACCATCGCCTTGTACGGAATGACCTTGCCACCACGCTTGCCGGCGTCGGCGGCGATCAGCAGCCTGGGCGCGGCATCATCGATGCGCAGCGCCAGGTTGTGCGCGGCGAAACCACCGAATACCACCGAGTGGATCGCGCCGATGCGCGCGCAGGCGAGCATGGCGAACACCGCCTCGGCCATGTTCGGCATGTAGATGACCACGCGGTCGCCTCGCTGCACGTCCAGGCGCTGCAGCACCGCGGCAAACGCGTTCACTTCGCGGTACAGCTCGCGATAGGTGATCTCGCGGGTGACGTTGGTTTCGGTGGAAATGGCCACCAGCGCAAGCTGGTCCGGGCGCTCGGCCAGGTGACGGTCGACCGCGTTGTAGCAGAGGTTGGTCTGGCCCCCGACGTACCAGCGACGGAACGGCGGGTTGCTGTAGTCCAGCACCTGTTGCGGCGGCACGTGCCAGTAGATGCGGTGCGCTTCCTCGGCCCAGAAGGCTTCAGGTTCCTCGACCGATCGGCGGTAGACATCTTCGTAACGCATGACAGCCCTCCCAGACAAAGCCATGGGATCGAGCATAGTCCGATGGCAGCCGGCAGACCGTCCGACCTTGGTCGTACGGCGTTACCAGGGAACGGATGATTCGAACGCGAGGGCCTGCCCGGTCAACGGGTGGGTGAACTGCAGTCTGCAGGCATGCAGGTACACGCGCGAGGCCGGCATGGCGCCGTACAGCACGTCGCCGACGATGGGGTGGCCCAGGCTCGCCATGTGCAGCCGCAACTGGTGGCTGCGCCCGGTCACCGGCTCCAGCTCGACGCGGGTGCGCCCGGCTTCGAGGTCGCGGGCCAGCACCTGCCAGCGGGTCAGTGCGGGTTTGCCGGTTTCATGATCCACGCGCTGCTTTGGTCGGTTCGGCCAGTCGACGATCAGGGGCAGGTCGACCTCGCCGGCATCGTGGTCCAGCACGCCTTCCACCACCGCCTGGTAGCGCTTGCCGACCTCGCGCTGCTGGAACTGCACCGACAGCGCCGCTTCCATCGCCTTGCCGCGTGCGTGCAGGAGCAGCCCGGAGGTGACCTGGTCGAGCCGGTGCACGGTCAACGCGTCGGGATACAGGACCTGCAGGCGCGCGATCACGCAGTCCTGGTTTTCCGGCAGGCGGCCGGGCACGGAGAGCAGGCCGGCGGGCTTTTCCGCGACCAGCAGGGCGTCATCAAGGTAATGCAGGTGGATCATGTCGCCATGGTAAGCCGGATATGAAAAAGGGACGCCGAAGCGTCCCCCGTTTCATCGTTCGCAGTGCGAACCGATCAACCCAGCAGGTGGGCGACGCCGGCGCGCTCTTCTTCCAGCTCGGCCAGGGTCTTGTCGATGTACTTCTGGCTGAAGTCGTCGACCGGCAGGTCCTTGACCAGGGTGTACTCACCGTTTTCGGTGGTGACCGCAAAGCCGAAGATCACGCCTTCCGGAATGCCGTAGGAACCGTCGGACGGCACGCCCATGGTGACCCACTTGCCGTTGCTGCCCAGCACCCAGTCGCGCACGTGGTCGATGGCGGCATTGGCGGCCGAGGCAGCCGAGGACGAACCGCGCGCTTCGATGATCGCCGCGCCGCGCTTGCCCACGGTCGGAATGAAGGTGTTGGCGTTCCATTCCTGGTCGTTGATCGCATCGGCGATCGACGCACCGTCGGCAGTGGCGAAGCGGTAGTCCGGGTACATGGTCGGGCTGTGGTTGCCCCACACCACCAGCTTTTCCATGCCACCGACCGGCTTGCCCAGCTTGGACGACAGCTGGCTCAGCGCACGGTTGTGGTCCAGGCGCAGCATGGCGGTGAAGTTGCGCGGGTTCAGGTCCGGCGCCGACTTCATGGCGATGTAGGCGTTGGTGTTGGCCGGGTTGCCGACCACCAGCACCTTCACGTTGCGGCTGGCCACCTTGTTCAGCGCCGCGCCCTGCGCGGTGAAGATCTTGGCGTTTTCCAGCAGCAGGTCCTTGCGCTCCATGCCCGGGCCGCGCGGACGCGCGCCGACCAGCAGGGCGATGTCGGCATCCTTGAATGCCACTTCGGCGTCATCGGTACCGACCATGCCGGCCAGCAGCGGGAACGCGCAGTCTTCCAGTTCCATCATCACGCCGCGCAGGGCGGCCTGGGCCTTGTCGACCGGCAGCTCGAGCAGCTGCAGGATGACCGGCTGGTCCTTGCCGAGCATTTCGCCGGATGCGATGCGGAACAGCAGGGCGTAGCCGATCTGGCCGGCGGCGCCGGTCACGGCAACACGAACAGGTGCTTTCATGGGGATTTCCTCTGCTAAAAAGCTGTGTGGGAGTGGATCAGGCGGCGAGGATCTTGTTCCACTCCGCGACGCGGTCGGCCTGGGCGGCCAGCACGGCGTCGGTGTCGCCTTCCAGGGTGATCGAATGGATCACGTCGCCCTGCTTGACCGAATCGACGATGGCCTGGCCGTCCAGCACCTGGCCGAACACCGTGTGCTTGCCATCCAGCCAATCGGTCTTGATATGGGTGATGAAGAACTGGCTGCCGTTGGTGTTCGGGCCGGCATTGGCCATCGACAGCGAACCGACCTGGTGCTTCACGCCGTTCTTCTCATCTTCGAACTTGTAGCCCGGGCCGCCGGTGCCACGACCCTGCGGGCAGCCGCCCTGGATCATGAAGTCGGGGATCACGCGGTGGAAGATCAGGCCGTCGTAGAAGCCCTTCTTGACCAGGTTCACGAAGTTGGCCACGGTCAGCGGCGCCTTGTCGGCGAACAGCTCGACCTTGATCGGGCCCTGGGTGGTGTCGAAGGTAGCGATAAGGGACATGTGGATCCTTGGGAATTCGGGGGTGTATTGAGCCCCCTGATTCTACACCCGGCAGCGGATCGGGCATCCCCGACGATGGATGAACGGGCGGTGCCGGGGGGCCGCCCGGGGCCCCACCTGAATGCGCAGACGGGCCTTTTCGCGTTCTGTCATGAAAGCCGTATAATGATGGACTTCTTTTTCCAAATCCGGCGCCGACTGGCCCCCTTTCGCATGTCTATCGAAAATCTTCGCAACATCGCCATCGTCGCCCACGTCGACCACGGTAAGACCACCCTCGTCGACCAGCTGCTCAAGCAGTCCGGCACCCTCTCCGAGCGCACCGTGCTCGCCGAGCGCGTGATGGACAGCAATGACCAGGAAAAGGAACGTGGCATCACGATCCTGGCCAAGAACACGGCCATCACCTGGGAAGACAAGCGGACCGGGATCAAGAACCGCATCAACATCGTCGACACCCCCGGACACGCCGACTTCGGCGGCGAAGTGGAGCGCGTGCTGTCGATGGTGGACACCGTGCTGATCCTGGTCGACGCGATGGACGGCCCGATGCCGCAGACCCGCTTCGTGACCCAGAAGGCCTTTGCGATGGGCTTCAAGCCGATCGTGGTGGTCAACAAGGTCGACCGCCCGGGCTCGCGTCCGGACTGGGTGATCGACCAGGTCTTCGACCTGTTCGACAAGCTCGGCGCCACCAATGAGCAGCTCGACTTCCCGATCGTCTACGCCTCGGCCCTGAACGGCTACGCCGGCCTGGAAGACAGCGTGCGCGACGGCGACATGACCCCGCTTTACGAAGCGATCATGCAGCACGCGCCGAAGCCGGAAGTGGACCCGGAAGGTCCGTTCCAGATGCGCATCAGCCAGCTGGACTACAACAACTTCGTGGGCGTGATCGGCATCGGCCGCATCCAGCGCGGCACCCTGAAGAAGAACATGCAGGTCGCGGTGATCGACCGTGAAGGCAAGAAGCGCAACGGCAAGGTCGCGCAGGTGCTGGGCTTCCTGGGCCTGGAGCGCATCGAGCAGGACACCGCCGAAGCCGGCGACATCGTCGCCATCTCCGGTATTCCGGAGCTGACCATCTCCGACACCCTGTGCCACCCGGAAACCCCGGAAGCGCTGCCGGCGCTGACCGTGGATGAACCGACCATCTCGATGACCTTCCAGGTCAACAACTCGCCGTTCGCCGGCAACAAGGACCTGTCCGGTGGCAAGTTCCTGACCAGCCGCCAGATCAAGGACCGCCTGGACCGCGAACAGGTCCACAACGTGGCCCTGAAGGTGGAACAGCTGGAAGACGCCGACAAGTTCCTGGTCTCCGGCCGTGGCGAACTGCACCTGTCGGTGCTGATCGAGAACATGCGTCGCGAAGGCTATGAACTGGCCGTGTCGCGCCCGGAAGTGATCATCAAGCAGATCGACGGCCAGGCCATGGAGCCGATCGAGCAGCTGGTGGTGGACATCGAAGAGCAGCACCAGGGCGGCGTCATGGAGAAGCTGGGCACCCGCAAGGGCGCGCTGAAGAACATGGAGCCGGACGGCAAGGGCCGCGTGCGCCTGGAATACCAGATCCCGGCCCGTGGCCTGATCGGTTTCCAGAACGAGTTCAAGACCCTGACCCAGGGTTCGGGCCTGCTGTTCCACGTGTTCGACCATTACGGTCCGAAGGAACAGGGCGCGATCGCCAAGCGCATCAACGGCGTGATGATCGCCAATGCCCCGGGCGCCACCCCGGCGTACTCGCTTGGCCCGCTGCAGGAACGCGGCAAGCTCTTCGCTGCCGAAGGCGACAACGTGTATGAAGGCCAGCTGGTCGGTATCCACTCCAAGGACAACGACCTGACCGTCAACGCGATCAAGACCAAGCCGCTGACCAACATGCGCGCTTCGGGCAAGGACGATGCGATCCAGCTGTCGCCGGCGATCAAGTACTCGCTGGAACAGGCCCTGGACTTCATCGAGGACGACGAGCTGGTCGAGATCACCCCGAAGGAGATCCGCCTGCGCAAGAAGTTCCTGACCGAAAGCGACCGCAAGAAGGCCTCGCGCGGCTGATCGGACCCTCGTGACCGACACCGCCTACAACCCGGATCCTCACAAGCATCCGGGGCTTCACCTGATCGCCTTGCTGGAAGCCAGCAAGGCGGTCCTGGCGCTGCTGGCTGCCACCGGGCTGGAAGTACTCGGCCCACAGCCACTGCGCGATGGGGTCAATGCCCTGATCCGGCGTTTCAGCCTGGACCCGGATCACGGCACCCTGCCCTCGCTGCTCAACATGATCAGCCCCGATGCCGTGCACCTGGCCGCTGCCGCCATGGTCGCCTACGGCATCCTGCATCTTTTCGAGGCATGGGGCCTCTGGCGCGCCAAGGCCTGGGCCTCCTGGCTGGGCTGCGTCACCGCCGGCATCTACCTGCCGTTCGACATTTTCGCGATCATCCGCCACCCGGGCTGGGCCTCGTGGACGGTGCTGGTGATCAACCTCATCGTGGTCGGCGTGCTCGCCCGCGACATCCGCAAGCGCCATGGTCCGGCCCATCCGCCGGCCTGAGAGTTGCCAAGCGCGGCATGCGCTGGTTAGCCTGAGCACGGGTACCGGGGATACACGGATGCGCCTGCCACTCACTGCCTTGATCCTGGCCCTGGCCTCTGCGGGCTGTACGCCCTCGCCTGCGCATCTGTTCAACCAGGCGCATGCGGCCGCGCCGGCGGACACGCCGTTCGCCTACGCGGAAACCGACATCACCCAGCTGCAAGCCGCGATGGCCGCCGGCGAGCTGGACAGCGTCACCCTGACCCGCGCCTACCTGGAGCGGATCGCCCAGCTGGACCGCGCCGGACCGCGCCTCAATGCAGTGCTGGAGCTCAACCCCGATGCGCTGAAGGAAGCGGCCGCGCTGGATGCCGAACGCCGCCGCGGACAGCTGCGCGGGCCGCTGCACGGCATTCCGCTGCTGCTCAAGGACAACATCGGCGCGCGCCCGATGGCGACCAGTGCCGGCTCGCTGGCGTTGACCGGGTTCCGCCCGGACGACGCCTTCCTGGTCACCCGACTGCGCGCGGCCGGCGCGCTGATCCTGGGCAAGACCAACCTCAGCGAGTGGGCCAACTTCCGGTCCAGCGCGTCGATCTCCGGCTGGAGCGCGCGCGGTGGGCAGACCCGCAACCCCTACCGGCTCGGCTACACGCCCTGCGGTTCGAGCAGCGGCAGCGCGGTGGCGGTCTCCGCCAACCTGGCCGCCGCCGCGGTGGGCACCGAAACCGACGGCAGCATCGTCTGCCCGGCAGCGATGAACGGGGTGGTTGGACTGAAGCCGACGGTCGGCCTGGTCAGCCGCGACGGGATCGTGCCGATCTCCTTCAGCCAGGACACCGCCGGCCCGATCACCCGCAGCGTGGCCGACGCGGCCGCCCTGCTGACCGCGATGGCCGGCCGCGACGACGCCGACCCGGCGACCGCGACCATGCCCGGCCGGGCGGTGTACGACTACACCGCGCGATTGACCCCGGACGGCCTGCGCGGCGCCCGCATCGGCGTGCTGCACGGCCCGCTGGACCAGCTGCCCGGGGTTGCCCCGGCCCTGCAGCACGCAGTGGGCGTCCTGCGCGACGCCGGCGCGGTGGTGGTGCCGGTGCAGCTGCCGACCCAGGGCCAGTGGGAAGAGGCCGAACAGATGGTGCTGCTGCACGAGTTCAAGGCGGGCATGCAGCGCTACCTGACCCGCCACCAGGCGCCGGTCCGCGACCTGGACGGGATCATTGCCTACAACCGCGAACACGCCGACAAGGAACTGGTGCTGTTCGGCCAGGACCTGATGGAGCGCGCCGCGCAGGCCGACGGACTGGGCAGCCCCGCCTACATCGCCGCGCGCACCCAGGCGCGCCGCCTGGCCGGCCCCGAGGGGATCGACGCGGCGCTCAAGGCCGACCGCCTGGACGCGCTGGTGGCGCCGACCACGGGCACGGCATGGCCGATCCGCACCGGCGAGACAGACGCGTTTCCCGGCGGCAACTACAGCGCCGCCGCCGTGGCGGGCTATCCCAGCCTGAGCGTGCCGATGGCACACGTGAACGGGCTGCCGCTGGGGCTGCTGTTCATGGGCACCGCGTGGAGCGAGCCGAAGCTGATCGAGCTGGCGTACGACTACGAGCAGCGCACGCGGGCGCGGAAGCCGCCAACCTTCGGCAACGACACCCCGCGATAACCGTTACCCCACGGTTGGCTCGTCCACCGGCACCACCGCCGGCGGGCCGTCTTCGGCGCCGGGCGAGCGTACGTCGTCGGCCGGTTGCGAGCGCGGGGTGCGGGCGGGCGGATCGGGGCGTTCAAGCAGCTCGGCGCGGGTGCGCGGCAGTGCCTGCGGGTGCTCGCGGGCGAGGAAATCGAGCATGCGTTCGCGCACGATGCAGCGCAGGTCGAAGGCGTCGCCGGAGTTGCGCGCACTGACCAGCAGGCGGACCTGCAGGGTGTGTTCGCTGGTTTCGGTGACCTGGGTGACGCACACGCGGCCATCCCAGAGCGGCTCCCCCTTGCAGATGCGCTCCAGCTCGGCGCGGATCGCCACGATCGGTGCGCGGTAGTCAAGCCACAGGAACGCGGTGCCGAGCAGGTCGGCGCTGCGCCGGGTCCAGTTCTGGAAGGGGTTCTCGATGAACCAGGTCAGCGGCACCACCATGCGCCGTTCGTCCCAGATGCGGACGACCACGTAGCTGCTGCCGATCTCTTCGACCCGGCCCCACTCGCCTTCGACGATCACCACGTCATCCAGCCGGATCGGCTGGGTCAGGGCGATCTGCAGGCCGGCGATGAGGTTGCCGAACACGGGCTTGGCCGCGATGCCAGCGACCAGGCCGATGATGCCGGCCGAGGCCAGCAGTGCGGTACCGATCTGGCGCACCATCGGGAAGGTGAGCAGCACCATCGAGGCGCCGACCAGGATGATCGCGCCCATCAGCACGCGGCTGAGCACGCGGGTCTGGGTCTGGATGCGACGCGCTTCCAGGTTGTCGGCGACCTCCATCGGATTGTCGCGCAGGATCGCCTGTTCGCCCGCGGCCACGGCGCGCACCAGCAGCCAGATGACGCAGGCGGTAAGGCCGATGTGCAGCAGGCGCAGGGACTGATCGAGCCAGCGCCCGTCCAGCGGGGTGGCTTCCAGTGCCGGAATCAGCACCAGCATCGGCAGCGCGAAGGCGAGCGGTCTGCTGATCACCCGCGCGATGCGCGCACGCCGGTAGTCACGGCCCTTGAGCCGACGGGTCAACAGCATCAGCAGCCACCAGCCGGTGATGCCGATCGCCAGGGCGATCCCGATCGGCCATAGATAGGCGGCCGCTTCCTGCCAATCCACTCGCATGCGTGCTCCCGCATTGATTCAAATACGGGATCTACGGTGACAGAACCAGCATGATCGTAATGTAGGGACACGCCACGCGTGTCCGTGGGGTTTACGCCGTCGCGCCGCCCTGCTTGCGCACGATCGCCATCGCAATTTCCAGCGACTGTTCGTAGTTCAGGCGCGGATCCACCGAAGAACGGTACGCACGCTCCAGGTCGCGCTCGGTCAATTCGCGCGCGCCGCCGGTGCACTCGGTGACATCCTCGCCGGTCAGCTCGAGGTGCACGCCACCGAGGCGGGTACCCGCTGCGGCATGCAGGTCGAAGGACAGTTCGACTTCGCTGCGCACGTTGTCGAAGCGACGGGTCTTGAAGCCGTTGCTGGTGCTTTCGGTATTGCCGTGCATGGCATCACACACCCACAGCACGCGACGCCCATCGCGCTTGACGGCCTCCAGCAACGGCGGCAGCTTCTCGGCGATCTGCGCGGCGCCCATGCGATGGATGAAGCTGAGGCGGCCGGGTTCATCCTCGGGGTTGAGCACGTCGATCAGGCGCAGCAGCTGGTCGGGCTGCACGGACGGACCGACCTTGATCGCAATCGGGTTGCGCACGCCCCGCAGGTACTCGACGTGGGCGCCATCGAGCGCGGCGGTGCGCATGCCGATCCAGGGGTAGTGGGTGCTGAGATTGAGCCAGCCGTGCTGGCGCGGCACCTGGCGGGTCAGCGCCTGTTCGTAGGGCAGCAGCAGGGCTTCGTGCGAGGTGTAGAAGTCGATCCGGTTGAGGTTGTACACCTGGGCACCGGAGAGGGTCTCCATGAAATGCACGGCGTCGCCGATCGAGGAGACCATCTTCTGGTAGTCGGTGGCCAGCGGGGAGTGCCGTACCCAGTCGAGGTTCCAGTATTCGGGATGGTGCAGGTCGGCGAAGCCGCCATCGATCAGGGCGCGCACGAAGTTCATGGTCATGGCCGAGTGCGCGTGGGCCTGCAGCATGCGGCGCGGATCGGGCAGGCGCGCGGCTTCGGTGAACTCGGGTGCGTTGATCACATCACCACGGTAGCTCGGCAGGGTGACGCCATCGCGGGTCTCGGTGTCGGCCGAGCGCGGCTTGGCGTACTGGCCGGCGAAACGACCGACGCGGATGACCGGCTTGCGCATGCCGTGCACCATCACCAGGCTCATCTGCAGCAGGACTTTGAGCCGGTTGGAGATGGTGGTGGATTCGCAGTCGCTGAAGTTCTCGGCGCAGTCGCCACCCTGCAGGAGGAACCGCTTGCCTTCCTGGGCTTCGGCGAGCTGCTGCTTGAGCGAGAGGATCTCCCACGAGGTCACCAGCGGCGGCAGGCGCTTGAGCTCATGCAGGGAGGCCTCGAGCGCGACCGGATCAGGATAGGTCGGCATCTGCAGCGCGGGCCGGCCGCGCCAGCTCTCGGGCGACCAGTCGGTCGGCACGGAAGCGTTCGGGGTGGCGCGGTCGGAGGCAGTCATCGCAGTATCCAGTCAATCGAGGGGGTAAAAACAATCAGTGGCGGCGGGCAACGCGGCGGAAGCTGACCACCAGCGCCCACAAACCCAGCAGGGTGAACCAGACCAGGCTCCACATGGGCATGGTCAGGCCGAGGAAGGTCCAGTCGATGTTGCCGCAGTTACCGGTACCGGTCAGCACGGTGCGGAACACTTCGAACGGGCCCATCGTTTCGCTCAGGAACGACAGCGGCGGCCCACAGCTGGAGCCCATGTCCTGGGGCAGCATCTGCACGTACACATGGCGTCCGGCAATGCCGATGCCCACGGCAGCGGCAATGAAGGCCAGCACGCCATAGGTGATCCGCCCAGGCCGGTCACGCGGGCCATGCAGGGCCCCGATCAGGAACAGCAGGCCGAGCGCGGCAAACGCGATGCGCTGGAAGATGCAGAGCGGGCACGGTTCCAGGCCCATCTTCAACTGCAACCAGATGGCATAGCCCAGCAGGGCGGCGCAGACCAGGAACCCCAGCAGGAACTGGGCGCGGTAATTCCAGCGCAATGGATTCATTGCAGATACTCGTGAAATGTCCAGGTGCCAAGATTAACAGGGTGGTGAATGGCTTGGCCTGTGGCGTATTGCCGTATGTCGGCTTCAGTTGCCGACTGCACTGTTCTGTTTGTATCTGGGCGAACAGCTGCAGGGCTGAAGGCTCCACTGCCCGGCCACGCCGGGGATGGGTTTGCGGGGGACGCCGTAAACCCATCCATGGGGGCTAAGTCGCCGCATCCATGCGGCTCATTCCCCCGCAAACCCATCCCCGACGTGGCCCCGAAGTTGCGTCGGTGCGCATGGGGCCCAATGGCTGGGCGTGGGAGGTCGCGATCTGAGGCACGCCGGGCACGCCCGGCACTACTTCGTTGGGGAAGAGCAGCCGGGCAGAGCCCGGCTCCACAACGGAGAGGCGACGGGCGCAGCCCGGCATCCAAACGATTGCGACCTCCCACGCCCGGCCGATGGGCCACCTGCTCACCGACCAACTTTCTGGGCCCCGGCCGGTGCGGGTTTGCGGGGGAATGAGCGGCATGGATGCCGCGACTTAGCCCCCATGGATGGGTTTACGGCGTCCCCCGCAAACCCGTACTGGTCGGGGCCCCACAGTGACCAGCAAATCACCAGTGCCTTTGACGTTGACGTTAGACGTCAAAGAAGGCACCCAACAAAAAACCCGGCACAAGGCCGGGTTTCTCGATGATTCCTGGGGTACCGCCAGTCGAAGATTATTCTTCGACGGCTTCGGCAACGGCCGGGCGGTCAACCAGTTCCACGTAGGCCATCGGCGCGTTGTCGCCGGCGCGGAAACCGCACTTCAGCAGTCGCAGGTAGCCGCCCGGACGGTTCGCGTAGCGCGGGCCCAGGGTGGTGAACAGGTTGCCAACGGCTTCGTTGTCACGCAGACGGGCGAAGGCCAGACGGCGGTTGGCGACGGAGTCGACCTTGGCCAGGGTGATCAGCGGCTCGGCGACGCGGCGCAGTTCCTTGGCCTTCGGCAGGGTGGTCTTGATCAGCTCGTGCTTGAACAGCGACGCGGCCATGTTCTTGAACATCGCTTCGCGGTGGGCGCTGGTACGGCTGAACTTGCGGCCGGATTTCATGTGACGCATGACGGGTATTCCTTCAAAGAATGTTGGATCGGTTGGGTTTCGCTGTCGCCTTCCCGGCGTTGCTGCTTGGACTGCGGATGGTCCGGTGCCGGCCCTCCTGGCCGGCCGTCACCGCAGGCTGGTGCCTGTCGGTGCGAGATGCTGCGGGTAAAGCCCCCGCACCCGAAGGTGCGGGGTAAAACTGTGACACTCGATCAGCCGAGCATGCCGTGCTGGGCGACACCGGCCGGCGGCCAGTTCTCCAGCTTCATGCCGAGCGAAAGACCACGCTGGGCGAGGACTTCCTTGATCTCGGTCAGCGACTTCTTGCCGAGGTTCGGGGTCTTGAGCAGCTCCACTTCGGTCTTCTGGATCAGATCGCCGATGTAGTAGATGCTCTCGGCCTTCAGGCAGTTCGCCGAACGCACGGTCAGTTCCAGGTCGTCGATCGGGCGCAGCAGCACCGGATCCACGCCGTTGTTGGCCGGCTTGGCCGCACCGCGGTCGCGGTGGGTGAAGTCACCGAACACCGACAGCTGATCGCTGAGGATGTCGGCGGCGGTGCGCACGGCTTCCTCGGCATCGATCGTGCCGTTGGTTTCGATGTCCAGCACCAGCTTGTCCAGATCGGTACGCTGTTCGACGCGGGCCGCTTCCACCGAATAGGCGACGCGACGGACCGGCGAGAACGACGCGTCCAGGACCAGACGACCGATGGCACGGGTTTCTTCGTCCGGACGACGACGCGCGGCGGCCGGCTGGTAGCCGAAACCACGCTCGATCTTCAGGCGCATGTTGACTGCCGTGTCCTTGGTCAGGTGGCAGATGACATGATCCGTGTTGAGGATCTCGACGTTGTGGTCGACCTTGATATCGGCAGCGGTCACGACACCCGGACCCTGCTTGGACAGCGACAGCGTGGCGCTGTCACCAGTGTGCATACGGATCGCCACGTCCTTCAGGTTGAGCAGGACTTCAAGCACGTCCTCCTGCAGGCCTTCGAGGGTGGTGTACTCGTGCAGGACGCCGTCGATCTCGACTTCCGTGATGGCGAAGCCCGGGATGGACGACAGCAGCACGCGACGCAGGGCGTTGCCCAGCGTATGCCCGTAACCACGCTCCAAGGGTTCGATAACGACCTTGGCGCGGGTGTCGGTAAGGCGTTCGATCTGCGGACCGCGAGGACGCAGAACCTGGTTGGCGGTAACCGTCATGTTGCGGGTTCTCCTAGTGAACCCCCGGCCGTCGCCGGGGGCTCTCCAATGTGAATTACTTCGAATACAACTCGACGATCAGCGCTTCGTTGATATCCGCAGGCAGGTCCGAACGATCCGGCACGGCCTTGAAGATGCCGGCGAACTTGCCTGCATCGACTTCGATCCACGACGGACGCAGGTCATGCGTGCTGGACACAGTCAGGGCTTCCTGCACGCGCAGCTGCTTGGCAGCCTTCTCGGACAGGGCAACAGCGTCGCCAGCCTTGACCTGGTACGAAGCCAGGTTGACCGACTTGCCGTTCACGGTGACACCGCGGTGCGAGACCAGCTGACGGGCAGCCGGACGGGTCACTGCGAAGCCCATGCGGTAGACAACGTTGTCCAGGCGGGTTTCCAGCAGCTGCAGGAGGTTCTCGCCGGTGTTGCCCTTCTTGGTCGAGGCCTTCTTGTAGTAGTTGCGGAACTGACGCTCCAGCAGACCGTAGATACGCTTGACCTTCTGCTTTTCACGCAGCTGGGTGGCGTAGTCGGACAGCTTGCCCTTGCGGGCGGTCGCGCCGTGCTGGCCGGGCTTCTGCTCCAGCTTGCACTTGGAGTCCAGCGCACGGGCCGGGCTCTTGAGGGAAAGGTCGGCGCCTTCGCGGCGGGCGAGCTTACAGGTAGGACCGATATAACGAGCCATTTCTTATCGCTCCTTTAGACGCGACGCTTCTTCGGCGGACGGCACCCGTTGTGCGGGATTGGCGTCACGTCGA
This sequence comes from Stenotrophomonas bentonitica, assembly GCF_013185915.1. Taxonomy (NCBI): domain Bacteria; kingdom Pseudomonadati; phylum Pseudomonadota; class Gammaproteobacteria; order Lysobacterales; family Lysobacteraceae; genus Stenotrophomonas; species Stenotrophomonas bentonitica. Next base: position 12,722 of record NZ_JAAZUH010000002.1, on the reverse strand, counting down.
TGATGTTGGTGATCTTGTAGCCCACGTTGTTCAGCGAGCGCACGGCCGACTCACGACCCGGACCCGGGCCCTTGATGCGGACTTCCAGGGACTTGACGCCGTAGTCGAGCGCGGCACGGCCGGCCTTCTCGGCAGCCACCTGGGCAGCGAACGGGGTGGACTTACGCGAACCGCGGAAGCCAGCGCCACCGGACGTCGCCCACGACAGAGCGTTGCCCTGGCGGTCGGTGATGGTCACGATGGTGTTGTTGAACGAAGCGTGGACGTGGGCAACGCCGTCAGTGACGACGCGCTTGATCTTCTTCTTGGTCTTAGCGACGGGCTTAGCCATTTCTTAGGTCCCTTACTTCCTGATCGCCTTGCGCGGGCCCTTGCGGGTGCGGGCGTTGGTACGGGTGCGCTGACCACGCAGCGGCAGGCCGCGACGGTGACGCAGACCGCGGTAGCAGCCCAGGTCCATCAGGCGCTTGATCGCGATACCGATTTCACGGCGCAGATCGCCTTCCACGATGTACTTGGCCACTTCCGAGCGCAGACGCTCGATTTCCGGCTCCGACAGATCGCGGATCTTGGTGGTCGAAGTGACGCCTGCAGCGTCGCAGACCTTCTTCGAACGGGTACGGCCGATGCCGTAAATGCTTTGCAACCCGACCCAGACATGCTTCTGGGCTGGCAGGTTGACGCCTGCAATACGCGCCATGACGCGGTTCTCCAGCTGAGTGATGGCCGACAGCGCACCTTGAAGGCGCGCGAATCCGGCAGGATGGATCAAAAATTGAACCAGCAATACTAACAAGGTTCCGGTGTGCTTGGAAGCCCGTGAAACCTGAAAGGTTTCATGGACCCGGCCCAGGGAGTGTGCCCAGGCTCCGGCGCCGGACCAGGTTGACCTCGATGGATGGACCCTTGCGAGCCCTCCCCCCGGTGCCGCCCGCGCTACTCCAGCGCGGAACCACCCGATCTCACCCCCACCCGGAACCGCTGCGGGGGCCGCCCTTCGTTTGTGTGGCCAGGTCCGCGAAGCGGAGGACCATCACGTCAGGAAGACGAAAGTGTAACAGGCTTATCAGCCGCGGGCAAAACCGCCGCGGTTGCCGCCCCTCAGGTTGGCCTTCTTCAGAAGGCTCTCGTACTGGTGCGACATCAGGTGCGCCTGGATCTGCGCAATGAAGTCCATCACCACCACCACCACGATCAGCAGCGAGGTGCCGCCGAAGTAGAACGAGGCGTTCAGCTGCGTGCGCATGATTTCCGGCAGCAGGCAGACGATCACCAGGTACGCAGAACCGGCCGCGGTCAGGCGGGTCAGCACGGCGTCGACATAGTCGGCGGTGGCCTTGCCCGGACGGATGCCCGGAATCAGCGCGCCCGACTTCTTCAGGTTGTCGGCGGTTTCCTGCGAGTTGAACACCAGCGCGGTATAGAAGAACGCGAAACCGGTGATCAGCGCCGCGAACACGATCATGTGCAGCGGTTCGCCCGGACCCAGGGCGTTGGCTACCTTCTGCAGCCAGGTAGCCGAGCTGGCCTGGCCGGACCACATGGCCAGGGTGGTCGGGAACGCCAGGATGCTGGAGGCGAAGATGGCCGGGATCACGCCCGCCATGTTCAGCTTCAGCGGCAGGAACGAGGTCTGGTTCATGTACGCGTTGCGGCCGCCCTGGCGACGTGCGTAGTTCACCGTGATGCGGCGCTGGCCGCGTTCGACGAACACCACGAAGAAGGTGAAGGCCAGCACCACCAGCGCGATCAGCAGCAGCTGGATGAACTGCAGGTTGCCCTCGCGGAACGCGTCGAAGGTGTGGATGACCGCGCCCGGCAGGCCGGCCACGATGCCGGCGAAGATGATCAGCGACACACCGTTGCCGATGCCGCGCTCGGTGACCTGCTCGCCGACCCACATCAGGAAGATGGTGCCTGCGGTCAGCGCGACCACGGCGGTGAGCACGAAGCCCATGCCCGGCGCGTACACCACCGGCGCACCGGTCGGGGACAGCTGGTTCTGCAGCGCCAGCGCGATGCTGCCGCCCTGCACCACCGCCAGCAACACGGCGCCGATGCGGGAATATTGGGTGATCTTGCGACGGCCGGATTCACCTTCCTTCTGCAGCGCCTTGAGCGCCGGGAAGATGTGGACCGCCAGCTGCATCACGATGGACGCCGAAATGTACGGCATCACGTTCAGCGCGAAAATGCTGAAACGGTGCAGGGCGCCGCCCGAGAACATGTTGAACATGTCCACGATACCGCCGCCCTGCGCCTCCATGAGCGCAAGCATGGCATCGGGATTGACGCCCGGCACCGGCACATAACAGCCGATGCGGTAGACGATCAAAGCCCCGACGACGAACAGCAGACGCTGGCGAAGTTCCGTGAACTTGCCGAGCCCGCCGCCCAGGTTACCAATGCCAGCTTGCGCCATGTCTTACTCCTGTACGCTGCCGCCGGCAGCTTCGATCGCGGCCTTGGCACCGGCCGTTGCAGCGATGCCCTTCAGGGTGAAGGCCTTGGTCAGGCCACCCTTCATGACGATCTTGGCCTGCTTGGCCGTGCTCGGGACCAGCTTCGCAGCGCGCAGCGCGGCAAAATCGATCTCGCCGGCTTCCAGGCGGTCCAGATGGTACGAGAGCACTTCGGCAGTGTCCTTGGCCATCTTCGAACGGAAACCGACCTTCGGCAGACGACGCTGCATCGGGGTCTGGCCGCCTTCGAAGCCTGCCTTGATCTTGCCGCCACCCTTACGGGCGAACGAGCCCTTGTGGCCGCGGCCACAGGTCTTGCCCAGGCCCGAGCCGATACCACGGCCCACGCGGGTGCGCTCTTTGCGCGCGCCCGGTGCCGGGCTCAGTTCATTGAGATGCATGGTCATTGGATTATTCCTCAACCTTGACGAGGTAGTGGACCTTGTTGATCAGGCCGCGAACCTGCGGGCTGTCCTTCAGTACACGCACATCGTTGAGCTTGTTCAGGCCCAGGGCACGCACCGACAGGCGGTGACGCGACTGGGTGCCACGCAGGCCGCCGACGAGGCGGACCTTGACGGTCTTGGCGGTGTCATCAGCCATGGTTGAGATCCTCCACCTTCTTGCCGCGCTTGGCCGCGATGCGGACCGGCGACTGCATTTCCGACAGACCCTTCAACGTGGCGCGAACCAGGTTGATCGGGTTGCGCGAACCGACGGCCTTGGCCAGCACGTTCTTGACGCCAACGGCTTCCAGGACGGCGCGCATGGCACCACCGGCGATCACACCGGTACCTTCCGAGGCCGGCATCATGAACACGCGGGCTGCGCCGTGGCCGGACTTCACCGGGTGCCACAGGGTGCCGTTGTTCAGATCGACGTCGGCCAGGTTCTTGCGAGCCTGCTCCATCGACTTCTGGATGGCGACCGGCACTTCGCGCGCCTTGCCATAACCGAAGCCGACCTTGCCTGCGCCGTCACCGACCACGGTCAGTGCGGTGAAGGTGAACTGGCGGCCACCCTTGACGGTCTTGCTGACGCGGTTGACCGCGACCAGCTTTTCGATCATGCCGTCGTCGACTTTCTCTTCGCGGTTGCGGTCGCGATCGCGACCCCGCTGCTGACGTTCTTCTGCCATGTTGATTCCTTGATTGATTGGATTATGTACGGCTCTGGGCCGCTTATAGCTGTGAAGTGGAGCGGTGGATCGAGCGCCCCTGCAGAAGAAGGACGTCGCCCGGCACAGCCCGTGCCGGCAGGCAGGCGGAAGCGGGGACCAGCCCCGCCTCCTTATCCCTTAGAACTGCAGGCCGCCTTCGCGGGCTGCATCGGCCAGTGCCTTGATGCGGCCGTGGTAGCGGTAGCCCGAGCGGTCGAACGCGACCTTCTCGATGCCCGCAGCCTTGGCGCGCTCGGCGACCAGCTTGCCAACCTTGGCGGCGGCGTCGCTGTTCTTGCCGTTCTTCAGGCCTTCCTTGACGTCGGCCTGGGTGGTGTTGGCAGCAGCCAGCACCTTGGAGCCGTCGGCGGTGAAGACCTGTGCGTACAGGTGCTGACCGGTGCGCAGCACCGACAGGCGCGGCACGCCGAGGATGCGGATGTGCGCGCGGGTGGACTTGGCGCGACGCAGGCGAGCGATGTTCTTGTTCATGTGTATGTTCCTTGAAAGCTGAAGACAGGATTCTTCCCTCGAAAAAGAGGGACTCGCCCTTACGCCTTCTTGGCTTCCTTACGGATGATGACTTCGTCGGAGTACTTCACGCCCTTGCCCTTGTACGGCTCCGGCTTGCGGTACGCACGGATCTTGGCGGCAACTTCGCCCACCAGCTGCTTGTCCGCGCCCTGGACCAGGATCTCGGTCTGGGTCGGGGTGGTGATGGTGATGCCTTCCGGCGCCACGTACACGACCGGGTGCGAGAAACCGAGCGACAGGCTCAGGTCCTTGCCCTGCATGGCAGCACGGTAACCCACGCCGACCAGCTCGAGCTTGCGCTCGAAACCTTCGGTGACGCCCTTGACCATGTTGGCCAGGATGGCGCGCACGGTACCGGTCAGCGGGACCAGGTTCGCGTCGTTGGCGGCCAGGGTGGCAACGCCGTCTTCGATGGTGACTTCAACGCCAGCAACCTTCGGCAGCACCAGGGTGCCCTTCGGGCCCTTGACGCTGATGGATTCCGGCTGGATGTTCAGTTCAACGCCCTTGGGCAGGTTGACCGGCTTCTTGGCTACGCGGGACATAACTTTCTCCTTCTCGCCTTAGGCCACGAAGCACAGGACTTCGCCGCCGACGCCCAACTGGCGCGCCTGCGCATCAGTCATGATGCCCTTGGAGGTCGAAATGATGGAAATGCCCAGGCCGTTCAGGACCTTCGGCAGCTCGGACTTGCCACGGTACTGGCGCAGACCCGAACGCGAGAAGCGCTTCAGGGTCTCGATGACCGGCTTGCCCTCGAAATACTTCAGGACGATTTCAAGCTCGGCCTTGTTGTTCTCGGTCTTGGTCACGCGCAGGTCGGTGATGTAGCCTTCGGCCTTCAACACTTCTGCGATTGCAACCTTGATCTTGGAGGACGGTGCCTTCACCGTCTGCTTGCCCACCGCGGCCGCATTCTTGATGCGTACCAGCAGGTCGGCGATGGGATCAGTCATGCTCATAGTCGATACCTTTGAGTGCACCGATATCCGCTTTCGCGAAAATCTTGCTGTTTTTTAAATGTCTGGGATGGGCCAGTACCCTTTGGAACCTGAAGCAGCGGACCAGGGGCCCGCTCTACCGCCTGCCCCTGACGAGGCAAGACCGGGAGTATACGACAAAAAGAGCCCGACTTGCGTCGGGCTCTTTCGAGAGAAGGTGAACCTGAACAAGTTCACCTTCTTCCAGGGAGTGACCCCTTACCAGCTTGCCTTGCGCAGGCCCGGAACGTCGCCGCGCATGGTGGCTTCGCGCAGCTTGTTGCGGCCGAGGCCGAACTTGCTGTACACGCCACGCGGACGGCCCGACAGTTCGCAACGGTTGCGGTGGCGGCTCGGCGACGAATCGCGCGGCAGCTTCTGCAACTTGATCACGGCCTGTTCCTTCTCTTCGTACGTCGCGGTCGTGCTGGAGATGATCTTCTTCAGCTCTTCACGCTTGCCGGCGTACTTCACTGCCAGCTTCGCACGCTTCAGGTCGCGGTTGACCATGGAGGTCTTTGCCATTTCGGTATCCTCGACGTATCAGTTACGGAACGGGAACTTGAACGCTGCGAGCAGCGCCTTCGCTTCCGCGTCGGTCTTGGCGGTGGTGGTGATGGCGATATCCATGCCGCGGATCGCGTCGACAGCGTCGAAGTCGATTTCCGGGAAGATGATCTGCTCCTTCACACCCATGTTGAAGTTGCCGCGACCGTCGAAGGAACGACCGGAGACACCACGGAAGTCGCGCACGCGCGGCAGCGAGATGTTGATCAGGCGGTCCAGGAACTCATACATCTTGGCACGACGCAGCGTGGTCTTGCAGCCGATCGGCCAGCCATCGCGGATCTTGAACGAAGCCACCGACACGCGGGACTTGGTCACGATCGGCTTCTGGCCGGAGATCTTGGACATGTCGGCAACGGCATTTTCCAGGATCTTCTTGTTGGTCGCCGCTTCGCCGACACCCATGTTCAGGGTGACCTTGACCAGCTTCGGGACCTGCATCGGATTGGTGTAGCCGAACTGCTTCATCAGCGCCGGCACCACTTCTTCCTGGTAGAACTTTTCGAGACGGGAACTCATCTTCACATTCCTCAGGCGTCGAGCGCCTCACCGCTGGAGCGGAACACACGCAGTTTGCGTCCATCCTCCAGCACCTTGAAGCCAACGCGTTCGCCCTTGCCCGAAGCCGGGTTGAGCACATTCACGTTGGAGATATGGATCGACGCTTCACGCTCGACCACGCCGCCGGCAACGCCTGCCTGCGGGTTCGGCTTGGTGTGGCGCTTGACGATGTTCACGTTGGCGACGATCACACGATCGCCGTCGACGCGGACGACTTCGCCCTGCTTGCCCTTGTCCTTGCCGGTGTTGACGACGACCTGGTCGCCCTTCTTGATACGGTTAGCCATGATTATCTCCTGTCGCTCACAGCACTTCGGGAGCGAGCGAGACGATCTTCATGAACTTCTCGGAACGAAGTTCACGGGTCACCGGCCCGAAGATGCGGGTGCCGATCGGCTCTTGCTTGTTGTTGAGCAGGACCGCGGCGTTGCCGTCGAAACGGATCAGCGAGCCATCGGCGCGACGCACACCCTTGCGGGTACGCACCACGACGGCGTCATACACTTCACCCTTCTTGACCTTGCCGCGCGGGATCGCATCCTTCACGGTGACCTTGATGATGTCGCCGATGCCGGCGTAACGGCGCTTGGAACCACCCAGCACCTTGAAGCACATCACCTGCTTGGCACCCGAGTTGTCCGCGACGTCAAGGTAGCTCTGCATCTGGATCATGATTCAGATCTCCTTATTGAGCTGCACGGGTGACGACTTCCACCACCCGCCAGTTCTTGGTCTTGGACATCGGAGCAATCTCGGTCACGCGCACGATATCGCCTTCGTTGCAGGCGTTATCGGCATCGTGGGCGTGCAGCTTGGTCGAACGCTTCAGGTACTTGCCGTACAGAGCGTGCTTGACCAGGCGTTCCACCAGCACGGTGACCGTCTTGTCCATCTTGTTGCTGACGACACGGCCTTCGACCGTGCGCAGCGCCTTGTTTTCAGTATTGTCGCTCATCGCGGCCATCCTTACTTAGTGCTGCCGAGCAGGGTCTTGACGCGAGCAATCTCGCGGCGGACCCGGCGGGTTTCGTGAGTCTTCGGCAGCTGCCCGGTGACCTGCTGCATGCGCAGTGCGAACTGCTCCTTACGCAGGTCAACCAAATGGGACTTCAGGTCGTCAGCCGACTTTTCGCGAAGTTGTTTGATATCCATTACATCACCGTCCGGGTCACGAAGGTGGTGGTCACGGAGAGCTTGGCAGCGGCCAGGCGGAACGCCTCGCGTGCCACGTCTTCTGCAACACCTTCAATTTCATAGATCATGCGGCCGGGCTGGATCTGGGCGACCCAGTATTCCACGTTGCCCTTACCAGAACCCATTCGGACTTCGATGGGCTTCTTGGTGATCGGCTTGTCCGGGAACACTCGGATCCACATCTTGCCACCGCGCTTGACGTAGCGGCTGATCGAGCGGCGGGCCGCTTCGATCTGGCGCGCGGTCAGCTGACCGTGGGCGGTTGCCTTCAGGCCGTACTCGCCGAAGCTGACAGCGTTGGCGCTCCAGCTCAGGCCATCGTTACGGCCCTTGTGTACCTTGCGGTACTTGGTTCGCTTGGGTTGCAACATTGTCGTTACCTCGCTTCACGGGCCGGGCGCTGACGGTCACCGCGGTCGCCGCGATCGTTACGATCGTTGCGCGACGGGGTGTCGTCCTGCTTTTCCTGGCCAACCTGGGAGAAATCGAAAACTTCGCCCTTGTAGATCCAGACCTTGATGCCGATGATGCCGTAGGTCGTCTTGGCTTCAGCGAAGCCATAGTCGATGTCGGCACGCAGCGTGTGCAGCGGCACGCGGCCTTCGCGGTACCACTCCGAACGGGCGATTTCAGCACCGTTCAAGCGGCCACCGACGTTGACCTTGATGCCCAGGGCACCGAGGCGCATCGCGTTGCCGACCGAGCGCTTCATGGCGCGGCGGAACATGATGCGACGCTCCAGCTGCTGCGCGATCGACTCGGCAACCAGCTGTGCGTCCAGCTCGGGCTTGCGCACTTCGGTGACGTTGATGTGCGCCGGGACGCCCATCATTTCGCTCACTTCCTTACGCAGCTTTTCGATGTCCTCGCCACGCTTGCCGATCACCACGCCCGGACGGGCGGTGTGGATCGTCACGCGGGCGGTCTTGGCCGGACGCTCGATGAGGATCTTGCTGATGCCGGCCTGCGCGAGCTTCTTGCGCAGCATGTCCCGCACCTTCAGATCGGCCGCCAGATAACCAGCGAACTCGGCCTTGTTGGCGTACCACTTGGAGTTCCAGTCCTTGGAAATGCCGAGGCGGATACCAATCGGATGAACTTTATGACCCATGGTGTTTTCCTTTCCGCTTACTTGCCGGCGCCCACAACCACAGTGATGTGGCTGGTGCGCTTGAGGATGCGGGTGCCGCGGCCTTTCGCCCGCGCCATGAAACGCTTCAGGGTCGGACCTTCATCAACCATGATGGTCTGAACCTTCAGCTCGTCTACGTCGGCGCCCTGGTTGTTCTCGGCATTGGCAATAGCCGACTCCACCACCTTCTTGATCAGGTGGGCAGCCTTCTTGTCCGAGAACTTCAGCAGGTTGACCGCACGCTCGGCCGGCAGGCCGCGCACCTGGTCAGCGACCAGGCGGGCTTTCTGCGCAGAGATGCGCGCGGAGCGCAGGATTGCTTTCGCTTCCATTGTCATCTCTCCTTACTTGCCCGACTTCTTGTCACCACCGTGACCCTTGAAGGTCCGGGTGATGGCAAATTCGCCGAGCTTGTGGCCGACCATGTTCTCGTTGACGAGCACCGGAACGTGGTTCTTGCCGTTATGAACGGCGATGGTGACGCCTACCATTTCCGGCAGGATCATCGAACGGCGCGACCAGGTTTTGATCGGCTTCTTGCTACCCGCAGCGGACTCCACCTTCTTGACGAGGTGGTGATCGACGAACGGGCCCTTCTTGAGTGAACGTGCCATGGTCGATTAGCCCCTACGATCGCGGACGATGAACTGCTGGGTGCGCTTGTTCTTGCGCGTCTTGTAACCCTTGGTCGGGACACCCCACGGGGTGACCGGATGCGGATTACCCTGGCCGGCCTTCGCCTCACCACCACCGTGCGGGTGGTCAACCGGGTTCATGGCAGCACCACGAACGGTCGGGCGGACACCGCGCCAGCGCTTCGCGCCAGCCTTGCCCAGCTTTTCCAGGTTGTGCTCGTCGTTACCGACTTCACCGATGGTGGCGCGGCACTCGACCGGAACCTTGCGCATTTCACCCGAGCGCAGGCGCAGGGTGGCGAACAGGCCTTCACGAGCGACGAGCTGCACGGCAGCGCCGGCGGCACGCGCGATCTGGGCACCCTTGCCCGGCTTCAGTTCGATGCCGTGGATGGTGGTACCGACCGGAATGTTGCGCAGCGGCAGGGTGTTGCCGGTCTTGATCGGCGCATCCGAACCCGCGATCACCTGGTCACCGGCCTTCAGGCCCTTCGGTGCGATGATGTAGCGGCGTTCGCCGTCGACGTAGCACAGCAGGGCGATATGGGCGGTGCGGTTCGGATCGTATTCGATGCGTTCCACGCGCGCCGGAATGCCTTCCTTGTTGCGCTTGAAGTCAATCAGACGGTAATGCTGCTTGTGACCACCGCCCACATGGCGAACGGTGATGCGACCGTGGTGGTTACGACCACCGGAATTGCTCTTCGGCTCCAGCAACGCTGCGTGCGGTGCGCCCTTGTGCAGATCGGGCGTAACCACGCGCACGGCCGAACGGCGGCCGGGGGAAGTGGGCTTGAATTTCATCAATGGCATGGGATGTACCTCAGGCCTTGGCCGTTACATCGATGGACTGGCCATCGGCGAGACGCACGTATGCCTTGCGCCAATCGCCGCGACGGCCGTTGCGGTTACGGAAGGACTTGTTCTTGCCCTTCACGTTCAGCACGTTGACCGCTTCGACCTTGACGTCGAACAGCTGCTCAACCGCGGCCTTTACATCGGCCTTGGTGGCTTCGTTCGAGATTTCGAAGACATACTGGTTGGAATGTTCCTGCAGGCGCGCGGTCTTTTCGGAGACACGCGGGGCACGCAGCACGCTGAAGATTTTTTCGTTGCTGTTCATGCCAGCCACTCCTCGACCTTCTTGACCGCATCAGCGGTGATGACGACCGTGTCGGCACCGACCAGCGACACCGGGTCCAGGCCCTGGACGTCACGCACTTCCACGTAGGGAATGTTGCGGGCCGACAGGTACAGGTGTTCGGTGGCGTCTTCAGTGACGATCAGCGGGCGCTTGCCCACTTCCAGGCCGGCCAGCTTGGCGATCAGAGCCTTCGTGCTGGTCGCTTCGACGTCGAAGGCCTCCACGATGGTCAGACGGCCCTGGCGGTTCAGCTCGGACAGGATCGCGCACATGGCGGCACGGTACTGCTTGCGGTTGACCTTCTGCTCGAAGCTGCGCGGCTTGGCCGCGAAGGTGACACCGCCGCCGATGAAGATCGGAGCCGTCAGCGCGCCATGACGCGCACCGCCGCCCTTCTGCTTCTTCGACTTCTTGGTGGTACCAGCCACTTCAGAGCGCGTCTTCTGTGCCTTGGTGCCGGCGCGACCGGCGTTGCGATAGGCAACGACGACCTGGTGGACCAGATCTTCGCTGAAATCGCGACCGAACACGGCATCGGAGACCGAGACCTTGTTGTTGCTACCCGTGATAACGAGTTCCATCGTCATCTCTCCTTATGCCTTGCTAGCCGGACGCACGATCACGTCACCACCCGCAGCGCCAGGCACGGCGCCACGAATCGCGATCAGACCGCGCTCGACGTCGACCTTGACAACTTCCAGGTTCTGCGTGCTCTGCTGCACGGCACCCATGTGGCCCGACATCTTCTTGCCCGGGAACACACGACCCGGGGTCTGGCGCTGACCCAGCGAACCCGGCGCGCGATGCGACAGCGAGTTACCGTGGGTAGCATCGCCCATACGGAAGTTGTAGCGCTTGATGGTGCCCTGGAAGCCCTTACCCTTGGTGACACCCTGGACGTCGACCTTCTGGCCAACTTCGAAGATGTCCGCCTTGACTTCGCCGCCGACGGCGAAATCGCCGAGCTGCGCGTCTTCAACGCGGAATTCCCACAGGCCACGACCGGCTTCGACCTTCGCCTTGGCGAAGTGACCGGCTTCCGGCTTGTTGACCAGGGCAGCGCGACGCGCGCCGACGGTCACCTGCACGGCGCTGTAGCCGTCGGCTTCGACGGTCTTGATCTGCGCGATGCGGTTCGGGGTAGCTTCAATCAGGGTCACCGGGATGGCCTGGCCATCTTCGGTGAACACGCGGCTCATGCCAGCCTTGCGGCCCACGAAGCCCAACGAATATTTCTTCGTCATGGTCGTAGTCCTCAGGTCAGCTTGATCTGAACGTCGACGCCGGCAGCCAGTTCGAGCTTCATCAGCGCGTCCACGGTCTTGTCGTTCGGGTCAACGATATCGAGCACGCGCTTGTGCGTGCGGGTCTCGTACTGGTCACGCGCGTCCTTGTCGACGTGCGGGGAAACGAGAATGGTGTAACGCTCGATCTTGGTCGGCAGCGGGATCGGGCCACGCACTTGCGCGCCGGTCCGCTTTGCCGTTTCTACGATCTCGCTGGCCGAACGGTCGATCAAACGATGATCAAACGCCTTCAGCCGAATCCGGATCTTTTGGTCCGCCATGACGGTGGGTTCCTTCGTTAAAAGAGCGACGGACAAGGCCTCTGGGTTGCCTTGTCCCATGAATATCCTGAATGCGGACGCCGCGCATTCCTGCACGGCGACAAGATCTTTCCATAGACCTCAAAAATCGAGGCAGACCGGTCTCCCGATCTGCCCAGACAAAAAGTATAGCGCGCATGCAAGGCGGCGGTCAACAGGGGGCCTGTTGACACTGCCTGAATGGCGCGACCCTTCCTGGTCTGGGGAACACGAGGTGCGTCCTGCGCCTCTTTTCCCGTTTTGTTGCGACCCCGATGCCCTACCCAGGCAACATCGGGGGCGCAGAGTCTAGCAGATTACGCGACGATCTTGGAGACCACGCCGGCGCCGACGGTACGGCCACCTTCACGAATCGCGAAGCGCAGGCCTTCGTCCATGGCGACCGGGTTGATCAGCTCGATGACCATCTTCACGTTGTCGCCCGGCATCACCATTTCGGTGCCTTCCGGCAGGTTGGCCTTACCGGTGATGTCGGTGGTACGGAAGTAGAACTGCGGGCGGTAGCCGTTGAAGAACGGGGTGTGACGGCCGCCTTCGTCCTTCGACAGCACGTACACTTCGCCTTCGAAGGTGGTGTGCGGCTTGATCGAACCCGGCTTGGCCAGGACCTGGCCACGCTCGACGTCGTCACGCTTGGTGCCGCGCAGCAGCAGACCGGCGTTGTCGCCTGCCTGGCCCTGGTCCAGCAGCTTGCGGAACATTTCCACGCCGGTCACGGTGGTCTTCTGGACCGGACGGATACCGACGA